>JBGSKI010000085.1:0-3914 GCA_041741315.1 Hyphomonas sp. | reverse complement strand
GCCGAGCAGGCTGCGTCCGCGGGCCGGCGACGACCCGGCAACGCGGCTGGTGGCGTTCAGTTCGGCGACGTACAGGCCATCCGGCGTCTGCGGAGCGATGTTGATCTTGTGGTCCTTCATCATCCGGGCGAGTGCATCTGCCGGCGGACTGCCGCCATGCCAGCTGATCGCGATGCGCGGCGGGTCTCCGGCCGTTTCGCCGTCCAGCACCTGAACCAGCAGGTCGCCCGAATTCTGCAGTTCCCGCATCAGGCGGGCGAGTTCGCGAAAGCCCGCATTGTCCGGCAGGATATCGGGCGTCGGCCCGGCCGCAGACCGGGCATTGTCGAGGTCGCCAACGCGCGCGATGCAGCAGAGGAGCAGGCGTTCGACGCTCCAGCCGGACTGGCTGAGCAGAAAGATCGATTCCGGGGCGACTGGCTTGAGGAGCTGGGTCGCATAGTCGCCGCCGCGCAGGTTCTTGTAGACGACTGTCGGCGTCCAGCTGCGGGTATATGTGCCCGCGGGTGCCAGCGTGTCGACAAATTCCGCCGCGCCAAGGCCGAACAGGCCTCCGACCCCCGCCGAGGCCGAGCCGGAATCCTCGGTCGACAGGGTTTCGACTTCGACGAAATTGACGGGGTCATTGTAGCGCAGGCGGACGATGTTCAGCAGGAGCTGTTCCTGCTGCGCGCGGGCGAGTTCGGTCGAATAGGTCATCGTATCGCGGGCGACCGGCGCATTTGTACGCGGCGTTGTGCAGGCCGGGATGGCGACCGCCACCGCAACGAGCGCGAATGTCCAACGCATCATGACCTTGTCCCCACATGACTTTTTGTCTCGGGAGACAAGGCTATGCAGGGCGGTCCGGCGGCTCAACCGGATTCGCCTGCCCGGCGCATGGGAGGGTTACCAGACTCCCGCCTGTTTCAGGGCCGTGTCGAGATCCGGCGGGATGTCGAGCGCCGCATCGCCCGATTTTAGGTCGCGGGGCGCGTCCTCCGGCTTCAGGTACCGCCAGCCCTGGAAGGGGCGCCTGGCCTGCGCATAGGTCCGCACGAGCAGCGGATCGAAGACGACGCCGCACATGTCGCGGCCCTCCTCATCGTTGTCGAGCCGAAGGTCGACAATGCGTTGGCGGACCCGGATCGCCCCCTTGATGACCCAATAGATCGAGCCGCCATGCAGCATTTCCCCGGCCCGTTTGGGGAACATCCGTGTGTGATGCACCGGAGCCGGCAGTTTCTTCAGCTGGCGGGACTGCCAGTCGGCCAGGTCTTCGACCGTTTCGGCACCGACGCAGAGCTTGAGCATGTGAATCGTCATGCAGACGAGTGTAGCGCGGCCTCCGCCACGATCCACATGCGATTACCGCTGGGCGACGCGCGAGGCCTCGAATTTGCGGCGGGCTTCGTCGCTGGCGAAGAAGAACTCGGCCTGTACGATATTTGCGGAATAGCGCCGGTCGATGGTGCGGAAGGCGGCACGGGCCTCAAGTTCCACCGAGAACCGGGAGACGTAGCTCATGCCCCATTTCGGCTCGGTGCGGATGAAGTAGGACTGGTCGTACCGCACCAGCGTGCCCCCTTCCGGGCCGGCCACCGGCTGGGGCAAGGTATAGTCGATGCGCAGGAAGCGCTCGCCGACCGGGTCGAGCCAGGCAGTTGCCGCCAGCCGCTCGGCAGCCCAGACGTCGTATTCGCCGTCATTCTGGGACGGGTGGTGATGGAAGCTCAGCTTCCAGGCCGGGCCCATGTCGTCGACCTGGACTTCGGTGCCGAGGCTGGCGCGCAGGTCGTCCGGGAACAGGCGTCCGTCCGGCGCAGATTCGGAAGCCCAATTGGCCGCGACTTCGTCCAGCTCTTCGTCATCGCCCTGCCAGTCGACCACTTGCCAGCGCTTGGAGGGCGGTTCGCGCGGATCGAAGTGGTAGACGCGTCGAGCCTGGCTGGACTGCAATTCGACCGTGAAGGCCGCACGGAACGTGTTCGGGGCCTCTGTCGCCCCGAGCGCCGAGTCCATCGGGCCAGTGCCCGTGGTCATGCTGAAGGTCAACAGCCAAGCAAAAAACATGAAATCCGTCCCAAAACCCGCCTAGGCCCGGAATGCGGTTTCTATGCGGCAGCCAGCGGCCGCACGGAATTTTCCGCCTCCGGGTCGATCACGAAGGTTTCGGGAGAATGCTTCTCGAAAGATTTACGGGAGTTGAACAGCTTCATGCCACGGGCCAGCGCCGCCTTGGCAAGGAGCGCTGCCACGCCGTCCCGTTCAATCGACGGATTCATGCCCCACCAGCGCCGCATCGCCCCGTTGGCATAAAGCGCGTTGGCACGGACGAGCGCGTCGAAGGTCATGAATTCACAGGACAAAGACACGTTGAGGCAGTCGCTGTTGTCGATCCGGTGCGGCGCAGTCTGCGGCCATGAGGCGACCATGCCGGGCTGCATGACCACTTTGCTGGCATGCGCCTCGAAGGCCGGGTCGTAAAAAATGTCCTCTTCCACTTCGCGCAGCACGATCGCCTCGATCTGCTCGTCGCAGGCGAAGTCCTCCCCGGTCGGATACACGTAGAAGGATTTTTCGCCCTTGATCTGCCAGAGCGTCACCAGCGGAATGTCGAGATGGTAGAAAACCCGGGCGTTGGGGCTGGAAATCAGCACGCCGACATCGCGTTTCATGGTGCGCACGCCGTTGATCGCATCGAGTTCGCCAAACATATCAGCGCACAGGTCGGCATATTCCGGCAAATGGCGGTTTGCGGCGCGCAGGTTCAGCCACAGGCGGCCGTGCTGCACGGCATCGAGGATCTGCGCACCTGAAAGGTTGCCCGTCGAGCCACGGCGGAAGCTCGCCTTGTCCCGGCGCTCATTGTCCATCGTGTAGACGCCGAGGGCTTCGCGCGGATAGGTGTCGAGCAGGCGGACGAGGCCCTCGTCGGAGAACATCGGGCGCTCGTGCAGGCCGTGATGGGCCACAATCAGGTCCTTGCCGAACCGGGCGGCCTCGCCTGCACCCCAGTCTTTCAGGACGGGAGTCTTCAATGCGCTGGAAATCCTCATGATTTCAGCACTATGCCGCAAATTTGCTAATTCCGGACAAACACAGCCCGCAGCATTTGCCGCTTAATCGCTGTCCTTCAGCGGAATGCCGTAGAGTTCCAGACGGTGGTCGACCAGCTTGTAGCCGAGTTTGCGGGCGATCTCGACCTGGAGGTCCTCGATCTCGTCGGAATGGAACTCGACTACGGCCCCGGTTTTCACGTCGATCAGGTGGTCATGGTGCTCGTCCGGCACTTCCTCGTAGCGGGCCCGGCCGTCGCGGAAATCGTGCGCCTGGATGATGCCGGCATCTTCGAACAGCTTCACTGTGCGGTACACCGTGGCAAGCGAGATCGACCCGTCGAGGGAATTGGCCCGGCGGTGCAGTTCCTCGGCATCCGGGTGGTCGGTCGCGGCCGACAGGATGCGGGCGATCACGCGCCGCGGCTCCGTCATGCGGAGGCCCTTTTCTGCACAGAGCTTTTCGATTCGATCCATTTTTGCTTTCTGCCCCTACCGCAACGGGAAGTCCAGTTTTGGCGAGTCGTTTCTGACAATCTCGTCGACGCCTGCCAGCCGGGCGAACCGGGCGAGTTCAGCATCGAGCTTGTCGGCGCGCGCCTGTGTCCACTGGACGCCGGGTTCGACCCAGAGATTGTCGACTGTCAGGATGCCTGCAGCGCGGTCAGCCTTGGTCTCTATGCGGCCGACAAACCGGTCGCCTTCGAGCAGCGGGTAGACGTAATAGCCCCAGATGCGCTTTGCCGCCGGGACGAAGATCTCGATCCGATAGTCGTAGCCGAACAGGCGTTCGAGGCGGTTGCGGTCGCGGATCACCGGGTCGAACGGGTTGAGGATGCGCAGGCGCGAGGTTGGCGTGGAGGCAGCGGCGAGGCG
>JBGSKI010000084.1:0-12207 GCA_041741315.1 Hyphomonas sp. | reverse complement strand
GGCGGCGAGGCCATGCGCGGCGGCATAGGCGCGACGGCGCAGGCGGGCGTCCAGGAAGCGGCCGATAAGCAGGAAGAAAAGCAACATGACGCATGCGTCGAAATAGGCATGCGCTCCGCCGGTCGCGGTTTCCCAGACACTGGTGAGAAAGGCCAAAGCGACCGCCAGCGAAATTGGCACATCCATGTTGGCATGGCCCGATTTCAAGACGCGCCAGGCCGAGAGGAAGAACGGGCGGCCGGCGTAGATGATGGCCGGAAACGCGATCAGGCCGGATACGGCATGCAACGTACGGCGCGTGGCCTCGCCCATCTCGCCTGCCCCGCCCCAAACGGCGACGGACAGGAGCATGATATTGGCCGCTGCAAAACCTGCCACGCCGAGCGCCTGCAGCAGGGACTTCTCCTCTCGCGCGCGGTCCGTTTCGGTGTCGTCGGCACTGAAGGGTGACACGCCATAGCCGAGGCCGGAAATCGCGCGGGCCACATCATTGGCGGACAAGGGACCGGTCCATGCGACACCCATGCGCCCAGTGGACAGGTTCAGCCGCGCTTCCGTTACTCCGGGGAGCGCCTTGGCGGCGTTTTCGATCCGGGCGAGGCACGCGCCGCACTTTGCCCCGCGTACGGAGAGTTCAAGCCGGGAGAGCTTCCCCTGCCGCCGCACGAAGACATCCAGATTGCCGAGTTCCGCATCCCGCGACGCCGGAGCGAGGCCGGACGGACAACCGGGGACGGGGATTTCGGCAAAGGCGTTCATGGCAGGAGCAAAGACTTGTTGGCGGAGAAGACCGTGACACCTGTTTGCGGGTCGGTCACTGTGGCAACAATCCGCCATTCTCCGGCTTCAAGCCCGCTGATATCCCCGGCATATTGCCCTGCTCCAGCCGGCACCAGTTCGATGAGCGTGTCGTCGGCGGTGGTCGAGGGACGCCGGAGCAGCGCCGTTGCCTCAAAGTTCGACAATGGAGCAGCGTCGGCGTCGCGAAGTTCCAGCATCAGTACGCCGCCTTCGGTTCCCATTGCAGCGGTCCAGCCGAGCGCAGCTTGTTCGGCCCGTGTCGCGAGCGTCGCATTGTAGTCCAGCCCCTGAAGATAGGAATTGCGTGTGTCCTCACCGGGAAAGCTGACAATGGCCTGATAGAGGAAGATGCCGTTGACCACGAACACGAGGGCGAAAAAGCCAAGCATGTAAATCAGCACATGCCAGCCTTTGAGCGCTTTCTGCTGTCTTGCCAAGATCATGATCGCGGCCCCTTGAAGGCTGAACGTGAGGATTCGATTTCGCCGGTTCCAGCATCCTGGGCGATGAAGCGCATGGGCCGCTGCGGACGGTCGGTCCGGGCGGTCACCAGAAGCCGGTAGCGGTCCACGCCGTGCGCTGCGACCGGCAGGGTGAGTTCCGTCACTTCGCCGGTATCCAGGCCGATGACCCGGAATGTCGCGCCGTCGATCCCGTCGAGCGTCACCGTGACGGTGCGGGCCGTCGTCGATTTGTTGACGAGCTTGAGCGTGTAGCCATTGCGGATGTTACCATCGGCCAGCTGGATGAACGGTGGCGACCGGTCCGGAATGGCGTTGACCTCAAAGGTCGACTTGGTCATCAGGCCATAGAGCATCAAGGACCCGATGGCGGCGATCAACACGGCGTAAAGGACGGTGCGGGTACGGATGAGCCGGTGACGCGGTGGCGCCTGTCCGCACGAGCGGGCGGCAACGGCCGTTTCCGTATCGTAGGCAATCAGCCCCTTGGGCCGGCCGACGCGGGCCATCATCACGTCGCAGGCATCGATGCACAATGCGCAGTGAATGCACTCGAGCTGCGACCCGTCGCGGATGTCGATGCCCATGGGGCAGACCTGGACGCACTGGTTGCAGTCGATGCAGTCGCCACGACCTTCCCAGCTTTCGCCCTTGTGGTGGGCGCCGCGCGGTTCGCCCCGGTCGTAGCGATAGGTGACGTTCAGGGCGAATTCGTCGGTCAGGGCACCCTGGATACGCGGCCAGGGACACATGTAGGTGCAGACCTGCTCGCGCATCGTGCCGGCAAGGAAATAGGTCGTCAGGGTCAGGATGCCGGCAAACCAGTACGCGGACAGCGGCGCTTCGCCGGTGAACCATCCCTGCGCAACGGTTGGCGCGTCATGCCAGTAGAGGATGAAGGCACCACCGGTCCAGAACGAGATGACCAGCCACACAATGTGCTTGCCGCCCTTCCGGATCAGCTTGTTGAGGCTCATGGGTGCCTTGTCCAGCCGCATCCGTGCGGCGCGATCACCCTCAAAGGCGCGTTCTACCCAGATGAAAAGGTCGGTCCACACCGTTTGCGGACAGGCATACCCGCACCACACCCGGCCAAGCAGGGACGTAATCAGGAACAAGCCGAGCGCCGCAATGATCAGCAGGCCGGCAAGATAGTAGGCTTCCTGCGGCCAGATTTCGATGAAGAAGAAGTAGAATTTCTCGGACTCGAAATCCGCCAGAACCGCCTGGTTCGGGATGCCGGGCCCCCGGTTCCATCGGATCCAGGGAATGATGTAGTAGACGCCGAGCGTCAGCGCCATCACGGCCCATTTCACCGTCCGGAACTTGCCATGGGCAAGCTTCGGATAGATCTGCTGCCGTTTGGCATACAGATCCTTCGGTGGCGGCGCGGCAGGAACCGGTTTTTGGCCGGACCGTTCGAGATTGAGGGTGACCTTGGCCATTTGCGGGCCTATTCGCCCCCGCCGAGAGAGTGGACGTAGACGGAAAGTGCCTTGATGGAGGCTTCGTCCAGACGATCTTCCCATGCGGGCATGTGCGAATTTCGGGCACTGTGGACTGTCGCATAGATGTCCTTCGGATCGCCGCCGTAAAGCCATTCCGCGTCAGTCAGATCTGGTGCACCAATCTTGCGGTCGCCGGTGCCGGCAGCCGTGTGGCAGACGGCACATTGCGACTGGAAGGTGGCTGCGCCGCGCGCGGCTGCTTCGACATTTTCCGCACGATTGGAGAAAGTCAGGACGTACTGGACGACGTCGCCGATCTCCGGCCCCGTCAGGATCTTGTCGCGGCCGAAGGCGGGCATGGCGGACAGGCGGGTCGCGTCCTTGTTCTCCTGCCGGATACCATTGGTCACAGTATACTGAATGCCTTCCAGGGTGCCGTCCCATAGCCAGACATCGTCCGCCAGCGTCGGGTAGCCCTTGGCGCCGCGGCCACCGGCGCCGTGGCAGGTGGCACAATTGTCGCCGAACAGGCTTTCGCCCATCGCCAGTGCGAATTGCTGAAGATCACGGTCGGTTTCAATCTGTTCCAACGAGGCGTTGAGAAGCGTCGCCGACTGGGACTGGCGCGCGTCCTTGAGCTTGCTGACAGCGACCGCTACATTGTGGCGGTCGGACTCTCCCCGCACGCCGAGCGTGTTGGTGCCCTGTCCCGGCAGGGCCGGAATCGCGGGCATCAGGATCATGTACACGATCGCCCAGGCGATGGTCATGTACCAGACGATCAGCCACCAGCGCGGCAGCGGCGTATTCAGTTCCTTGATACCATCCCAGACATGGCCGGTCGTCTCCGTTCCGGAATGCGGGTCTCGTTCGGGGGTTGTTTCATTGCTCATCGGGTGTGTCTCCCTTTCTCAGGGGGGATTGGGCGGCTTCCTTGAACTTGTCCTTGTTCGAGGGCCAAAGGGCGTAAACCAGCACGGCAGCAAACAGCAGGACGAAATAGATCAAGCCGCCGGTCTGCGCGAAGTGTGACAGGAATTCATACATCTCGAGTCTCCTAGCGCCGGTTCTTCAGATCTTCGGCTTCATAGGTCGAGAAATCGACCAGGGTGCCAGTCATCTGAAGGTAGGCAACGAGCGCATCCAGTTCAGTGACCTCATCCGGATTGCCATCGAAGTCGCGAATTTCAACCGTTCCGTCCCTTCCGGATGCTGCAGCATACTTGGCGACAAGTGCGTCCTCTGCATCATAGTCGGCACCCGGGCTCGCCTGGGCGACGAGGTCCTGCTTTGCGTCGGCGATCATGTCGTCTGTATACGGCACACCGACCATGCGGTGCGTCTTCATTTCATCCGCAATCTGGTCGAAGCGCAGCTTCTTCTTTGCCAGGAAAGCGTAGGGCGGCATCACGGATTCCGGCACCAGTGACCGGGGATCCTTCAGGTGGTCGACTTGCCATTCGGAAGAGTACTTTCCGCCGACACGGGCCAAATCCGGACCAGTCCGTTTCGAGCCCCACTGGAACGGATGGTCGTACATGCTTTCCGCCGCCAGAGAATAGTGTCCGTAACGCTCCACTTCGTCGCGCAGCGGCCGGATCATCTGACTGTGGCAGACATAGCAACCCTCGCGGACATAGATGTCGCGGCCGGACAGTTCGAGCGGTGTATAGGGGCGCATGCCGTCGACCTTTTCGATCGTGTTGTCCATGTACATCAACGGAGCCATCTGGATTATCCCGCCGATCGACACGACGACCAGAATGCCCACAGTGAGGAGGAGCGAGTGGCGTTCAAGGACGCCGTGATTCTTGATAAGTCCCATGTGCGCGACCTCCTATTCTGCCGGCTGGAGCACGGACGTAGCAGACTTCCTCTGACCGTCCGCGTCCGGATTGAGTGAAACAGCTTCCCCGTGTCCGAGGACCGTGCGCCACAGGTTGACCGCCATGATCAGCATGCCGCCGAAGTAGAGCAGCCCTCCGAGCGCGCGTATCATGTAGCTGATGTGCTTGGCTTCGACCGTCTCGACAAAGCTGTACTCGAGGAAGCCGAAATCGTTGTAGGCGCGCCACATCAGGCCTTCCATGATACCGGCGAACCACATCGAGATGATGTAGAAAAGGATGCCGATCGTAGAGATCCAGAAGTGCCATTCGACCATTTTCATCGAATAGAGCGACTGCTTCTTCCAGAGCCATGGAACGAGGCAATAGAGTGCACCGAAGGAGATGTAGCCGACCCAGCCGAGTGCGCCTGAGTGAACGTGGCCGATACCCCATTCGGTGTAGTGGCTGAGCGAGTTGACGGCGCGCACGCTCATCAGAGGCCCTTCGAAGGTAGACATGCCGTAGAAGGCCAGGCTGACCACCATCATCCGGACGACCGGATCGGTGCGTAGCTTGTCCCAGGCACCCGACAGGGTCATGACGCCGTTGATCATGCCGCCCCAGCTTGGCATCCAGAGCATGACCGAGAAGGTCATGCCGAGGGTCTGCGCCCACTGTGGCAGTGCCGTGTAGTGCAGGTGGTGCGGACCGGCCCAGATATAGATGAAGATCAGGGACCAGAAGTGCACGATCGACAGGCGGTAGGAATAGACCGGCCGGTTGATGCGCTTGGGTATGAAGTAATACATGATTGCGAGGAAGCCCGTCGTCAGGAAGAAGCCGACGGCATTGTGGCCATACCACCACTGGGTCATCGCGTCCTGCACACCGGAGAACACCTGGACCGACTTGGTGCCGGCGAGATTGACCGGAATGGACAGGTTGTTGACGATGTGTAGCATCGCGATCGTCACGATGAAGGACAGGTAGAACCAGTTGGCCACATAGATGTGCGGCTCCTTGCGCTTCCACAGCGTACCGAGGAAGACGAGAAGATAGGCGACCCACACGACCGTCAGCCAAAGGTCCACATACCATTCCGGCTCAGCATATTCCTTCGATTGGGTCACGCCGAGCAGGTAGCCGGTTGCCGCCATGACGATGAAGGCCTGGTAGCCCCAGAAAACGAACCAGGGCCACATGCCGCCAGCGATTCGCGTGCGACAGGTGCGTTGCACGACGTAGAAACTTGTCGCCAGCAGCACGTTGCCACCGAATGCGAAGATAACCGCTGACGTGTGCAGCGGCCGCAGGCGCCCGAAATTGGTGAAACCGAAATCCGGAAAATACAGGAGGTTCGGAAAGGTCAACTGCAGGGCAATGACGACCCCTACGAGCAACCCGGCGATTCCCCAGAACATCGACGCGACCACGCCGAACTTGACCAGTGTATCCTCGTAGAAGGATTCGTCGAACGGCTTCCGGTCCACCAAGGTGCCGGCCCAGAGGCCCAGCCCCAGAAGGAACGCCACCGACAGGGCCAGGAATGTCCCGGCCTGCCATTTCATCCCCGGATCTGCCGCATTCCCGAACATGAGAAGCGACAGGACTGCGAATACCATCACAAAACTGCCGACGGCGATCAGCGAGCCCTTGCCGCCCGATTCCGCCCTGCCTGAAACTGTCTGACTCATGAGTACCGATCCCTGATTACCCCGGCAAAAACGCCGCTTCGGCCTTGGTTGCTGCTTACGCGTGGGGGTGTCGGGTCTGAATAAGGGGATATACGGATGTGCGCGTCCGACGCGCCCGGCGCATAAGGGGGAAACGCCAAGGAGGACGGACATGAGCCCGAAGATACGTTTCGCTACCGGAGCCATCGTGACGGCAATCGGCGCGGCAAAGGCCTGGACCCATGCGCAAGCCCTCGGTTCAATCAATATTCCCGGATGTCTTGGCTCCACGTTCACGCTGCACGTTCAAGCGCCACTGGCCGCGCAGGCCCATTGCTGGGGATGCTACGTGGCTGCACTTGGAGCCGCACTGATGCTCTCCGCAGCGATGGGGCAGCGCAACGGGACCCGAATCGCGGTGTAATATTGTCATGGCGCATGGCTGCGCGAAGGGGCAAACAGGCCGCCTGTTCGAGGACGCCTCCGGATGACTGAACCGCTTTCCGAAATGAACGATGATTTTGTCCGGCTCTTGCTAACGACCGTGCTGCACTCGGTGCCGGATGCGATGGTTGTCATCGACGAATCTGGCTGCATTCTCGCGTTCAGCCTGACCGCAGAGGCCATGTTCGGCTACAAGGCAAGCGATCTGATCGGAAAGAATGTCAGCGTCCTGATGGACGGGCACGACCGCTCGCACCATGACCGCTACATTTCCAATTATCTCGACACAGGCCAGAAGCAGATCATCGGCATCGGCCGCGTCGTGACGGCGAAGCTGGCCGACGGTCGGACGATTCCCGTGGAGCTTAAGATCGGCGAAGCGCGACTCGGCGAGCGCAGGCTGTTCACGGGATATATCCGCGACGTCTCTGAGCAAAAGGAAACAGAGCACCGCATCAGCCAGATGCAGTCGGAACTTTCGAGTTTCTCCCGGTTGAGCGCGGTCGGCACAATGGCATCGGCCATGGCGCATGAACTCAACCAACCGCTGACGGCGGTCGCCAATTATCTCGAAGCGGCGCGCGACCTGTTGCAAACACCCGATGCGGAAACCGTCGCGATGGTTCGCGAAGCCCTGCAGGCAGCATCGCTGCAATCGGTGCGCGCCGGCCAGATCATCCGCCGTCTCAGGGACTATGTGTCGCGCGGCGAGATCGAAACAAGGCCCGTCGATGTCCGGCCCTTGATTGCCGACGCTGTCTCTCTGTCCAAGATCGGGTTGAAGGGTCCGGTAGCCCAGATCATTGACGGCACGGATGACAACTTGCCGCTGATCATGGCCGATCGCTTGCAGATCAGGCAGGTTATCCTCAATTTGGTAAAGAATGCGATGGAAGCAGTCGCGAACGAGGCGCAGCCGCAGATTCGGGTGTCTGCCCGGCGCACCAGCGAGGACGAAGTGATGGTTGAAATCAAAGATAACGGACCCGGTCTCCCCGAACTGGAGGGGCGCACCCCATTCGATCCATTCTACAGTTCCAAACCGACCGGCATGGGGCTTGGCCTGTCGATCTGTCACACGATTGTAGACGCGCATGGCGGTCGCATCTGGCTTGAAAACGACGGGCCGGGGGCAACATTCCGGTTCACCCTGAAGGTCGCCCCGCCGGAGATGACGCATGTCTGAGCCACGAACCATCCACCTCGTAGACGATGACGAAGCGATCCGCCATTCGGCAAGCTTCATGCTCCGCCATGCCGGATTCGTTGTGAAGACGTACAAGGACGGACTTACGTTCCTGCAGACAACCGAGCCGGCAGACCGCGGATGCGTCCTGCTGGATGTCCGGATGCCCGTCATGGACGGTATCGCTGTCTTGCAAGCGTTGAATGAACGCGGCAATGCGATGCCAGTCATCGTCCTGACCGGGCATGGCGACGTGACGGTTGCGGTCAATGCGATGAAGGCCGGTGCCATCGACTTCATCGAAAAGCCCTACGAGAAGAACGTCCTCGTCGGATCCATCAACCAGGCCTTTGAGCGCATTGAAACACATTCCGGTGCGGACCAGAGGACCAACGAAGCCCGTGCATTGATCGCAACACTGACCCCCCGCGAACACGAAGTGCTTGTCCGGCTGGTTGAGGGACTGACCAACAAGGGCATCGCCGAGGACCTCGACATTTCCGCCCGGACGGTCGAGATTCACCGCGCAAACCTGATGGAAAAGATGCAGGCCGACAGCCTCTCCGCCGCCCTGAAGCTGGCATTTGCGGCCGGGATCGGTCTCGAAGACTGATTTCAGGCACGCGTTTACGTAATACCCCCTAAAGACCCGCCTGCACGGACTTGCCTAAGATGACGGGCGAGTCCTGCATGTGGAAATGATGAATGACGAATGAGGCCCTATTCCTCAGCACCGGACATATCGTCATCGTCGAGGACGACGAGGATGTCCGCCACTCAACGACATTGATGTTGCGGGCGCGAGGATTCACCGTGGATGTCTATCGCAGCGGGAGCGAACTATTAAGTAACCGGTTCCTGCCGCCCGCAGACTGTTTGCTGATCGACTACAAGATGCCGAGAATCGACGGACTGGAATTGCTGCCCCGGCTGCGCGCCGCTGGGCTGCAAGCCCCCGCATTGATGATTACCGGATTTTTTTCTACGACCCTCCGCAAGCGCGCACAGCTCGCAGGCTATGTCGACCTCGTCGAAAAACCCGCACCGGCTCTGGTTCTGCTCGAGCACATTGCAGCGATCATCGGCACGAAAACCTGACCGTCATCTGGCCGACGGCTGGGAACGTCATGCATTTCGCCGCAACGCGCCACAAATCAATTGACACTTGGCATGCCATTTCTCTAGGTTGCAGCACGCATCTGGAGCGGCAACATGAAATTCGTGAGAACACCGGACACCCGGTTTGAAGACCTTCCGGATTACCCGTTCGCGCCGCATTATCTCGATGTCACGGCACACGATGGCACTGTGCTGCGCATGCACTATCTCGACGAAGGCCCGGCAGATGGCGAGCCCGTCCTTTGCCTCCATGGGCAACCCTCATGGAGTTTCCTTTACCGCAAGATGATTCCGTTCCTTGTGGACGCAGGCTACCGCGTCATCGCACCTGACCTGATCGGCTTCGGCCGTTCCGACAAGCCGGCCGCGATCGAGGATTATTCCTATGCCGGTCACGTGGACTGGCTCGAGCAATGGATGAAAGCACTCGATTTGCGCGGCCTGACCCTGGTTTGCCAGGATTGGGGCGGGTTGCTGGGTCTGCGGATGGCGGGGCGGGATCCGGACCGCTTTGCGCGCCTGGTGATTGCCAATACGGGCCTGCCGAATTCCTCGACGATCTCGCCCGAGATGACCGCCATGCTCGGCGGAATCTATCCACAGATTCCGGTTCCGGCTGCGGCCGACGTCGCCGAAGCGTTCCGGTCTGGCGCGCCGGGTGCCTTTCTCTTCTGGGTCAAATACAGCGCCGAGTCGCCGGATTTTTCGATCCGCGATGTGTTCGGCCTTCTTTCCGGAATCAGCGATCCGGCGGTGCTCGACGCCTATGTCGCTCCGTTCCCGGATGACACCTTCCTGGCCGGCGCGCGGCGCTTTCCGTCGCTCGTTCCCCTGTTGCCCCACCATCAGGCAGAGCGCGAAGCCAATGATGCCGCCTGGCAGGTTCTCGAACAGTTTGACCGGCCTGTCCTGACCGCGTTCAGCGACGACGATCCCGTTACGCGAGGCGGTGAAAAAGCTTTTCAGGAACGCATCCCCGGTGCCCGGGGCCGGACGCATCCGACCATCCATGGCGGCGGGCACTTCCTGCAGGAAATGCAGCCCGAAGCGTTCAGCAAGGCCATCATCGCTTTCATGCGCGAAACATCCGCCAATCCCTGACCCCCATACAATCCGGACAAGGAGACCCTCATGGAAGTAATCAACGAAGTGATGCCGTCCGATCCGGCACAGGTGCAGAAGCTTTTCGAGCCCGGTCCGGACGGGCCGATCTTCATGGTCAACCTCCTGAAATTCAAGGACAAGGCGGAATATGCAGACGGCCGCGAGACGGACCTTTCAGGCCGCGAAGCCTACATGATCTACGGCCGGACCGTCACCGACATCCTCCCGAAATTCGGTGGCAAGGCGCTGTTTGCGGCTGATGTAACGTTCCTGTCGCTCGGAAGAGTTGAGGAATTGTGGGATGAAGTCGCTATCGCCATGTATCCCAAGCGTGCCGATATGGTCCGGATGTCGATGTCCGAGGAATGGATTGCGGCGTCGGTGCACCGGACGGCAGGACTCGCCGGGCAGTTGAATATCGAGACCGTGGCGTCCAGTTCAGGTGGATCATCCGCGTGGCTGCGACTGCTGACGGACTAGTGTCAGGCGTTGCATGGCCGGACGAAAGGCCTCAAAAGACAGGAATGATAGACGCCACTACCACACCTGATCTTGCACCGGACGGTCGCCGGCAAAGGGCGGAGCGTAGCCGCCAGCAGATCGTCGAAGCGTTGTTTGTGCTGGTGCGTGGCGGAGATCTGGACCCCAGTGCCGCAAAGGTCGCCGAGCAGGCGAATGTCAGCCTGCGGACCGTGTTCCGGCACTTCGAGGAAATGGACAGCCTCTACCGCGAAATGGCGGCGCAGATGGAGGCCGAGTTCCTTCCCCGCGTCGAAAAGCCCTTACTGTCCGACACCTGGCAGGAAAAAATTCTGGAACACGCAGCGCGCCGGGCCGGACTGTTCGATGAGATCATGCCACTGCGCGTCTGCGCGAGCGCCCGGCGGTTCCACTCTCCATACCTCATGGAAGACTATGAGCGCTTCGTTGCAGCGGAACGCTCCGCCGTCGATGCCCTTTTGCCCCCAAACCTGCTGGCAGATGATTCACTGGCGGCGGCATTCGACACGGCCCTCAGTTTCGAAACCTGGCGCCGCCTCAGGCAGGACCGTCGCCTGACTCGCGCGAAGGCGCTGGCGTCTGTTGAAGCGATGCTCGGCGCACTCATCCGGCTGGCATGAATTCACGGTTCTGGTTCGCCCTCCTGATCGCCCTGGCACCGGCCGCGTGCGGAAAAGGGACGAGCGGGCCTGACACGCGCCTGGCGCGATGCGTCAATCCGGACTTCAAATCACAAGGCTTTGTCGAAATTCCGGCGGGGTCGTTCTTCAAGGGGGCTGACGCAATCTACCCGGAAGAACTGCCAGAGGTCGCGCTTCAGGTGGAAGCGTTTCGCCTTCTCGATCATGAAGTCACCAATGACGAGTTTGCGGCGTTCGTTGCGGCTACCGGATATCAGACCCTTGCCGAGCTCAGTGCATCGGTGGGTGGACCGGCAGCTGGGTCAGCTGTGTTTCTTCCCGCCGCGAAGGCGCGGCCTCCGGGCTGGAAACTCGCCCTGGGGGCAACCTGGCAGGCGCCTGAAGGCCCGGGCAGCAGTATCGAAGATCGTGGCGGGCACCCGGCGGTTCATATAGCGCTCGCCGACGCACGAGCCTATGCCGCATGGGCCGGAGGCCGCCTGCCGACCGAAGTAGAATGGGAATATGCCGCGCGCCTCGGCCTGCCCGATGCCGGCAGTTCGACGTCCGGGGCATTCTCCGCCGACGGAACACCTGTCGCGAATACCTGGCAGGGCATATTTCCTGTTGCCAATACGGTTGAGGACGGATTCGCGGGTACGTCGCCAGCCGGCTGCTATCCGGCTGACCGGATCGGCCTCCACGACATGATCGGCAATGTCTGGGAATGGACGGATACGCCTTATGGGCAGGGCACGATGACCATCAAGGGGGGATCGTATCTTTGTGCCGACAATTTCTGCCGCCGGTACCGGCCGGCAGCCCGGCAGCCTGAGGAAGCAGATTTTTCATCGAACCACATAGGATTCCGCATTGCCAAGGACTAGGTTGTGGACTCATAATCTCTGAGCCAAAGGCGTGTTGAAGCAAGGAGGACGCTTGCCAGGAAGTTCCGCGCAAGCTTGTCGAACCTGGTGGCGACGCGCCTGAAGTGCTTCAGCCTGCAGAAGTAGCGTTCGAC
>JBGSKI010000083.1:0-3157 GCA_041741315.1 Hyphomonas sp. | reverse complement strand
GTCGAACGCTACTTCTGCAGGCTGAAGCACTTCAGGCGCGTCGCCACCAGGTTCGACAAGCTTGCGCGGAACTTCCTGGCAAGCGTCCTCCTTGCTTCAACACGCCTTTGGCTCAGAGATTATGAGTCCACAACCTAGTCGGGCACCAGCTCATCGATGCGCCGGTAGCTGAATTCCATGCCGTCGGTCATTCCGGAGGCGACCGCGCCGTCGCGCGCGTCTCTGGATACGAACAGCATTGTCACCGTGAGTTTTGTGCGCCCACGAATTTCCTCAAAGACGGTCGTGTTGATCACCGGGTCTACCGTCATCGGTCCGCCGACGTCGCCGGGTTCGAAATATTGTTCGTCAACCAGCCTGTTGGGCGCGTCGACTTCCAGGAATGTCCCGTGGAACCCCATCTCGCTGCCGTCCTCGTCGTTGCGCCAGCGCCAGCGATAGGCGCCGCCGACCCGGACATCCATGTCGCAGACCGACATTGACCAGCCCTCATAGCCGCGCTGCCAGACTCGCATGAGCTCGGGCCTTGTGTGCGCATCCCAGACCAGTTGCACCGGCGCATCGAATTCACGCGTCACACGGACTTCGCGATCCGAGGGTGTTTCGACCTTGAGCCTGCTCATTTCGGGATCCTCACTTTTTCCTGCGGGGCTTTTTCAGCGTTGCGGGTTGCAGTTCCACGAGCAGTGCATCGAGACGCGCATAGTTCATTTCCCAGATCGCGCGGTGCCGTTCGATCCAGGCTTCGGCATCCTTCAATGGCGCGGCCTCCAGCCGGCGCGGACGGCGCTGCGCGTCCTGGCCGGTCGACACGAGCCCGGCCCGCTCGAGCACCTTGAGGTGTTTGGAAATCGCCGGCTGGCTCAATTGAAACGGCGCGCCCAGGTCGGTGACCGAGGCTTCTCCCTTGGCCAGCCGCGCGAGGATCGCGCGCCGGGTGGGGTCGGCGAGGGCCATGAATGTCAGGTCGAGGCGTTCGGCGGCATTCATTGGATTACCCATCGGTTATATAACGAATGGGTATTTCATGCGGCCGGGCCGGTGTCAACCGGGGGAGGGATCAGCGGGGCGGTTCGTGGCGCCGGACCGGTTCGTGGCGCCGGACCGGTTCGGCGCGCTGGTCTGGGCGGTGACGTCGGTTCTGGTCGAGCGCGCCGGGCCGGGGGTGATGGCGTAGACGTGAAAGGCCGGCTTGAATGCGGCGGGGTCGTCCAGCGTGGCGGCGTGGAACACGAAGGCTCCCGGTATCCGGGAGGTGATCTTGCAGATCGGATTTCCGCAGGTTCCGCAGAACAGGATCGAGATGAGCCGGAACGGCGCAGGTGCGCCGGTCAGGATCCGGGGGCGGGAGGGTCGCGCTCGAAGATGTCCTCGATGCGGCTGTCGAAGGCATCGGCGATGGCGAAGGCCAGGGTCAGCGAGGGGTCGAAGTGACCGTTCTCGATCGAGTTGATGGAGTTGCGCGACACGCCGACGCGTTCGGCCAGTTCCGCCTGGCTCCAGCGGCGCTCGGCGCGCAGCACCCTGATCCGGTTCTTCATGCGGCCCCGCGGGGCGTGCGGAGTTTCCAGAATGACCAGCCGAGGCTGAACGCCGTCATGCACACCGCCCGTGCCATGACGGTGGCGATGAAGCCGAACACCACGGCGATGATGATGACTTTCGATCCGGCATCGGGCGTGCCGGACCAGCTGGAAACCACCGAGACGATCCAGTCGCGGCCGGGAGGCACCGCCAGCAGCAGCGCTACAAGGGACGTGCCCACGGCGTCGCCCCAGAAGCTGGAAAAGCGCGAATTGCTGCGCTCCCATTCGTCGAGCTTGCGGTCGTGCAGGATGGCGAGGGCGAGGCTCGCCGCGATGGTCAGGACCGCTGCCAGGCCGGTGAGCAGGTAAATGGTGCCGTCGGACTGCTGCTTCAGCCATGGCAGGGAAGCGAAAACCGACAGGCCCGGCAGGATGCAGAGCGCGATCAGTGCCAGCAGGGGGAGGCGGGATTTCCGGACGGGTGCCATTGACGTTTTCCTTTCGGTTGGGGCGCTTTCGGGGCGCACAGTGTTCTTGTCATAATGCCAAGTTAACTTGGCATACCCTGCGCGGGGCGTCAAGCGCGAAGGTGCGGACAGGGACCAGGCCCGGAAAAAGTAAGGCAATCGGCTAAGTGACTTGACGGCGCGTTGCACGGGCGGTTAGTTAGGCGAATGGCTAAGTTAAATCCCATTCCGTCCGCAGAACTCGACCGCGGGTTTCATGCGCTGTCCGACGCGACGCGGCGGGCGGTGATCGCACGGCTCACCAAGGGCGCGGCGAGCGTCAGCGAGCTTGCCGAGCCGTTCGACATGGCGCTGCCGAGCTTTCTCCAGCACTTGCAGGTCCTGGAAGGCGCCGGCCTGATCCGTACGGTCAAACAGGGACGTGTACGGACGTGTTCCCTGGCGGCCGGCCGGCTGGCGGCGCTCGACGCCTGGATCACGGGGCATGAAACCGCCTGGCGGAACAAGCTCGACAAACTCGCAAGCATTCTCGACAGAAAGGAAGACACGCAATGAGCCATATCAGCATGGTGCACCGGACGGCGACCCTGGAGCGTACCTATCCGGCGAGCCCGGCGCGGGTGTTCCACGCCTGGGCCGACCCGGACAAACGGCACCTGTGGGGATCGCCCTCGGACGAGGTCGTCCTGCGCAATGATGCGGCGGATTTCCGGATTGGCGGCGAGGACGTGCAGACCTGCATGGTGGAGGGCGAGCCGGTTGCGACGGTGATCGCGCGTTACCATGACATCGTGCCGGACGCGCGGATCCTCTACACGGAAGTGATCAGCGATCCGTCGGCGCTGCTGGGTGCCAGCCTTGTTTCGGCGGAATTCATAGCCTCGGGGAGCGGGACACGGCTTGTGCTGACGCTCCAGACGGTTGCCGTCGACGGATCGGACCTGCTGGACGGCGTGGAGGAAGGCTGGACGAGCGCGCTCGACCGGCTCGGAAAGCAATTGGCCTGATCCGGGCCAGATTCGGGCCAGATCGCTGGCCCGGCGTGTGGATCAGTTCCCGGTGCGGAAGCTGCGGCGGCCGAAATTGGTGCCGCCGTTTGGGGGTGTGGGGGGTTGGGGGGCGGGATCGGCCGGAGCGGCGCCGGTCGTGTCTGCAGCGGCGGGC
>JBGSKI010000082.1:0-15086 GCA_041741315.1 Hyphomonas sp. | reverse complement strand
CACCGCCGCCGCCGCCACCCTTGCTACCCCCGCGCCCGTCGATGCCGTCGATCTCACCCGTGGCTTGGCACTTGACGCAGCCGCCACGACCACCGTTGTCGGATGCCAAGTAAGGGTCACCGGCTTGGCCGGGCTGCAAATCCGGCCCACCCTGACTGCCATTGCCGCCGTCGCCGCCGCCTTCGTTGTCGACCGATGCGACGAAGCCGTTGCCGCCACCCCCGCCCCCACCGCCGGCCACCATAAGCGTGGCACCGCTCACATGGTCGATCACGGCACTGCCCCCGCCACCGGAACCACCATCGCTTCCTTGAGCGTCCCCGATTCCCTTGTTGCCGCCATAGCCGTAGCCGACCGCGGCGTCGCCGTAGCAGCCGACCCAGATATCGAGTTGCTGCCCCGGCTTCAGCGGCCCCGCGGCACCAACCGTCACCGTCGCGACCATCGTGCCGGCGGACCCACCGTCGCCGCCCTGGTCCGGGTTCCCGCCATGAGCACCCTGGACCGAGATCCACAGCTCGGAAGTGTCCTGCGGGACGACGAAGCTCTGGATCGGCGGATTGTCCACATCGTCGATGCAGTAGAAGACACTCGACTCCGTGGCACCGGCCGGATCAGGGAGCAGCGCGGCTATCGCGCCCGCCGCCAGCGCAAGAACAGGCAGGTGGCAAGGCGCCGACGCAGAATGACGTCGCGATACCATGGCCTGGCCCCCCCTTTCGGTCTCTTCTTGCCCCGCTACGATCGCGCCGGCGCCATCATGGCCGTGCCCCGCTCCGCACGCCCGCTGGTAACTCATGCACGGACTCGCAGCTGGGTGCTTCTTCGCAAGGTTTTCAAGACCAGGCAAATCAAGAACGCGGCATCGGTTCTTTTATATTAGCGATTTATTTGACCAATGGGCAATCTGCGCGTTCGCTCGCGAAGCCGATGCTGGGCGGATGCCCCGGGCGAATGCTGTGTCATTTGTGCTTTGCCGCGTCGCCTGATCGAGCCTTGACGGTCGCCGGAACCGGCGCGCCATGCTAGCCGGTACGACGGGAGGAACCATGACCGACACATCCGCCACCACCCGCCGCATCCTGCTCGTCCGCCGCCCCAAGGGCGCACCGGTGGCCGAGGATTTCCGCCTCGATGAGGCGCCGCTGCCCGAACTGCGGCCAAGCGAGGTGCTGGTCCGCACGATCTGGCTCTCGCTCGACCCCTACATGCGCGGGCGGATGAACGACGCGCCGTCCTACGTGGCCCCGGCGCAGCTGGGCGAGCCGATGCAGGGAGAGTGCGTCGGCCAAGTCGAGGCGAGCCGGGCCGAGGGGCTCTCGCCAGGCGACTTCGTGCGTGGCCATGGCGGCTGGCAGAGCCGCTTCGTGCATTCAGCAGACAAGTTGACCAGGCTCGATCCCGCGGAAGCACCGCTCAGCACCTCGCTCGGGGTCCTCGGCATGCCGGGCCTCACCGCCTATGCCGGCATCCTCCGCATCGGCGAACTGAAGCCCACCGATGTCGTGTTCGTTTCCGGCGCGGCCGGTGCCGTCGGCTCCACCGTGGTCCAGATCGCCAAGATCAAGGGCTGCAAGGTCATCGGCTCGGCCGGCGGCGCGGACAAATGCGCCTTCGTCAAGTCGCTCGGGGCCGACCATGTCATCGACTACAAGCAGGCCAAAGGCTTCGACGGCCTCGTCGCCGCGCTGAAAACCGCAAGCCCCACCGGCATCGACGTCTATTTCGACAATGTCGGCGGCGACCACCTCACCGCGGCGATCGAGGCGGCCCGTCCGTTCGCACGCTTTGCGCTGTGCGGCATGATTGCCCAGTATAACGAGACCGGCAAACCCGAAGGCCCGCACAATATCATCATGGCGGTCGGCAAGCAGCTGAAGCTGCAGGGCTTCATCGTATCGACGCATGTCGACATGCAGCCGGCCTTCCTCGCCGACATGGCCCAGTGGATCCCGTCCGGCCAGATGAAATTCGAGGAAACCGTGATGGAGGGAATCGAGAAGGCGCCTGAAGCCTTCCTCGGCCTGTTCAGCGGTGCCAATACCGGTAAAATGCTCGTCAAGCTGGGGTAATCATGGCGCGCCTGTTTGACGCTTACATCATGGTGGACTGGAGCGCGGCGTCGAAGCCCGCCACCGGTGCCAATTCGATCTGGATCGGCGTCCTCGCCAAGGACGCGCGGCTGAAACTGCAATTCCGTGCCGTGAACATCGACACGCGCCTGAAGGCACGCGCGTTCCTGGAAGACATGGTCGGCAAGCTGACCAAGCGCGGCGACCGTGTCCTGCTCGGCTTCGACTTTTCGCTCGGCTATCCTGCAGGAACCGCAGCGGCCCTCGGCCTCACCAAGGGCGGCCGCGAGCCCTGGGCCGCGATGCACGAACACCTGGCCTCCAAGCTGAAGGACAAGCCTGACAATTCGAATGCGCGCTATGCCATTGCGGCAGGAATGAACTATACGATCTCGAAGGGACCGTTCCCGTTCTGGGGCGCGCCCGCCCGGGATGTCGTCTCGACCCTGTCGGCCACCAAGCCCGATTTTGCCAATGCTCCGCTGGCGGAATACCGCATCGTCGAAACCCTGTTGCGCGACTCGAAGAAGGGCCAGCCGAAGTCGATGTGGCAACTCGCCTATACCGGCAGCGTCGGCAGCCAGTCGCTCACCGGCATCCCGCATGTCCACGCCCTGCGCCAGGCCTGGCCGGACGCGCGAATCTGGCCGTTCGAGCTGCCGCACGGGCCGCTGGATGACGAAATCCTTGACGGCGTGAAGGTCGTGATCGCCGAAATCTACCCGTCCCTGATCAAGTCGAAACCCGAGCCCGGCGAGACGATGGACGAGGCCCAGGTGCGCGGAATCGCCAATCACTACGCCAGCCTGGACGAAAAAAGCCTGCTTTCGGCGGCCTTTTCCACAGGCAAATCGCTCGAAGAGGCCAAAATCGTGCAAATTCAGTCCGAAGAGGGCTGGATTCTCGGCGCTTAGCCCGTGTTTATTGGGATTCCGGCGTATTCACCTTTTCCGAATCGTGAACTAGTCGGCCCAACGGCGTCCTTCGCCGTTTAACCTAGAGGAGAACCCCGATGAACAAGGGTGAACTTACGAAAGCGGTCGCACAGGCGACCGGCCTGTCGCAAAGCGACGCCGGCAAGGCCGTGGATGCCGTATTCGAGACGATCGCCGGCGCCGTGAAAAGCCGTCAGCAGGTCGCAATCGCCGGCTTCGGCACCTTCGCACCGAAGACCCGCAATGCGCGTGTCGGCCGCAATCCGGCGACCGGTGACCAGATCAAGATTCCCGAAAAGACATCTGCAGCCTTCAAGCCGGCATCGGTGATGAAGGACCTCTAAACCTGCCCGCTCCGTAGACGGAGCGGCGTATGGCCCTTAGGCGGCGTGTCCGGTCAACGGACGCGCCGCTTTCCATTCCAGCACCAGCGTCTGCAGAATGCCGGCCACGAACACGCCGATGAACGCCCCTTCCATCATGCCTTGCGAGCCGCGTCCGTTGACGATGCCCAGCCAGTAGCAGGCGGGCAGCATGACCAGAAAGAACGATCCGAGATGGATCAGTGTCGGAGACCAGACGATCTCCTGCGCCCGCAAGGCAAAGGATGCCGTCGCCTGCAACCCGTCGAACAGCGTCATCGCCGCAGCAAGATACAGGATCGAGGCGATTGCCGGCGCGATCTGGACGCCATTCAGCACCGCATCGTCCTTCACCAGAAGGCTGGACAGCGGTTCGCGGAACACGATCAGGATCGCGCCAAGCAACATGCCCGTCAGGATCGTCGCCGCCACGCCGAGCCGGCCGGCATTGACGATCTCCTCGCGATTGCCCCGGCCGAAGGATTCCGCCACCCGCACGCTCGTCGCCGATGCGATGCCGAGGTAGAACATGAAACAGAACCCGACCAGCTGGACCGTATATCCGTAGACGGTATTCGCTGCGAGGCTGATCCAGGTGGCGATGGTGAAAGTCAGGTTGAACCCGCCCCATTCGGCGACATTGCTGATCGCCGACCCGATGCCGACCTGGAACTGCCGGAACCGCTCATTCGCCTCGCCCGCCGGCGACGGCCGGAACGCCGGCGTCAGGAACAGCACCGCCGCGAAGGTCACGAAAGCGATCATCCAGCGCGCGCCGGTCGTCGCATAGGCAACCCCTTCGGCCCCCATTTGCGGCATGCCCCAGTATCCGCCCACAAAGGCGAGGTCGAGAAACACGTTCAGAACAACGCCGGCATAGCTGATCACCGCCGACAGGACCGGCCGCCGCAACGCCTCAAGGTATAGCCCGCAAACCGTCGAGATCGTGAACCCGGGCAGCGCATAGGCGAGAATGCGCGTCACCGACGCCGTCGACGCAGCAACCAGTTCCGGGTCCACCTTGTCCGGAGCATCCGAAGGCGGAGCAATCTCGACGAACAGCCAGTGGAACATCGGTGCGGCCACCAGGATCACGCCCAGCATCAAGACAAGCCCCAGCCCGATGGCAGCGACCAGCCCGCGCCGGAATATCCGCCCGGACTCCCCCTCCCGGCCAACGCCCAGCAGTTCCGATGTCAGCACCTGTACGCCCAGCAGGATGCCCATGCTGAACCCGAGCGACACGCCCATCGGCAACCAGGAATTCAGCACGAACGGCAATTGCCCCGGCGCGTACTGGCCGAGGATAACGGCATCCGTCATCCCCATCAGCATCATCGCCATGCGCGAGATCGCGATCGGCACCGACAGCCGCAACAGGTCAGCAATGTCCGTTGGCCGCGCCCAGGCGGGCCATCTGTCGGTACGCATCGGATTGCCCTTCCGTCCGGTGCCTCACGCGCCGGGCCGGGCGTTCTGTGTCAGAAAGCCGCATCAGGCAAGCATGGTATTCGCCCCGCGCACCCGTTTCCGCAAACCGTGACCTTCCGGCCACGGTCGGTCTCAGCCGGTGATCACCTGAAGCGCTTCTTTCAGGAGGCGTGACAGCACCGCTTCGTCCGAACGGTTGATGTGCAGGACAAGCACTGTGTCCTTCTCCGGAATGTAGAAGCCGACGGTGAAATACCCGTCGATCCCGCCCGTATGCCCGACCAGGCGAACGCCATCCCGGGTTGTCATGATCTCGACGCCCATTCCCTGGGAATGGCGCGCGTTCTCGGCATTTGCGCCGGCCTGCATGGTCTCGCCGATCTCGTGGAACTGTCCGTCCGCAGAAAACAATGCGCGCAGCCAGACCGTCAGATCCTCTGCAGTCATGAACATGCCGCCGTCCGGGCCGGAATTTTCGCGCGACAGGTAGGTGTCAGCCCAATCACCCAGTTCGGTGCCGTATCCATGGATCTCGTCACCGGGCGGCAGCGTGACGTCATAATAGGTATGTGCGAGCCCGAGCGGGTCCAGCAATCTGGACTGGAGCTGTTCTCCGACCGGCTTCCCGGTCGCCGCTTCGAGCACCAGCGCCAGAAGGTGGTAATTCGTGTTCGAATACTCGACATGCTCGCCCGGCACACCGGTCGCATCCAGACCGCGGATCGCGTGCAACACCAATTCGGGAGTCAGTTTCATGTCCGGGGTCCAGTCCTCGGCATGGAAGCGTTCGGAATAATAGTCCGGCACGCCGGACGTATGGTTCATCAGCTGGCGGACGGTCGGATCGAGACCGACGGGTAGTTGCCGCAGTATCTCCGCGTCGAGATAGGCGCTGATGGGGGCGTCAAGATCCAGCAGGCCATCTTCGGCGATCATCACGGTCAGCGCGGCCATATAGGTCTTGCACAGGCTGCCGGCGCGCATCACGAATGACATCTGCATCGGCGCTTGCGTCTCGCGGTCGGCATATCCTGCCGCAAGCTCAAAATGCCTGTCCGGACCGTCGACCAGCATGATCAGGCCGGGCGTCTGCTCAGGCGCGAAAGACGCCGCAACGGCCTCGAACTGCGCTTCCCATGCCGGGCTTGCCGGCGCCGTGGTGCACGCGGACAGGCTGAGCACCATTGCGCAAAGCAAATGGGCCGGCCGGAGAAATGCTGCGGAGATCATCTTCAGGCGTCCCGTTCCGACTTCGACTTTACTCTAACCGTCATCCGAATGCGCGTATCGGCGAATTGCGGACTTGAATTGGCGTTTTTCGCCGCTTTACTGCGGGCATGACCCAGCCCGCCTCCACCGCCTCTGCCCTGGACGATTTCGACCGGCACATCCTTGCCCTGGTCCAGCACAACAACCAGCTGACCCATGCGGAGATCGGCGACCGGGTCGGCCTGTCGCCCTCCGCCGTGCGCCGCCGCCTCAAACACTTGCGGCAAACCGGGTACATCATCCGCGACGTCGCCATCCTGCGGCAGGAGGGTATCGGCGTCCGGCTCATCGTGTTGATCGCGTTCGAGACCGAAAGCCACGAAGCCTATGCCGCGCTGGACGCGCTGATCGCCGGGACCCCGGAAATCCTGCAGGCATACCACGTTGCCGGCGCAACCGATTACGTCCTGATCCTGCAGGCACCCGACCTCAAATGGTTCGAGTCCTGGGGGCTCGCAAACCTGATGTCGAAGCCCGGCATCCGGCGCTATGACACGCAGATCGTCTGGTCCTGCCGGAAGTTCGAAACCGCCCTGCCGTTTTGCGGCTGAGCTAGCCCGCCTTGCGCGCCGCCTCTGCAGCTGTGCCCATGGCCTGCAGTTTCTCGGCCAGCATGAAGGCCAGTTCGAGGGCCTGCTCGCCGTTCAGGCGCGGATCGCAATGAGTGTGGTAGCGGCTGGAGAGGTCCTCTTCGGAAATCGCCTGCGCGCCGCCGATGCATTCGGTCACGTTCTGACCGGTCATCTCGAAATGTACCCCGCCCGGATAGCAGCCTTCGGCGTTCAGCACGTCGATGAACTGGCGCACTTCCGACAGGATCCGGTCAACCGGCCGTGTCTTGAAACCGCTGACCGTCTTCAGCGTGTTGCCGTGCATCGGGTCGCATGACCAGACCACCGTGCGGCCACTCTTCTTCACGGCCCGCGCCAGCGGCGGCAGGCCCTTGGCAACGCCGTCCGACCCGAAGCGCGAGATCAGCGTGATCCGGCCGGCTTCGTCCTGCGGGTTCAGCGTCTCGATCAGCCGCACCAGTTCGTCCGGCTCCATGCCCGGGCCACACTTGATGCCGACCGGGTTCCTGATGCCCTTGCAGAAATTGACGTGCGCATGGTCGAGCTGACGCGTGCGGTGGCCGATCCACAGCATGTGGGCCGAGGTATCGTACCAGTCGCCCGACGTGGAATCGATCCGCGTCATCGCCTCTTCATAGCCGAGCAGCAGCGCCTCGTGGCTCGTATAGAACTCCACTTGCGCCATCTGGGGCACGGTCTCGGCGTTGAGGCCGACGGCCTGCATGAAGTCCAGCGACTTCGAAATCTGGTCGGCCAGCTTCTCGTAGCGCTCGCCCTGCGGGCTGCGGTCGACGAAGCCGAGCATCCAGCGATGCACGTTGGCAAGGCTGGCATAGCCCCCCTGGCTGAAGGCGCGCAACAGGTTCAGCGTCGCCGCTGACTGCGAATAGGCCTGTACGAGCCGGTCCGGGTCCGGCGTGCGGCTCGCAGGCGTGAACTCCATGCCGTTGATATTGTCGCCCTTGTAGGACGACAGCGTCACGCCGTTCTGGGTCTCGGTGTCTTCCGAACGCGGCTTGCCGAACTGGCCGGCAATCCGGCCGACTTTCACCACCGGCTTGGCCGCCGCGAAGGTCAGGACCACCGCCATCTGGAGAATTACCCGGAACGTGTCGCGGATATTGTCCGGGTGGAATTCCTTGAAGCTCTCGGCACAATCGCCGCCCTGCAGAAGGAAGGCCTTGCCGGCCGCAACCTCGGCCAGCCGCGCCTTGAGGCGTCTGGCCTCGCCCGCAAACACCAGCGGCGGATACGAGCGAAGCCGGCTCTCAACTGCAGCAAGCGCTGCAGGATCCGGGTAATCCGAAGGGATGTGCTTCGCCGGCAGTTTGCGCCAGTCGGAAGGGGTCCAGGTCATCACGCGTGCTCCATATTGGGCGGCTTAAACCACATGGCAGGCAGTCGCTCAAGTTTCACCATAATTTCACAGCACAAAGCTGGTGGAATCACGCCCTGTTCCCCTAAGGAACATGGGGGGCGATGGCACGAGAGAACGGGGCACGCATGTCGCACGTCTATATCAGCCATTCCTCGCGGGACCTCGACCCTTTGCTTGAGGTGCATGAAGCCTTCCGGGCCGCCTCGATCCCCGCCTGGTACCCGCCGGACGAAAGCCATGACCGGCCCCGCAACAATGCCGCCATCGACGATGCCTTCGCCATGGTCGTGCTGGTCTCCGCCGACTCCATCCGCTCGAAAGCCGTCCGCCAGGATATCGAGCATGCCCAGCAGCGCGGCCTGTCGATCATTCCCTACCAGGTCGACAAGGCGCGCCTGACCGGTTTCTTCAAGAGCGAAATCCAGCCACTCCTGCGCCTGTCCTCTGCCTTGCCGGATGGTCTGGCCCAGGTCGTCGCCGAAGCGCAGCGGGCCTATCGTCACAAATGCCCGGTCTACGCGGTCATGAACCTCAAGGGCGGCGTCGGCAAAACCACCGTCTCCGCGCAGGTCTTCGGCACCTGGCAGGCCAGCCCCGGCGGCCGGATCCTGATGATCGACCTCGATCCGCAGTACAACCTGACCCAGACCTTCCTCGAAACCGGCAAGGCCGATGCCTATGCCGCGCGCGACCATTCGGTCATCTCCCTGTTCGAGAAGTCCCGCGTGCACAGCCGCGACGCGCCGAGCCCGGCCGAACGCTGGCTGCAGTTGTCGACGGAGCCGTTCACGCCGGTCGCGCGTGCCTACCTCTGTCATGACCTGATGACCGGCCCGAATGCGCCCGCCGGCCGGCTCGACCTGGTCCCCGGCCAGTTCGAAGTGTCGAAATACGCCTTTGCCAACGATCTGACCGCGCTCGCCGCCATCAAGAAGCAATTCCTGCGCTCGATCGAATTCTATCGCAGCGACTATGATGCCATCGTCATCGACACCAATCCCAATGCCACTTTCCTGACCAGGTGCGCACTCGAGGCTGCCGACCGGGTGATCGCGCCCATCCAGGCGGACATCTATTCGCTGCGCGGGTTGAAGCTGTTGAACCAGGTGATCCAGGAGCAGCTGAGCCCGGAGGTGCGGCCGGACCTTTCGGTCCTGTTCAATTTCGTCGGCCGGTCGGAACAGTCGACCTTCGAGGCGGACGCCCGCAATGGCGCATTCGACGCGGCCGCCGGGTTCGCCTTGTCGAAGGCCCTGCTGAAATCCGCCCTGCCTCGCTCGCGCCATCTCGCGGTCAAGCCCCCGAAAGAGGGCGAACCGGCCTGGAAGCAGCTGACCATTCATTCCGGTCGCGGCGGCGGTCTCAAGCAGGTCCGCCAGAGCCTGAAGGCCATTGCGCTGGAACTCAAATCCCTGAGCGGCGATTAAACGACTTCCGGCACCCATTTCTGGCGCATCGTGACCAATTCCTCCGCCGCGGACGGATGCAGCGCGCAGGTGCGGTCGAAGTCCGGCTTGGTGACGCCCATCTTCACGGCGATGCCCACCGCCTGAATCATCTCGGCAGCATCGTCGCCGACAATGTGCACGCCGAGCACTTTCTCGTCCGACTGGCGCACGACCAGTTTCATCAGCATGCGGCTCATGTCGCCGTTCAGCATGTTCTTCATCGGGCGGAACTTTGTCTTGTAGATGTCGATGCCGCCGAATGCCTTGCGGGCCTCTGCTTCGGTCATCCCGACCGTGCCGACTTCGGGCTGGGTGAACACCGCTGTCGGAATGTCCGTATGGTCGAAATGCCAGGGCTTGTCGTAGAATTCGGTCTCGGCGAACGCATGACCCTCCCGGATCGCAACCGGCGTCAGCGCCACACGGTCGGTGACATCGCCGACGGCCCAGATGGATTCGACATTGGTCTTCGACCACTCATCGACGATCACCGCGCCATTCTTGTCGAGATCGACTCCCGCTGCCGCGCAACCCAGGCCGTCCGTGTTCGGACGGCGCCCGACCGCCATCATCACCACATCGGCATCGATATGACTGCCGCTCTTCAGTGTGATGTGCAGCGGCAGCGCCTCGCCTTCGCGCTTCTCGATCTTGTCGAACACCGTGCCGGTCACCACGCGCACGCCGGCATCCTTGAGTCCTTCGTGCACCGCCGTGCGGACATCTTCGTCGAACCCGCGCAGCACTTCCTCGCCGCGATAGACGAGGCAAGTCTTCACGCCGAGCCCGGCAAACACGTGCGCGAACTCGACCGCGATATAACCGCCGCCGGCGATCACGATATGCTTCGGCAGGGTCTCGAGCTGGAACACTTCGTTGGACGTGATCGTGTGCTCGACGCCCGGCAATTCGTCCGCGTCCGGACGCCACGGCCGTCCGCCCACGGCAATCAGGATCTTGGCCGCCGTGACCGTCTTGCCGCTCTTTTTCAGGCGCAGCGTATGCGCATCGACGAACTCGGCACGCTCCTCGAATACTTCAACCCCGGCATTCTTCAGGTTGCGGAAATAGATACCCGACAGCCGGTCGACTTCGGCATGCATCGCCGCCGCGAATGTTCCATGGTCGTAGGACACGTTTTCCGCCGTCCAGCCATAGCCGGCCGCCTTCCTGATGTCCTTTCCGTACTTGCTGGCATAGACCATGAACTTCTTCGGCACGCAGCCGCGGATGACGCATGTGCCGCCCATCCGGTATTCTTCGGCAATGCCGACTTTCGCCCCGGTCAGCGCCGCCAGCCGCGCCGCACGGACGCCGCCGGAGCCGGCTCCGATCACGAACAGGTCGAAGTCGTATGCCGGGTCAGCCATGGGTCATGTCCTTGAAGGGGAAAGTGGGTCGGGCGGATATGTGCCCGCCCGCGTCAGAATTCAAATATGGTGGCGCCGTTCTCGTTGCCGATGATCACGGTGCGGGCAATGCCGATGAACAATCCGTGTTCGACCACGCCGGGCAGGCTCGACAGGCGCGCCGCCAGCGCCTCGGCGTCCGGAATGCGCCCGCAATGGCAATCGAGAATGTGGTTGCCGCCATCCGTGGTCACCAGCCGCCCGCCGGGTTGGGCCCGCAATTCCACGCGTGGACGCTCGATGCCGCTGGCCACCAGCGCATCGTACACCTTCTTGGCCGTGATCGTGTAGCCGAACGGCGTTACTTCGACTGGCAGCGGGAACTTTCCGAGCCGGTCGACCTGTTTCGACGGATCGGCAATCACCACCATGTGATCGCTGGCATTGGCGATGATCTTTTCGCGCAGCAGCGCCGCGCCGCCGCCCTTGATCAGCGTGCCGTTCGGATCGACCTCGTCGGCCCCGTCCACGGTCAGGTGGATGCGGTCGACCTGCTCGAACGGGATCAGCGGCACGCCCAGGCTCTCAGCCTGCCGGCGCGTCTGTTCGCTCGTCTCGATGCAGCGCACGACCAGTCCGTCGGCGATCTCTTCGGCCAGCAGTTCGACGAAATACTTCGCCGTCGATCCCGTGCCGAGACCGATCGTCATCCCGTCCTCGACATAGTCCATCGCCGCGAAGGCTGCGTTTTCCTTCTCGAGTTCGTTCGCCATTGCCTCAGTCTTTCTTCTGCCCGGACTTCTTCGCCGACATCTTCTTGCGGAAGGCGGCGGCCCAGCCCGCCATCATTTCCTGTCGTGCACGGCCGAGCGCCAGCGCATCGCCCGGCACATCCTTGGTGATCACGCTGCCGGATCCGACGATCGCGCCCGGGCCGATGCGCACCGGCGCGACCAGTGCCGAGTTCGAGCCGATGAACGCGCCCTCGCCGATCCGGGTCTCGTATTTGAAAAAGCCATCATAATTGCAGAATATCGTGCCCGCGCCGATGTTCGCGCCCGCCCCGACATGGCCGTCGCCGAGATAGGACAGGTGGCTGGCCTTGGCGCCTTCGCCCATCCGCGTCTTCTTCACCTCGACGAAATTGCCGACGAAGGCGTCTTTCTCCAGAATGCTGCCCGGCCGCAGGCGTGCAAATGGGCCGACCGACGCGCCAGGGCCAATCCGTGAGCCCTCGACATGGCTGAACGCCCGGATCGTCGCACCGGATTGAACGTGCACACCCGGGCCGAACACGACGTTCGGCTCGACCACGACATCCGCCTCCAGGATCGTGTCATGCGCGAAGAACACCGTTTCCGGCGCAATCAGGGTTACTCCGCCAGCCAATGCTTCCGCCCGGCGGCGGGCCTGAAAGGCGGCTTCGGCCTCGGCAAGGTCCATCTTGTTGTCGCAACCGATCATGTCATCCTCCGCACACCGCACCGCCAGGCAGGTGCCGCCCTCCGCCCGGGCCAGGGCAACGAGGTCCGTCAGATAATATTCGCCTTTGGCGTTCTGGTTTGTAACTTTTTGCAAAAGCCGGAACATGGTCTCGGCCCGCCCGGCCATGACGCCGGAGTTACAAAGTGTCACATCCAGCTGGATCGGCGTCGCATCGCGCGCTTCGACAATCGCCTCAAGTTCACCTCCGGAAGACGTGATCAGCCGACCGTACATCCCGGGCGCGACAGAATCGAATCCCAACACCCCGACGGCTGCGCCCCGGTCGAGCGAGGCAAACAATTCCTCGATCGCCGTTGCCGGTACCAGCGGGCTGTCGCCGTAGAGCACCACAAGATCCCCCTGAAAGCCCTGCAGGGCCTCGCTGGCGCATTTCACCGCATGGCCGGTCCCCAGCGGCGGGTCCTGGAACGCCACCTCGATATTGCCCGGCAGGCCCTTCAGGTGCGCGATCAGGACATCCTGCGACGGGTGAACGATGGCGACGATGCGCGAACAACCGGCGCGCTGCGCCAGTTCCAGCGACCAGTCCACCATCGGCCGTCCGCCGACCGGGTGCATCACCTTCGGCAAGGCCGATTTCATTCGCGTGCCCTTGCCCGCGGCAAGGATGACCGCTGCCCGGTCTCTGGCGAAGTCGCTCATGGCAGGACTCCTATCGATTTCCTCTGCCCCATCGCCTAGACCAAAGGCCGATTCAAGGCGAGGGGCGAGAAGGAATTGGCCGCATCATGACCAAATGGCTCGACGGCTACACAATCGTGTTCGATCTCGACGGAACGCTGGTCGACACGGCGCCGGACCTGCTGGCCTCCTTGAACCATGTTCTGGGAGAATCCGGCCTGCCACCGGTCGATCTCGACACGATCGCGACGATGATCGGCCTCGGGGCCCGCGCGATGATCGTCAAGGGCATGGCGCATCACGGCGCCACGCCGGACGGCGCCGCCCATGACGCCGCCTTCGACGCCTTCCTTGCCTATTACGCCGAACACATTGCCGACGGGTCGCGTCCGTTCGACGGCGCAGTGCCGGCGCTCGAAGCCTTGTCAGAGGCCGGCGCCATCCTCGCCGTCTGCACCAACAAGCGGCAGGCCCATTCCGACCAACTGATCGACGCGCTCGGCCTGACGCACCACTTCGCGACCATCGTCGGGGCTGACAGCGTGCCGGCCCGCAAGCCGTCCGGCGACCATATCGTGCGCACCATCCTTGCCGCCGGCGGCGACCCGTCGCGCGCCGTCATGGTCGGTGACAGCCGGACAGACGAAAGGGCAGCCCCGGATGCCGGGCTGCCCTTCATATTCGTTCCGTTCGGTTATGAAGCGGAAACCACCGACCAGATCGGCGCGGACGCCGTGGTCAGTCATTATTCCGAATTGCTGTCAGCGCTGTCGCGCCTGTTGAGCTAAGCCGTCGCTTCGTTGCGCGGACGGTAGCTCGGGCGGACCACGCCGCCTTCGGCAGCAGAACGGCGGCGGGGCATCCCGTTCACCATATTGCTGCGAACATCCGTGCGGGCGCTGCGCATTGCAGGCACGAAACCGGCATCGATGAGATCGACGTCAACTTCATAGCCACGCTCTGCCCAATAGGCCGCAATTTTCTCTCGCAGGCGCTTCGCGCCTTCTTCGTCACACCAGTCTTTCATTTGCTCTCTCTCCAGGCCTTGTTTTTTGTAAGAGACGTTACCGTCTCCGCCTGTCCTTCTTAGGGTTGATCACCGTGAACCGTGATCGGCTCATCTTGTGTGACTACAAAATGACAATGTTGGCGCACAATCTCAAGTCCTAACTCGAATGAAACCCGCGTAATGATTTTAGATGAACAACTGTTCATCCTGAACAAACGTTCAGAAACTATGTTACCGTAATCATTTTTGCTGCAATCTATGCAAATTATTGCAAATTTCCTGCCAATATGGTGTCACGTGTATGCGGGACAGGGACGGATTGTCGCAAACCGAAACCCGGCTGCATTTTCGCCACATTGTGCGCAAGTAAGCGAAAATGCATGGCACCTATGCATTGCAAAACGCACCTGCCACCTTGAAGCTCGCTATTCCAGCGACCCGCAGCGGCTCCGGCATTGCCGTCTTGACCTGCCAAGTCAGCCGGATTACCCCACCGTTTCTTCCGGGCCGGGCGATTAGCTCAGCGGTAGAGCACTGCCTTCACACGGCAGGGGTCACAAGTTCGATCCTTGTATCGCCCACCATTTTTCCGGCCTCTGTCTTTACCCTCATCGCGCGCATCCCGTCACCTGCCGATGCGCATGGCTCTCGGCACAAAGCGCCGTATAAGCGTGACGATGAAACCGGTTCTTCGCTCCCCCATCGTTGTCGCGATCCTCAGCCGCCTGATCTGGGCGTGGATGGTGCTCGTCGTGCGCACCGTGCGCTGGCGTATCGAAGGCGCCGAGGAAGCCCGCCGGTCGTGGAGCGAGCAAGACGGTGTCGTCGTCGCTGCCTGGCACTCCCGTATCATGGTGTTGCCCGCCGCCTGGATCCTGTTCATCCGCGGCTGGAAAGACCGGATATCGAAAGGTGCGATGCTGATCTCGCTGTCCGCCGATGGCGAACCCGTCGCCCGCGCGATCGGTCATCTGGACCTGCACGCCGTGCGGGGCTCCGCTGCCAACAAGAAGAAGAACAAGGACAAGGGGGGCGTCCGCGCCATCGCCGAGGCGATCCGCCTCCTGCGCTCCGGCACCGCCGTCTGCATCACGCCAGATGGCCCGCGAGGTCCGGCCGAGCAGGTCAGCCCCG
>JBGSKI010000081.1:0-7766 GCA_041741315.1 Hyphomonas sp. | reverse complement strand
AGCGGTGCTCGGCGTGATCGCGACGCTGGCCGTGATGTTTGCCGGGAATGTCCTGTTCGGGGCGCGGTCGGACATGCTCCTGCCCTGGGGCCACGTGCTGCACCTGCCGGTGCCGGCCTCGGTCAACCTGCTGGCCACGGGCATCGCAGCGGGGGCAGCGCTGGCGCTGATCCGGTTCCGGGTGAATGTCGTCTGGATCGTTCTGGCCTGCGGCCTCGCGGGCCTGTTCCAGCTGGCGCTGTAGCGCAGATCAGCCCCGGCCGGGCATACCGTCGCGGCGGTCGATGATCTTGAAGATGCCGGTGCCGCGCATCAGCAGCTTGTCGCCGGTCCAGATCTTTCCCTCGACGGTGATCATGTCGTCCTGCGTACCGATCACTTCGCCCCGGCCTTCGACGAAACTGCCGAGCCTGGCACCCGAGACGAAATCGCACATCAGGCGAACGGTGACCCACCATGTGTCCGGGTCCGCCTCGACGGCGGCGCCCCAGGCCATGTCGGCAAAGGTCATCAACATGCCGCCATGCGCGTTCATCATGCCATTGGTGTGATGTTCCTCGACCCGGAAGGCGCGCATCGGGCCTTTCTCGTCATGCTTCTCGAACAGGGGGCCGATCTGGCGGCCGAAGCCGCGATGCCAGGGCAGGATCTGGTAGCCGTCCGGCAGGTCATAGGTCTGGGTATTTGTCAGGTCGTCGCTCATGCAGAGCGGATAGCCCCGACCGGGCCCGCTTGCCAAGCCGGGCGGCGGCAAAACCTGCCGGATGGGCGGCCCTTTTTTTGCCACATGGAGTTGGTTTTTTGAGTCGAAGCACGGGAGGGTCCCCTGATGATGCAACGGCTGGTTCCGGTCTTCCTCCTCGCGATGGGCACTTTCCCTGCCTTTGCCGATCCGTTCCCGAATTTCGAATCGCCTGCGATTGCCTCGGCCCTGTCCGCAGCCGCGACGCCGCTGGACGCGTGCGGCGGCGAAGGCTGGCTGGATGCCGCGGTGCCCGACGGGCCGTTCGGCGAGGCCTGCCGGTTCCACGATGCCTGTTACCGGTCGGGCGCACTCAACCAGAAAGTGTGCGACACTGAATTTTACACCCGGATGCGCACGGCCTGCGACGAGACCTATGATGCCGGTGCGCAGCCGTTCAAGCACGGCGCCTGCCGCCTGTCGGCGACGGCCTATTACGAGGCGGTGCATTCGCGTTTCGGCGCGATGGCCTACATGGTGGGGCATACGGACGGTCAGATCCTGAACAGCCTGCAGGCGCGCCTCTACGAGACGGACGGGTCGGACGAGTTGAGCAGTTGCGTCACCGTCGCCAACACGTCGGACCGGCTGATGCGCTACGAAGTGACCCTGCACGATGCCGCCGGGAACTGGGCGGCGACCGCGCCGCCGGTAGGCAAGCTGCAGGTCGAGCCGGGCGAGACCGGCGACCTGTGCGTCAGCACCGACCATGCGCCCTGGGCGAGCTGGGACAGTGTCGGCGAGGCCTATGCACTGACCCTGCTGGTCGACGACCCGGACCGCCTGACCCCGTTCGGCGACATGGTCCCGCTGGACCGGCTCGACTGCGAGAAAGCCAGCGGCGAATGCCGCCACGCGAAGCCGTAGGGCGGCGGGAGCGAGGGGTGCGTCCCAAAATGGGTTATTCCGGATGCGGATGACCGCCAGAGGCAGACATTGACATGCGGGTCGATGGTGCAAGTATGCTGGACGCCTGCCCGAGTGTTTCGTGCAGCAAGGCAAGGATCGACGGGATAGGACGTGACACCAGTTGGGACATTGCCCGCGCTCGTTCTCGGGGCTTTCCTCATGGCCCAGTCAGGGTCAGTATCTCACCTTTTCGGAGATCCGAATGGCGCTGCGCGCGGGGATTATTGCGCAGCCGGGCCAGTGGATGCGGAAACGCATGACCTGATCGAAGCGGCGCTTGGGCCTGAGCGCGGCGTTACGGGCAACGAGCAAGCCGCGGCGCTCCTGATCCAGGCAGGGATCGAGATTGCGTCGCAGGCTGAGAACGCCCGCGATTGCCGGCGCCGGTTTGCGGATGGCGACAAGCTCTTCGAACGCACACTGAAGCGCCAAATGAAAGCGCTCAAACACCAGGGCAAAGGCCGCCGTTCGGATGATGCCGGGATCGTTCCGGTACAGGACAAGATCACGGAGCAGTGGGTCGCAGACCAGGCCGGACGGCTGACATACATCCAACTGAACACAAGGGATCGCGCGGGCGCGGCCTATTGGGCGCAGCGACGCGCCACGGCGAACGCCGTCACAACCGACGCGCGATCGATCGAACTCATGGGGGAGCTTCTCGAACAATTCGACTGGATAGACGCGCACCGGTTTGGTGGCCGGACGGCATCGAGGGCTTGGTTGCTGGTGCAGCACGCGGATGACGATCCGGCATTCCAGAAACTGGCGCTGGAGCGCATGACGGAATACCTCGAAGACGGCGGCGTGCAGAAGCGTGACTATGCGTACCTGTGGGATAGGGTGGCGGTGAACACAGGACAATTGCAGCGCTATGGAACTCAGCCAATTGACGCCTGCAATCCAGACGGGACTTTGGACCTGAAGCCTGTCGAAGCGCCGGAGACGCTCGACGCCCGCAGGGCGGCCATGGGAATGGGGCCTGCGGAAATTGACCTTGCGCAAATGACTGCCGAGCGATGCGGCCTGAAATAACGCGTGGAGCGCGATCTCACCGGATCGTTGCAATCCGGCCTGTGCCGGGGCAAGAGCGTGGGGCCGGTTGTGTCTGGCGTGGCAGGGAGATTTTCGATGGGTCATTGCAACCGGTTCGCCCATGCGGCGGCGATTTCGGCGCTCCTGCTCGGCGCCTGCACGACGGCCAGCAACCAGGTTGCATCTGCCGAGCTGGTAGCGCCCGTCGATACCGCGAAACACCGGGTCGTGATACTGACGGACATCAAGGCCGACCCGGACGACACCCAATCCCTGGTCCGCCTGCTGCTGTATTCCAACGAGGTCGACATCAAGGCGCTGGTTGCCACGACTTCGGTCTGGAAGAAGACCGATATCCGGCCGGACGCGATCCGCGAAGTGATCGGGAAGTATGGCGAAACCCATGACACGCTGAAACAGCATGCGCCGGGGTATCCGCCTGCGGACGATCTTCTGGACATCGTGATGAGCGGGCAGCCGGAATACGGCATGACAAGTGTCGGCGCGGGCAAGGAGACCGAAGGGTCTGCGGCGATCATCCGCCTGCTCGAGGAAGACGATGACCGGCCGCTGTGGATTTCCGTCTGGGGCGGGGCGAATACGCTTGCGCAGGCGCTCTACACGATCCGCGAGACGCGCACGCCCGAGGATGCCACGCGCATGGTCTCGAAGCTGCGGGTCTACGCGATCTCCGACCAGGACGATTCCGGCATCTGGCTGCGGCGCGAGTTCCCGGACCTGTTCTACGTGGTCAGCCCCGGCGAATACGGCTACGCGATCTGGAGCGCCATCACGCGCAGCTTTCCCGGGTTCGAGGACCATATCAGCAACCAGTGGCTCGCCGACAATATCCAGCAGGGGCACGGGCCGCTCGGGGCGTCCTATCCTGATGTCGTCTGGGGCATGGAGGGTGACACGCCGTCCTTCCTGTCACTGATCCCGAACGGGCTGAACGTGCCGGACCATCCGGACTGGGGCGGATGGGGCGGACGATATGAGCTCTATACTCCGGACCCGGAAGATATCGGTGCCGCGCCAGGCGCGACCGGTCCCGGCGGCGTGCCACTGGAGCCGGAACCCCGGCCGATCTGGACCGACGCAGTCGACACCTACACGCCCTGGGTGCGCCAGAAGGATGGCCGCGCCATCGGGCCCGGCAGCGAGACAGTGATGAGCGACCACGTGACCCTGCTGCGCTGGCGCGACGATTTCCAGCGCGACTTTGCCGCGCGCATGGACTGGACCGTGTCGGACTATGCCGGTGCCAACCATCCGCCGGTTCCGGTCCTGTCGGGCGATGCCAGCCGGACAGCCAGGGGCGGGCAGTTCATTGGCCTCGATGCCACCGGCACGCATGACCCGGACGGCGACAGTCTCAGCTATCACTGGTTCAATTACATGGAAGCCGGCACGCTCGATACGCCGGTCGACATGGGCCTTGCCGTGAATGACAAGGGCGTGTGGTTCCAGTTGCCTGAAGTCGAGAAGACAGAGACGGCACATTTCATCCTGCGCGTCACCGACAAGGGCGACCCGCCGCTGTCGCGTTACCTGAGGGTGGTCGTCACGATCGAGCCCTGAGGTGCCTCGACTGGATCGTCCGGATACGGTCTGGCCCTAGATTTCCACCATGTCGAAATCGGATTTGGGCGTGCCACAGAGGGGGCAGATCCAGTCTTCGGGGATGTCGGCCCAGCGGGTGCCGGGGGCGAGGCCCTCGTTCGGGTCGCCGGCGGCTTCCTCATACAGATAGCCGCAGGTACGGCATTGCCAGGTCTTGTAAGATCCGGTCATAGGGCCCTCCTCTTCCCGTGCGCCGTGTCCGGGGCAAGGCGCGCCCGCAGCGATGCAATCAGGGCATCGCGGATGGGGGCAATGTCCGTATCCGGATCGATCAGCGCCTGCATGCGCATGCCCATCAGCGCGCAACCGGTCATCAGGGCGACCGCGTCGGCATCGGCCCCGGCATGGATACTGCCGTCAGACTGGCCGCGCTCGATGATCGCACGGATCAGGCCACGCTCGATCTCGTGCGAGTCGGCAAAGGCGGCGCGGGTGTCGAGGCGGTCGGCGACGGCGGCGGAGAGCAGCATGAAATAGGCGGCCGGTTCGTCATGCCCCTCGATCGTGTGGCAATGCAGGCTGACAAAGGCGCAGAGCGCGGTCAGCCCGTCCATGTCGGCAACGCGGCAGGCGTCGAGCGCCTCGCCCTGCCAGGCGTGGAGATAGGCGATCAGGCTGCGGATCAGGCCGTCCTTGGAGCCGAAGCGCTGGCTGACCAGGCCGCGCGAGAAACCTGCCTCGCGGCCGATATTGTCGAAGGTGGCCGCAGCGACGCCCTGCCCGGCGACGACGCGCATGGCCGCCTCGATCAGTTCGCGTTCCGACCGGTCGCGCCGCTCTTCCTGGGTGAGGCGCGGGGCGGGTGTGCGGGAGTCGGCCTGGGTCCGGGTTTCGGTCATGCATTCGCCTAACATATTTGTTGGCTGTATAGCAAGTATGTGATAGTCAACGTTCCACCTGCCGGCACGCGCAGGACCAGAGGAGGAACATCATGGCCATTCCCGCCAACATCGCATGGGACATTGTCGATCCGAAAGCCTTTGCCGACGGCAAGCGGGTGGACGAGGCCTACAAGTGGCTGCGCCGCAACGCGCCGCTGGATGTTGCCGAAGTGGACGGGTTCGACCCGTTCTGGGTGGTCACGCGGCATGCCGACATCCTGCAGGTCGAACGCCAGAACGACCTGTTCCACAATGGCGACCGCTCGACCGTGCTGACGACCAAGGAAGCCGACCTGAAAGTGCGCGCGATGATGGGCGGCTCGCCGCACCTCGTGCGCTCGCTGGTGCAGATGGATAATCCGGACCACATGAATTACCGCCGCCTGACGCAGGCCTGGTTCATGCCGCAGAACCTGCGCGGGCTGGAGGCCCGCATCCGCGAGATCGCGCGCGGCTTTGTCGACAAGATGGCGACCGCCGGCGGCGAGTGCGACTTTGCCCGCGACGTGGCCTTCCTGTATCCGCTGCATGTGATCATGGAAGTGCTGGGCGTGCCGGAAATCGACGAGCCGCGGATGCTGAAGCTGACGCAGGAATTGTTCGGCAGCCAGGACCCGGAGGTGAACCGGACCGGTGTCGAGACCACCGATGCCGACGCGGCGCTCGCCGCAGTGAACGCCACGGTGATCGACTTCATGACCTATTTCAACGCGATGACCGAGGATCGGCGCAAGAACCCGCGCAATGACCTTGCCAGCGTGATCGCCAACGGTGCCATCGAAGGACAGCCGCTCGGGCACCTTGAGGCGATGAGCTATTACATCATTGCCGCGACTGCCGGGCACGACACGACCTCCAACACGACTGCCGGGGCATTATGGGCGCTGGCCGAGAGTCCGGACCAGTTCCGGAAGGTGAAAGAGAACCTGTCGATGATCCCGTCCATGGTCGAGGAATCGATCCGCTGGGAAACGCCGGTGAAGCATTTCATGCGCACCGCGACCGCCGATACCGAGCTTTCCGGGCAGCAGATCAGGCAGGGCGACTGGATCCTGCTCGCCTATCCGTCCGGCAATCGCGACGAGGACGTGTTCGACGATCCGTACACGTTCAAGGCCGACCGGTCGCCGAACAAGCATGTCGCTTTCGGCTATGGCGCGCATGTCTGTCTCGGCCAGCACCTTGGCCGGATGGAAATGCGCATCCTGTGGGAGGAATTGCTGCCGCGCCTGCAATCGGTCGAATTGAACGGTACGCCGCGCCGCACCAGTGCAAGCTTCGTGTCAGGCCCGAAATCGGTGCCGATCAGGTTCAGGATGAACTAGGCCTAAAGCCCTGCATTTGCCAGTGCCGCCGCCTGTCGTGCGCCGACGGCCTCCACCGAGAATCCATCGAGGCTTTCGTTGAACAGCTTGTAGAAATTCAGTTCCGCGCCGAGGCGGAGGTAGGCAGCGCCGAGGCCGATGGCGGCGCGGTCCATGAAGACGAATTCGCGCGGGATGGTCACCGGCCCCTTTTCCTTGAGCAGCTTGCGCACCGCGAAGGCTTCCTTGCGGCCGTATTCGCCGGCGGTGACCCCGTCGGCGACGCTGCGCACCCGGTCGTCGAGCAGCGGGCCATAGATGAAACGCGCCCAGATGTTCAGCACTTCGACCAGTTCCCGCGACAGGTTCTTGAAGCCCCATTTCTCGTAGGCGGCATAGGAGGCGTCGAAATCATTCGCCAGCACGGCGCGGTAGAGATCGACCACACCTTCCACAAAGCCCGGCGGGAAGACCCGGATACAGCCGAAATCGAGCAGGTTGAGGCCGGTGCCCTGCCCCGTGACCTGGTAATTGCCGAGATGCGGGTCGCCATGGATCACGGCGTGCGAGTTGAACGGGCCCCACCAGGTCCAGAACAGCATCTCGGCGATCCGGTTGCGGGTCTCCTGCGGCGCATCCTCGAAGGCGGTCAGCCGGTCGCCGTCGAGCCAGGTCATGGTCAAGAGGCGGTCGGTCGAAAGCTCGGCCACCAGTTCCGGCACCTGCACGAAGTCGAAATCCTTCAGCATCGCCGCATAGAGCTGCATGTGCCTGCCCTCGCGGCCATAGTCGAGTTCCTCGCGGAGCCGGTCGGCAATCTCGTCCACCATGGCGGTCGGGTCGATCGACCCGTCGAGGCGCTTGAACAGGCCGAGCAGCGTCTTCAACTGGCCAACATCGCTTTCCACCGCGCTCGACATGTCGGGATATTGCAGCTTGCAGGCGGCCTTGCGCCCGTCATGCAGGGTGACGGCGTGGACCTGGCCGAGCGAGGCGGCGTGCGAGGCCTCATGGCCGAAGCTTGCGAATTTCGTCTCCCAGTCGGCCCCAAGCTCTGCGCGCATCCGGCGGCGCACGAAGGGCCAGCCCATGGCGGGAGCCTCGGCCTGCAACTGGGCGAACTCGGCGGCATATTCGGCGGGCAGAAGGTCCGGTACGGTGGACAGGATCTGCGCGACCTTCATCAGCGGGCCCTTGGACTTGCCGAGCGCCGCCGCAAGGGCACTGGCGATCCTCTCGTCGCCCTTATCGCCGCCGAAAAGCGACTGCGCC
>JBGSKI010000080.1:0-1933 GCA_041741315.1 Hyphomonas sp. | reverse complement strand
CTTATCAGGCAGAAGTGGCTGGATAAGCCGCCACTCCGCATCCGAAAGATCAAAACGGGCCATCGACAACCTCCTGTCAAAATGGAGATTGAATCACACTTCGGCCTCAACAGGAATCCTGTTTATGAGTACAGAATCTAGAGCAGCGCAGCAAACTTCCGGATCATCGCCCGCGCCTCTTCGGCAATCTCTTCATTGTCGATCGCATGGGCCAGTACGGCTTCGAAATAGCCGATCTTGGAGCCGCAATCATATTCCTTCCCTTCGAATTCGAAGGCGTGGAAGGCTTGCGTTTCCATCAACCGGGCCATCGCATCGGTCAGCTGGATTTCGCCGCCCGCGCCGGTGCCCTGGCTTTCCAGAAGGCCGAAGATTTCCGGTTGCAGGATATAGCGTCCGGTAATCTTGAGATTGGACGGCGCTTCGCTCACTTTCGGCTTTTCCACCATGCCGGACATCTCGATCAGGCGGCCATCGCGCGATTTCGGCGCGATCACGCCATAGGACGACACCCGCTCGGCCGGCACCGGGTCGACAGCAACAATATTGCCGCCCACCCTGTCATAGGCTTCCATCATCTGCGCGAGGCTCGACGGCTTGCCCTTGACGATCACGTCCGGCAGCAGGACTGCAAACGGCTGGTTGCCAACGATGTCACGCGCGCACCAGACGGCATGGCCAAGGCCTTTCGGCGCCTGCTGGCGCACGAAGCTGGCCGAGCCGGCTGGCAGCAGCGACGATTTCAGTTGTTCGAGGATGTCGTCCTTGCCCTTGTTCTGGAGGGTCGTCTCCAGCTCATACGCGCGGTCGAAATAGTCCTCGATGGAACCCTTGTTGCGGCCCGTAACAAAAATGATGTGCTCGATCCCCGCCTCAAGCGCTTCGTCCACCACATACTGGATCGCCGGCCGGTCGACGACCGGCAGCATCTCTTTCGGGATGGCCTTGGTGGCCGGCAGCACGCGCGTGCCCATGCCGGCGACGGGAAGAACAGCTTTGGTGACCCGCATCAGTTCTGGTTTCCTTGGTTACTCATGGATTCACGATTTTCCGGCGGGTAAAACAAATCATCCGCTGGCGCGCCAGCAAATTCGACCGATTGTCGCGAATTCTTCTTGAAATCAGATCTGGTTAAGCACCGCGAACACCATTCCCCAGCTGGCGAGGCAAACGACCAGAAAGGCAACAGTCAGGGCACGTGTGGAAGATTCCGGGGCCTGCGCCAAACGCTGGGCGAGGCCTTCCTGCAACTTCCGGGCAGGCGAGCCGGCCGGGTCCGCCATGCTGGCGTCCGCAGGCACCACTGGCGCGGGTGCGGCCACATCGGCGACCGGCGCATCAGTCTGCTTCGGGTCGGGATTCGGTCGGATAGCGGGGGCCGCAGCCATGTCAGTCTCCGGAGTTAGGCTCCTTTTCCTCCCACAAAACGCCTAAGGTTTGACTAATGGGAAAGAATTGATTCGCTTCCGATGCGCTCCAATCGGCCCGAGCTGCCCCGGCGGACCCTGAAAACCCGGGCCAGCGTCTCCCCGGTCAAGGCTTCGCCGGGGGTTCCATCGGCGACCACTTCGCCTTCGCTGAGGACGACCAGCCGGCTGCAGTAGCGCTCCGCCAGGTCGAGATCGTGCAGCGCCGCGACCACGCTATTGCCTGCTGTGGCGCGGGCTGCCAGCTGTTCCATCAGGTGAATCTGGTGCTCGATATCCAGTGCCGCCGCAGGTTCATCCAGCAGGAGCGTGGGCGCGCCCGTGGCGAACACCCGCGCCAGATGCAACCGCGCCAGTTCCCCGCCGGACAATTCCCCAACCGGTCTGCCGGCAAGGTGGCTCACCCCCCATGCCTGCAATCGCCGCCTCGACCGCCATCCGGTCCGCCGGTGCCAGCCGGTCGAACGGCCGTGCCGTCCAGGCCAGCCGCCCGAGCGCGACAAGGT
>JBGSKI010000079.1:0-3808 GCA_041741315.1 Hyphomonas sp. | reverse complement strand
CTTATCAGGCAGAAGTGGCTGGATAAGCCGCCACTCCGCATCCGAAAGATCAAAACGGGCCATCGACAACCTCCTGTCAAAATGGAGATTGAATCACACTTCGGCCTCAACAGGAATCCTGTTTATGAGTACAGAATCTAGGACAGCCGCCGCGCGCTTGACCGGATCACCAGTTCGGTCGCCAGCGTCTGCTGCGCGTCGCCGGTCATCTCGTCGCGCAGCAGGTTGCACATCAGCGTCATCGCCACCTCGCCGATTCGCTCGGCAGGTTGCATCACCGTGGTCAGCGGCGGCGTGCAGTACTTCCCGAACTCGATATTGTCGAACCCGGTCACCGACAGATCCTCCGGCAGTTTCAGGCCGAGGTCCAGCGCCGTCCGGATCGCCCCGATGGCAATCTCGTCGCTCATCGTGAACAGCGCGGTGATATCGCGATGCCGCGACAACAGCCTCAGGCCGGATTGCGCACCGCCCGCCATGGAATAGGGGCCATACTCGACCAGCGTCGGGTCGAACGCCACGCCGAACGAGCCGAGCGCCTTGCGGAACCCGTTCAGCCGCTCATTCGTCACCCGCCGGTCCCTGAGGCCGGCAATCACCCCGATGCGGCGATGGCCGAGCGCCATCAGGTAGGTCGCCATGGCTTCCGAGGCGGCGAAATTGTCGATCTTCACGGTCGGGTAGGGCACCGGCTCGCCGGTCTCGATCGCATGCACGAACGGAATCTTGCAGGCATTGCCGTCCTTGTGCAGCTGTTTCAGGCCGCGCTCGCCGAGCTGGATCACGCCATCGGCCCGGTGGGTCTCAACCATTTCCAGCCCGGCCTTCTCGACATCCGTGTCGTCCTTGGTGTCCGACACCAGCAGGTGGAAACCATTCTCCGACGCAATCCGCTCAATCCCCGACAGGACCCGTGCGAACAGCACGTTGGCAAGGTCCGGCACCAGGACGAGGACAGAGTTCGTCCGCTTGCCGCGGAACACCTGGGCCAGCGAACTCGGCTTGTAATCGAGGTCTTCGGCGGCCTTCAGAACCCGTTGCAGCGTGTCCTTCGACAGCTTGCCCGGGTCTGAAAACGCCCGTGACACGGTTGCAGGGGATACCCCGGCGCGTCTCGATACATCCCTGATCTGTGCCATCTGTTACACTTTCCGCCGTTTTCGACTGCCCCGCCGGCCTCCCGCGGTGATCGCAAGAAGGGTGCCGGAAATGAGGCGCATCATTTGTTATCACCTGAAATTCTCAACTTGCAATGAAACCGATTGTATAGAATCTGTTTGCAGCGCTCCGCAGACGGGCGGCAACGGCCGGACAAGGTCTCCGGGGAGGAAGTACAAATGAGCATCGCACCCGCCCGCCGGGCGAAACAGGCCATTGGGGGCACCGCGTCATGGGCATAAACCATCTTCACCCGATCGATACCGCCATCATCATTGGCTATATCGGCATCACCCTGTTTCTCGGCCTGTGGATCTCGCGGCGCGCCTCGACCGGCATGCGCGGCTACTTCCTCGGCGGCAACAAGCTGCCCTGGTATGCCCTCGGCCTGTCCAATGCCTCCGGCATGTTCGACGTTGCCGGCACGATGTGGCTGGTCTCCCTGCTCTTCGTCTACGGCCTGAAATCGATCTGGATCCCGTGGCTCTGGCCGGTGTTCAACCAGGTCTTCCTGATGATCTTCCTGTCGATCTGGATGCGCCGCTCCGGCGTCATGACCGGTGCAGAATGGATCACTTTCCGCTTCGGCGACGGCCCGTCCGCCCGGCTCAGCCACCTGATCGTCGTCATCTTCGCGCTGATCATGGTCCTCGCCTACATGGCCTACGGCTTCCTCGGCATCGGCAAGCTCGCCGCCCAGTTCATCCCGCTCGACCTCGCCTCGATGATGCACCTGCAGGCTTTCCTGCCTGCTGACGTGCGCGCCGACACCGGCGGCATCGCCTACCAGGCCGCCATGACCGGCATGAACGAGAAGGCCTTCGGCGCCCTTATCGTCTTCCTGACGGCGGCCTATGTCATCAAGGGCGGCATGTATTCGGTCGTGTTCACCGAGGTCATGCAGTTCGTCGTGATGACCATTGCCAGCATCGGCATCGCCATCGTCGCCATGTACCATGTCTCGCCGGAGGCCCTGTGCGCCGCCATTCCGGACGGCTGGATGAATCCCTTCTTCAGCTGGAAACTGGACCTCGACTGGTCGGAACTCCTGCCGTCCGCCAATGACAAGATCGCGGGCGAGGGCTATTCGCTGTTCGGCATCTTCTTCATGCTGGTCCTCCTGAAAGGCGTGCTCACCTCGATCGCCGGCCCGGCCCCGAACTATGACATGCAGCGCATCCTTTCGGCCAGGTCCCCGGTCGAAGCCGCCAAGATGAGCGGCATTGTCAGCCTCGTGCTGAACTTCCCGCGCTACATGATGATCGCCGGCCTCACCGTCCTCGCGCTGGTCTATTTCAGCCCCCACCTCAAGGAGATGGGCGCCGATGCAGACTATGAGGCCGTGCTGCCCTTCGCCCTGAAGGAATTCATCCCGGTCGGCCTGCTCGGCCTCGCGCTCGCCGGCCTGCTCGCTGCCTTCATGTCGAGCTTCGCCGCGCCGCTGAACGCCGCGCCCGCCTACATCGTCAACGATATCTATCGCAAATACATCAAGCCGGACGCACCGGAGAAAACCTATCTCCGCCTGTCCTACATCGTATCGGCCTCGTTCGTCCTCATCGGCACCTTCGTCGGCATTTTCCTCACCAGCATCGACAACGTGGTCAACTGGATCACCGCCGGCCTCTATGGCGGCTACACGGCAGCCAACGTGGTCAAGTGGTACTGGTGGCGGATGAACGGCTACGGCTATTTCTGGGGCATGCTCGCCGGCATCATTTTCGCGCTCGCCCTTGGCGTGCCCGGCGTCGACATCAACCCGCTGCAGGCCTTCCCGTTCTTCTTCCTCGCCTGTATCGCGGCGGTCTTCATCGGCTCGCTGACGACCAAGGCGACGGACATGCAGACGCTCGGCAAGTTCTACATGCGCACCCGCCCATGGGGCATCTGGAAACCTGTCCGCGACTATCTGGCAGAGCAGGGCACGCCGGTGAAACAAAACCCGGATTTCGGCCGCGACATGCTGAATGTCGCCGTCGGCATCGTCTGGCAGTCGGCACTGGTCGCCATGCCGATCTTCGTCGTCGTGCGCAACTGGCCGGCCGCCGGCATCTCCCTGGCAATCATCCTCGCCACCTCGGCCTTCCTGAAGAAGAACTGGTATGACCGGCTGCAGGATTACCCTGACGATTTCGAACTCCCGAAAGCACAAGCATAGGCGCGCCGCCCGGCGGGCCGGTTGATCCGATGGATACTGTGACGAGACCCGATCTGGACCTGCCATCATGGCCGGTGCCCGTGTCGCCTGTGCCGGCCGACCCGGCCCTCGAGGCGCGGGTCGAGGACCTGCTCGCCAGCCTGACGCTGGAACAGAAAGTCGGACAGATCGTGCAGGGCGACATCGCCTCCGCCACCCCTGCCGGTGTCGCCGGACTGAAACTCGGCTCGATCCTCAATGGTGGCAACTCCGCCCCGGGCGGCCGCATGCGCGCCAGCCCCCAGGACTGGCTGGACCTCGCCGACGCCTATTGGCTCGCGAGTGCGGGTGCGGACGGATCGGGCATTCCCGTGTTCTGGGGCACCGATGCCGTGCACGGCAACAACAATATCGTCGGCGCGACCATGTTCCCGCACAATGCCGGCCTCGGCGCAACGGGCGACCCGGACCTGCTCGAACGCATCGGCCGCGCCACCGCACGCGAGATCCGCG
>JBGSKI010000078.1:0-11317 GCA_041741315.1 Hyphomonas sp. | reverse complement strand
GCCGCCGCCCGCAGGCCGTATCCCTTGCGAAGGGCGAGCGACAGGCGTGCGGCCAGACGGCGCGCTTCCTCCAGACCGCTGTCGGCCCCGTCGGTCCTGACGCCGACCGGTCCGGATCGTGTGTCGATATCGGGCATGTCCTTGTCGGTAACCGTGGCGGGTTCGTCCGGTGCAAATACCATGTCGCCAAGGTCCGGCCGCAACAGGGCTTCGATCTCGGCAGGTGTCAGCAAGCCCCGCGATGTGGGAAGGGGCCGATCCGGTTCAAGGGACTCGAAACTGGTCGGCAGATCCACCATGACCTCGGCCTCACGCCTCGGCGACATGTCCCAGCCGTCGTCGTCGGCCGATAGGGGAAGGTCTGGTCTCATCTGTGGCATGTTCCGTTCATTGACCGTTTTGGTCCAGAGACAGTTAACGGGCGGTTAGGACTTTCAGGTGGCGGCTGCGCTGCAGCATTCCCGCCACAAGCACTTGCGCGTTGGACCGGCCTTCATGGGACTAACAGATCGATACTTGCTGTTAAGCATGAGGGTCTGGCGTTAAGGCATTGAAAACCAACACGTAACGCATCGTTCGCATCTTGATGGCATGGTCACTTCAACGCGGACGGCCGCCCATTTCGAGAGCGCCGCGGCGTTGGGATGATGAAGAAGCGGCGGCGTTCCCCAGAAGGAGCGCCGCCGTCTTTTCTTGTGCAATCAATGTCCTGACCGGCGCTAGTCGTCGCGCAGGGTACGTTCCTTGCGCTCGTGGCGTTCTTGGGCCTCGAGGCTCAGCGTCGCTGTCGGGCGAGCTTCGAGGCGGCGGATGCCGATCGGTTCGCCGGTGACTTCACAATACCCGTAGGTGCCGTCCTCGATGCGGCGAAGCGCGGCGTCGATCTTCGAGATCAGTTTGCGCTGGCGGTCCCGGGTGCGCAGTTCCAGCGCCTTGTCGCTCTCGGCAGAAGCCCGGTCGACAATGTCCGGCAGAGAGCCCGACTCGTCCTGAAGGTTGTGGATCGTCTGCTTGGCACCGTCGAGAATCTCGGATTTCCAGTTCTCGAGCAGTTTGCGGAAGTACGCCAGCTGCTGCTCGTTCATGAATTCCTCGTCCTCCTTCGGACGATAGTCATCTGCAAGATCAATACTCATCGCAGGACACCTCATAAAACTTGGGCCGGATATAAAGCGGCAATCGATTCCCTGCAATTGGCTGAACTGTGATAATTTTATCAACATTATCAGTCAGTTGAGATATTAACGGGTATTATGAACGTGTTTGTGATTGCCCCAGCGTGAGCAGAGGCCGCAAATCCAATGCAAATTGCAGGCCGGGCCTTGATCTTTGGACGGGTCACGCGCTCTATAAAAAAGCGCCCGATAGTGTCTCTCTTGCAACGGTTTCAGCGTCCATGGCCCGTCGCCGGAAAACTACTGACAAATCATCCGGATGGATGATGGCGGTAATTTTCAACTCCCTGTTGATTTTGATTCCCGTCATTTCCTCACAAGTGTTGGATTCTGCCTATTCCGGTGCGGCCTTTTCCGACTCCCCCGGAATCGAGGCCATTGACCAAACCCGCAGCAATATCGACAGCGCCTTTGCCTCGCTCGCCCCCCGCAATCCGCAGGACCGCCTGCGCTATTGGAGCGATATCGTCGCCCGGGAGTTGAACGACAACGATATTTCTGCGGCCCGGGGGTTCCTGCTCGCAGCGCCGCAGATGCTCGACAAGGCCGAAGTCAAGGAATTGCTCGCCGCCGCGAAGGAAGAGCGCGTGCAGCGCGCAGACGATGCGCTGCTGGCGGCCGCGGTCCGCAAGCTGCCATTCGACCTCAGCGAGAAGTACCGCCTGGCCCAGATTTCCGCACGGATCATCGACTCCTCCAGCGTCGAGGGTGCCGTGGAAGAACCGGAAACCAAGGAAGTGGCGTCCGAGGCCGGACCGGAAGAAGAGCTGGCGGTGGGTGGTCCCCAGGTCGAACTGGCGTCAAGCCGGCCAGAAGATGACAGCCGCTTCCTTCTCTTGGGCACCTTTGCAGACCTCGCCGACAATTCGAAGCGCTGGCTGGAAGGTGACCGGATCGACCCCATCGCCCTCAAGATCACGGCCATCGGACTGATAGAGGCAGAAACCGCCGATGGGAGGTCGCAGGCCAATATCCGGGCCGCATCCATCCTGAAGTCCGCCCAACGCTCCCGCCGGACAACCGACGACTTCAAGCGCTACATTGCCGAGCATGTCGAAGACGCGTTGCCGGACGCAAAGCTCCGGACCGCACTGGAAGGCGCGTTGAGTGAACTTGTGACCACCGAAATCCGCACCGAACGGGTCAAGGCCGCCTATCTCGCCTCAATCGAACCGCGCGGGCTGCAGCGGCTGGAGGCTGATCTGATCCAGATCGACCGGATCGGCACCCTGACCAGCCCGACTGCAGCGGTGACCCTTCTGGAAAAGGTACAGGACAGCGCCGACCTGCGCCGGGCCCGCCTGATCGCCGAAGCGGGCGGTGACCGCGCCGTTGCGCTGGTCAAACAGTCCGGCGCCGCAGCCCTCCGCGTTGCAGACACGGGCATCGCTTGGACATTCCAGATGGTGCTTCAGGTGATGGGCTTGACGGCCGCTGGCCTCGCGCTGTTCTTCGTGACCTGGTCGACCCTGCGGCGGAACATCCGTTTCCCGCGCAAGAAGGCAGAACCCATGGGTGCCTGACCGGGCCCTTAGAGGCCGAACGCACCCTTGATACCGTCGATCAGCAACTGCACGGACAGTGCCGCCAGAATGACGCCGAGGATCCGGGTCATGGCCCCGGCGACGCTCGCGCCCATCAAGCGGACAAGCGGCGTGGCAACCAGGAAAATCAGAAGCGTCAGCAGCAGGTTCAGCCCGATGGCGGCCAACACGACTCCTTTCTCGGCCCAATTAGCCGCCTGGGACGTGTAGAACATGGCTGTGGCGATGGAACCCGGACCGGCGATCATCGGGATCCCGATGGGGAAGACCGAAATATCGTCCGGCTCGGGATCGTTCCGGTGAACCTCCATCACCTCCTCGGCACGGTGCTCACGCCGCTCGGTCCGCTTCTCGAACACCATGTCGAGCGCGATCAGGAACAGCAGCACACCGCCCGCCGCGCGGAACGCGTCGATCGAGATGTGCATGGCATCCAGCAGCCATGCCCCTCCGAATGCGAACAGAAACATGATGATCGTGGCGACGAGGGTCGATTTCCAGGCCATGCGCCGGCGGTACTCGGCCGTGCCGTTGGCTGTCAGGGTCGCAAAGATAGGCGCCACGCCCGGTGCATCGATCAGCACGAAGAACGTTACGAAGGCTGCGGTGAAAAGGGAAAGAAGGTCGGCGCTCATGCGCGGCGCTTTAGTCTGGTTGCGACCCGGCGTCGAGGCCTTCCTGCAGGGTGATCCGCCTACTTGCTTGCACGTTCGCGGCTGACTATCTTCTGGACTGGGTCTGCAGTTCACCCAGTCGCCACCGGCCGAGAGGCCACGCTAAACCTGCTGAAGAGGATTTCCTGACTGGATCGCAGCAAGCCCCTTCGGGCGCGGATGGTCGACAAGGGTGGCACTCGGCTGACACGATTTCCGCGTCCGTATTGGAGGACTCCATGCCCCGCGACCAGATACCCCTCGTCATCGACGATGCCGCCAGCTTTGCTGACCGGCTCAGAACCCTCTGGCCGGCGGATTCCCCCGGTCATGTCTCCGCCCTGCAGACCGTTGCCAGTGCCGCCGGCTACCGCTCATGGCAGGAATTGCGGGCCCGTGAACCGGCGGCCGAGCCGTTGACACCGGTCGAGACCCGCCGCCTTGCAGCTGCGCTTCGTATGTTCGACTCGCAGGGACGGATGTCGGTCTGGCCGCAAAAGACCAATGTCCAGGGCCTGTGCCTGATGGCCTTCTGGTCTCGCCTGCCCGCCCGCAGGCCACTGACGGAGCCGGAGGTGAATGCCGTCCTGCTTCGGGGCGAACGCTTCGGCGACCATGTCCTGCTACGCCGGTCGCTGATCGACCACGGGCTGGTCAGCCGCGCGATCGATGGATCGGTGTACCGGCGGATCGAACGGCGTCCGGATGCGCCGGAACGGGCCCTGATCCGTGAATTGTCGGAACGGTGGATCGCAGCGGAGGCCGCAAGGGATGGCTAGGCCCGGCAGCTAGCTGCGGTGGCGGGTCGCGTCGAGGATTTCCTGGACGAGCGGCGCGATCACCATCTGGCGCGAGGCGGACGAAAAGCGTGACAGGTCCGCCGAGCCACTGGCCAGCGCCAGGATCATCTTGTGTCCGCGCAGGCGCTGCAGCAGGCCCTCGGTACCGCGCGGACCGTCGGCCGCTGCGAGCCTTCCGTCGCCAAGGTCGACAATGATACCTTCGCCCTGCCCCGCTTCCAGGCGTACAATGCCTTCCTCGATCGAAAGCGGCTTTCGATCTGTTCCGGCATGGGCTCGCATGAGGCCTCCGTCGGGCATCAGGGCGTCTCCTCCGGGACCGGCGGCATGAACCGCCGGCACCGGCTGAGTGCACGATAGAGATTGGCGGAGGCGACATCGGCCGAAATGCCGATCACCACGTCACGTTCTTCCTGCTTGCTGCAGGACGCGAGAAGCGCAGCCAGCGCTTCGGCGGCCTGTGAATAGGTCGGGCCATCGACTTCGCCCAGCAGGTACATCTGCATGACGCCGAAATAAGCGCGCGCCGCTGGCGTGGTCGCGTCCTCGGCCTGCAGGATGTCCTTTTCCCGCAGTACCCGGGCCTGATTTTCGAGCAGCATCACGCCGCGACGGTCGCCGTTGCGAAGCACTGCGCCGTTGACGACGAATGTCTCTCCGGGTTTCAGCGACAGTTTCAAAGGCATGACCAACCGCCCCCACGCGGGTATTTAACGAACTCGTTCAAGATCGCAGAGAGGCGTTAACGGTTCATTGCGCGTCTTGACACGGCGCGTGCCGTTTTCCGGCCCGGTGAGGCGGTTGGGGTGCCATGCGGCCGTGTCCGGTCGAACCTGGATCACAAGTCCTGCAAGGATTCCGGCACATCTTGCTCGTGCGGCCACACGTGCCGGAACCCATGCGGCGCTCAGCTGAAGCTTGAGGTTCTGCGGCGGCGCGCATGGCCTATCCTGTATACCACGGACGTGGGGACCGGCCAAATTAACTCCCTGTTGCACTGCGTCGTACAGGTCCTCCCGCCACGTCAGAGCTTGCTCCTTCCGGGACGTCCCCTATTGTTGACGATCAAGGGAAGAGAGGATCAGGCCACCATGCGTTTTGAAGGCACCAAGGATTATGTCGCAACCGACGACCTGCGGGTGGCCGTCAATGCTGCGATTGCGCTGGAGCGGCCGCTGCTGGTGAAGGGCGAACCCGGCACCGGCAAGACCGTGCTGGCCATCGAAGTGGCCAAGGCCCTCGGCGCTGATCTGATCGAATGGCACATCAAGTCGACCACCAAGGCCAATCAGGGCCTCTATGAATATGACGCGGTCAGCCGCCTGCGCGACGGCCAGATGGGCGAAGAGCGCGCCAAGGACGTCCGCAACTATATCAAGAAGGGCAAGCTGTGGGAGGCGTTCACCGCCAAGAAGCGCCCGATCCTCCTGATCGACGAGATCGACAAGGCCGACATCGAATTCCCGAACGACCTCCTGCAGGAACTCGACCGTATGGAGTTCTATGTCTACGAGACGAACGAGGTCGTGAAGGCGAAAGTCCGTCCGATCGTGATCATCACGTCGAACAACGAGAAGGAACTCCCGGACGCCTTCCTGCGCCGCTGCTTCTTCCACTTCATCAAGTTTCCCGACGAAGCGACGATGCGCGAGATCATCGACGTGCACTTCCCGGACATCAAGAAGAAGCTGGTTGGCGACGCGTTGACCACGTTCTACGCGATGCGCGAACTGCCCGGCGTCAAGAAAAAGCCTTCGACGAGCGAACTGCTCGACTGGCTCAAACTCCTGATGAACGAGGACATCGACCTGGAAACCCTGCGCGAGAAAGACCCCGAACGGCTGACCCCGCCTCTGCACGGCGCCCTGCTCAAGAACGAACAGGACATTGCTCTGTTCGAACGCCTCGCCTTCCTCTCCCGCCGCCAGGACGGCCCGACCCGCCGAGGTCCTGCGGGGGGTTAAGGAGCTTAATTGCGCGATCTACGGTCACCGCGAATACGCAATATCGTGACCTAATTGAGTTGATCGGTTCCGCTCAGTCATCAAACTCATTCGCGCGCATGCCACCTTTAGACGTAGCGTGGTGGGGAGAAAGTTGATTCTCTTATTGGTTGTTGATATGCATCTCGTAGTTGTAGCCAATTCAGCGAGTCGGAAGTGCCGAACCCAGAACAGCAAATAGATACTCAGCGATGGTTCACTGATCGAAGACCCGCCATTATGATCGATCCGCCGTGTCTGTTGCGACACTATGTGCTTCGACCGTTCCGACGAAGTGATGTGGTCACAATAACTGACACCGATGCTAGAAAGGATGCAGAGAAGCAGCTCCTGAAAAGGCTGAATAAATTCATATCTTGCTGCTTTGGAGACAGACTGGATACTGAAGGCAACTCAGGCCCACAAGTCGATCCGATCCCCGAGTTAACCGAAGACCGATTCCGTACTCACATCCGGGAAGGCTTCATAAGATTTGGCTCGCGAACTCCCGCCGGGGCACCAAGACACTTTGTCGATATTCGGTGTGAAATTTTGATCGATATTCACACTGAGTACGTTGCGATCGAAATTCGAGCGTTCCCGAGATGCAGCGCCACGCAATCAGAACACCAATCCGGAGCAGACGATTCTACTGCTCACGAAGCAACGGATAGCACCAATCAGATCAGCCGTGTCCTGAAAATTTTGGACGAACTAAAGCAAGGGCCGCATCCCTCAGCGGATGTTGAGCCACTTGGCGTTTCCAACGATATTAACAATCTTGAAGAAGCGATTCGCGAAGCCCATACAAAGCAATTGTCACTTTATGACGAATTTTGGGATCGCACCCAGTTCCGAATCGACGATGTGATGTCGTTTTTCAACGACGGCTGCAGCAAATGCGCATTATTTGATAAATCATGCGGGACAGACGTATGCGGAGTTCCGCCCCCAAATACCGTCTTGTCTCCAAAGGAGCACACATACGGTGCCCGGCTACAGATCAAAAGCGTGTTCACTGGACTCATTTTGATGCCCACAAGCGACCCTGAAACAATCTCGAAGCCGAGTTCTCATCCTTACATTTATCCGCCTTCTTTTGGAGAGCCACTACTCTACACTAAAAAGGCGAGCGTTTCCGAAGGACACAAGTCCTACTTTGAAAACGCGTTTTTCAACAACGTGCGACACGTGCAATACCATGCATTATTCTTCAAAAAATGCCTTGGCTTTTGGCCAAGCAACCAGATCTCGATAAGAGAGTCGAACCGGCACGCTGGCAGTGCTGTCATGTGTGGCATTCTGGATGGATTGGGGATCTACGGTTGCTCCTATAGTGGTCCACCAATTGTTGCTACCCGAACCGGAGAACCGGTTCAGGATGGTGAGGCAGACACAAGATCGTGGAGCCAAGTCAGCTTCTTCGTGATTTACTCTGGATCAAGCCGCAATCAGATGACTCGGTTTGTTCAACGCTTGCTTATGTGCGGTCAAAATAGGGTATTCCTGCACCCAGACTTCGTCACATTTCGGCATGCAACACTTGAATTGAGATCGTTGAGTGAGCGCCTTGATCGCGAAACTCTAGGTAAGACATTTACACAAAAGGATCTCTTGAAAATTCGATCAGAGGCAAATGCTGCATCCCAGCGCGTCAGAGGAGGCATTGCTTATCGCGTATCCAGAACCAGGAACTACTGGAGAAATCTTCAAGGCTTGATCTCCAACATCCGTTCGGTCCGAATCGTTGGATGGCAAACTTATGATGACTATATCAATCGAATATACGGTCCCCACGTAAATAAATACGAAGAAGCCGGGCAACTTTTGAGTGAACTCGAACTAAAGATTTCCCGCGCTGAAGAGGCCTTCGAAACTTTCGAAGCAAACCAGCAAACGCTCATCGCAAACAGGCATGCAAAGGCCGCTAAAAATCTCACACGCTTGGCGGCAATCGGACTGGTCGGAGGCATGCTCTCTGAGGTTGCAGTCGACTATAAGAATTCCGTCCTGATCTGCACGCTTGCGTTATTGGCAGTGTTTCCCGTTTTCATGATGTTCAAAGATTACTTCTCTGAGAGAGCTGAACATCAAAATGCAACTGATCCTAATGGTTGATTGGGCGGAAAAAAATATGCCGCCAAACCGTCCTAATCCCCTGTAACCGGCGTGATTCCCTTGGTCGGGGGCTTGTAGTTCACGTCTTCCCGGCTTTTCAGGAAGTCGGCCATCTTGGTCTTGTCGGTGCGTTCGTCCCACCAGGTTTTCCAGGCGATATAGATCCAGGCCGCGTGGAACGCCGCCCCGCCGGTCAGGCAGAGCCAGCCCGGGATCGGCCCGATATGCGCGCGCCGCATGAAGTGGGCGAAATTGTCGACATCGGTCGGGTGGATGGCAATCTTGGCGAAATAGGCCGCGCCGAGAATGGTGAATATCCAGCCGTAATTCCGGCGCAGACGCCGGCCGACCGCGCGGATCATCGAGATGCGGTATTGCGGCTTCTCATAGTCGTCCGACAGGGCCGTTCCCCGGTCGAGCGGGATCTGCGCCCCCTTCCCGCGCAGCATCGGCACGTAGAACGCAATCTCCAGCACGCGGGCCCGGAACCGCCACACATAGAAAAACCGGTAGCGCCTCGCCTCGAGCATCAGGAACATGATGCACAGCGCGCCAACCAGCACGATCGGAAAGGGAGACGCCTGCGCACTGGCGAACGAGACGGACAGGCCGATGCCGGTCGAGATCACCGCCCAGTTGGTGGTCTGGTCCAGGCGTTGGCGCCACACCGTCGAACGGTAGACTTCGGCGCGGTAGAGGTGCGCAATCGCGCCGACTTCCTTGGCACCGCAAATGCCGAGGTTCGGATCGCCGTCGGGATCCTGGCTCATCGCCACATCATCTTGATCGTCAAACTCATCCATGTTGACCAATCTTATTGCGCCGTTCGTTCGCGCCGCAAAGCCCTTGTCGCCCTTCGCTTCATTCAGCGGGGCAATATCCCCGGCTCAGGATGTCGGAATAGCCCTCGATCGCGGCGCGCACGAACCGCGTGTCCTCATCGCCGGAGTCGCGTATGCGCTCCGCGAGGTGCCCGGCACTGCCAGTAATGCGCGCCCGCCAGAAGGCATAGCGCAGGCCGTCCGGCTCCGGCGTCATCGCAGAGGCCCGGTCGAACGCCGCAAGGTCGCACGATTCCATCGACAGCTCTGCGAGGGCATGGCCGAAATCGACCCGCTCGAAATCGTCTCCCGGACGCCCTCCCGCGGCCTGGCTTCCGGCGATCTCGAACATGGCGGACACGACACGGGCACGAGTCGCCGAGTCGGGTGCCAATCGCGCACCGGCGGCCATCACTTCCGGCCGTCCGATGTTGAAAGGGTCGCTGCCGGAACGCGCGGCGGACAGGAATCCTTCCCATCCGGACCGGTCGAGGGCCCGCTCGGCCTGCTCGCGGGCATAGTCAGCGTAAACCGGCTGGGGCGCTGCCACGCTTCCCAACCTTTGCTGCCAGCCCGCGAGCAGGGCATCGTCCCCGGCCTTGGCCACGGTGTCCAGGAAGAGGGGTTTGAGCCGGTCGCGCTTGGCCTCGGGAAAGGCGGCGGCCGCCTCCCAGATCGCCTGCAGCATGCAGGCCGGCTCCGCGTCGCCCTCACAAGCTGCATCGCCCCGCGCGGCAGGCACCGCCAGGACCAGACAGATTGCAACAAGAGCAGCCCTCATCATGCCAACCGGACTACTGGCCTTCACCTGAATGCAGGATGAGCGGTCCCTCCCCCGGCGTCAGCTTGGACAGCGCGGCCAAGCCGGGCTATGCTGGCACAAAGCCAGCGCGGGAGACCCCGGATGTTCCTTCACTTTTTCAATGAGCTGCGCGACGCCAAGGTGCCGGTCACGCTCAAGGAATACCTGATGCTCATGGAGGCTATGGACAAGCAGGTCATCGGCATGGACGTCGAGGACTTCTACTACCTGTCGCGCGCCGCCCTGGTGAAGGACGAGCGCAACATCGACAAGTTCGACCGGGTGTTCTCGCACGTCTTCAAGGGCCTCGACAGCATGGCAGACGCCGTCGACGTGACGGACATTCCCGAGGAATGGCTGCGCAAGATGTCCGAGAAGTTCCTCTCCAAGGAAGAAATGGACGAGATCGAGGCCATGGGCGGCTTCGAGAAGCTGATGGAAACGCTGCAGAAGCGCCTCGAAGAACAGAAAAAGCGCCACGAGGGGGGCAACAAGTGGATCGGCACGGGCGGCACCTCCCCCTTCGGCGCCAATGGCTACAATCCCGAAGGCGTGCGAATCGGGCAGGAAAAGTCCCGCCACCGCCGCGCGGTGAAGGTGTGGGACAAGCGCGAATTCAAGAATTATGACGACAATGTCGAGCTTGGCACCCGCAATATCAAGGTCGCCATGAAACGCCTGCGCAAATGGGCCCGCAAGGGCGCGCCGGACGAGCTGGACCTCGACTCGACCATCCGCAACACGGCCCGCAAGGGCTATCTCGACATCGAGATGCGCCCGGAAAAACGCAACGCGGTCTCTGTCCTCCTGCTGCTCGATGTCGGCGGGTCGATGGACCCCTATGTGCGGATCATGGAGGAGCTGTTTTCGGCCGCCAAGTCCGAGATCAAGAACCTCGAATACTATTACTTCCACAACTGCCCCTATGAGGGCCTGTGGAAGGACAACCGCCGCCGCATGAACAACCGCATCCCGACCTGGGACGTGCTGAACAAGTACCCCTCGGACTACAAGGTGATCGTTGTCGGCGACGCGACGATGAGCCCGTACGAAATCACTTATGCCGGCGGATCGGTCGAGCACTGGAACGAGGAGCCGGGCGGCCTGTGGATCCAGCGCTTCGTACAGCGCTACCCGAACATGGTCTGGCTGAACCCGGTCAAGGAAGGCGCGTGGGACTTCACCGGCTCGATCAAGCTCATCCGTGAGCTGATCGGCGGGCACCGGATGTTCGAACTGACGCTCGGCGGCCTCGACGAGGCAATGAAGGAACTGTCGCGCTAGATTCTGTACTCATAAACAGGATTCCTGTTGAGGCCGAAGTGTGATTCAATCTCCATTTTGACAGGAGGTTGTCGATGGCCCGTTTTGATCTTTCGGATGCGGAGTGGCGGATTATCCAGCCACTTCTGCCTGATAAGC
>JBGSKI010000077.1:0-2605 GCA_041741315.1 Hyphomonas sp. | reverse complement strand
GCGCGGGCAGCGCGACCAGGCCGAGCAGCGGCGCAAAGCCCTGCGCACCCAGGAAACCCATGACGGGCCAGAGAACGAACGCGGCGGCAAGGACGGGGGCATATCTCATGCCCCCACTCTGCCGCCGCTCCCGTCATTTGTCATCGCCGCTTTTCAGCGGACGGTTTTAGCCGACCGTCTCACGCGCCCGCTTCAGGTCCGGCGGCAGTGCCTCATCGGCAAGTTTGACCAGCGCCTCGTCGAGGCCGATGATTTCCTGCCCGTTCGAGCCGAGCCGGCGCAGCGCCAGCTTGCGGCCCTCGGCCTCCCGTGCGCCGACCACCGCGATCACCGGCACCTTCTGCAAGGAGTGCTCGCGCACCTTGTAATTGATCGTTTCGTTGCGCTTGTCGACCTCGACCCGGAGGCCCGCCTTGCGCAATTCGTCGGCCGCCTGCTCGGCATAGTCATTTGCCGCATCGGTGATCGTCGCCACCACGACCTGTACCGGCGCGAGCCACATCGGAAATGCCCCGGCATAGTTTTCGATCAGCACACCAATGAACCGTTCGAGCGATCCGAGGATCGCGCGGTGCAGCATCACCGGCTTGTGCTTCTGGCCATCCTCGCCGACATATTCGGCGCCGAGCCGTTCCGGCAGCACATAGTCGAGCTGAATCGTGCCGCACGTCCACGACCGGCCGATCGCGTCCTTCAGCTGGAAGTCGAGCTTCGGCGCATAGAAGGCCCCGTCGCCCTCGGCGATGACCGGTTCCACGCCGGCCGCGCGCGCCGCGTTCAGCATCTGCGCCTCGGCCTTGTCCCAGAACTCTTCCGACCCGGCCCGCATCTCCGGCCGCGTGCCGAGCGAGATATGGTCGCGCTCCAGCCCGAAATCCGCGTGCACCGACGAAGCGAGCTTGATGAAGTTCGCCGTCTCTTCCTCGATCTGGTCTTCCCGGCAGAAAATGTGCGCATCGTCCTGTGTGAACGCCCGCACGCGCATCAGGCCGTGCAGCGCGCCCGACGGCTCATACCGGTGGCACGCGCCGAACTCGGCCATGCGCAGCGGCAGGTCGCGATAGGATTTCTGGCCGAACTTGAAGATCTGCACATGCCCGGGGCAGTTCATCGGCTTCAGGGACAGCGTCTCTTCCTCGTCCGTCTCGCAGACGAACATGTTCTCGCGATACTTGTCCCAGTGGCCGCTCTTTTCCCAGAACGTCCGGTCCAGCACTTGCGGCGTGCGCACTTCGACATAGCCCGTCGCCTGCAGGCGGCGGCGCATATAGGACTCGATCACCCGCCAGAGCGTCAGGCCCTTCTCGTGCCAGAACACCATGCCGCGTCCCTCTTCCTGCATGTGGAAGAGGTCCATCTGGCGGCCAAGCTTGCGGTGGTCGCGCTTCTCGGCCTCCTCAAGGCGATGCAGGTGGTCCTTCAGGTCCTTCTCGTTGGCCCAGGCCGTGCCGTACATCCGCTGCAGCATCTCGTTCTTCGAGTCGCCCCGCCAATAGGCGCCGGCCAGCTTCATCAGCTTGAACGCCTTCGGCAGCTTGCCCGTCGAGGGCAGGTGCGGGCCGCGGCAGAGGTCGAACCAGTCGCCCTGCCGGTACAGCGTGATCGCCTCCCCCGGCGGGATGATGTCGTCGATGATCTGCGCCTTGTAGTCCTCGCCCAGCCGCTTGAACTCGGCGATTGCCGCATCCTTCTCCCAGACTTCGCGCACGATCGGGTAGTCGGCATCGACGATCTCGCGCATCCGCGCTTCGATCTTTTCGAAATCGTCCGTCGAGAACGGTTCCTTGCGGGCGAAGTCATAGTAGAAGCCATCGTCGATGACCGGACCGATCGTCACCTGCGTGTCGGGATAGAGCCCCTGCACGGCCTGCGCGAGGACGTGCGCCGCATCGTGCCGGATCAGCTCCAGGCCGTCGGCATCCTTGTCGGTGACGATGGCGACCGTTGCGTCCCCGTCGAGCGGACGCGTCAGGTCGCGCAGCTCGCCATTGACCCTGGCGGCCAGTGCCTTCTTGGCCAGCGATTTGGAAATGCTCTCGGCCACATCAAGGGGCGAGGCGCCGTCGGGATACTCTCGTGCCGATCCGTCGGGCAGCGTTACTTTGATCATCGTTTGTCTTCTTCTGGTGGTGCGCCACGAGGGGCGCGACATCGAGGGGTCCGTAAGGCCTTCTGCGGCGGTCTGCTTAACGTGAGTTGAGCGGATTTCCCACCCCGTTTGGGGGCCGGGCGCAGTTTGGGTCTTTCCGGGAATTTTAAGGACAGTTCCGGCGGCTATCGGGACTCTTTCCGAATAGTTTTATGTACAGTTTTTCGCCGGGGGGTCGGGCTTTTTTCACGGGTGCATGAGGCGTCTGTCCGCACGGGGCGTGCGGACGGCGGCGCTCAGGCACCCCGTCGGGTTCGCGTGGTCAGGCAGGTGATCATCCGGTCGAACATGCGCCGCCTATGTCACGTTTCCGGAGTGTTTTCAACGGGTCCGCGCCAGTCTCCGTATCGCCAGGGCTGCCAGAACGGCACGTCCGGGCGCGTCTCGGGCGCCGGGTCGTTGCCCCAGGGTCCGCCCGGCCGGCAGCGAATAAAGCGCGCCAGCGCCATCCAGCTG
>JBGSKI010000076.1:0-20184 GCA_041741315.1 Hyphomonas sp. | reverse complement strand
GTGCTCGACGCCGTTGAGAATTTCCGACAGCCAGGGCAGCGGGTGCTTGGTGAGGCCGTAGATCGGCTCGAGCTTGAGCTGGCCGAGGCGCCAGTCGGCGATGTAGCGGATATAGTTCTTGATGTCGGCCGGCGTCATGCCTTCGACCGGGCCCATCTCGAAGGCAAGGTCGATGAACTTGTCCTCCAGCGCGATCACGGTGCGGCAGCAGTCGCGGATCTTCTCGCGCAGGGCGTCCGTCATCACGCCAGTTTCGGCGCAGAAAGTGTGGAACAGCTTGATCATGCCTTCGCAGTGCAGCGACTCGTCGCGGATCGACCAGGTGACGATCTGGCCCATGCCCTTCATCTTGTTGAAGCGCGGGAAGTTCATCAGCATGGCGAAGGAAGCGAACAGCTGCAGGCCTTCCGTGAACGCACCAAATACCGCCATCGAGACGGCGATATCTTCATTCGTCTCGACGCCGAACCGGCCGAGATAGTCGTGCTTGGCAGCCATCTCCTTGTATTCCATGAAGGCCGAGAATTCGGAATCCGGCATGCCAATGGTTTCGAGCAGCAGCGCATAGGCCGCGATGTGGATCGTCTCCATGTTGGAGAAGGACGACAGCATCATCGACACTTCAACAGGTTTGAAGAGTGGCATGTAATTGGTCATGTAATTGGCGCCGACTTCGACGTCGGACTGGGTGAAGAAGCGGAAGATCTGCGTCAGCAGGTTGCGCTCCTGGTCGGACAGCTTGACCGCCCAGTCCTTGCAATCCTCGCCGAGGGGCACTTCCTCAGGCATCCAGTGGACCTGCTGCTGTTTCTTCCAGAACTCGTAAGCCCATGGGTAGCGGAACGGCTTGTAGGCATGGCTCGGGGTGAGCAATCCGGGAAGGTTGGGATTTCCGTCAGCCATGGGGGGCTCCTTGCAGGGCGAGTCGTCGGTATGGGGTCGAGTAGGCTACATATAGTGCTTAAGAAGCGTTAATGGCGCAAGATACTGCGTGTCGCATGCGGCACTAGTCCACAGGGGTGTGCACAGGAAATGTGCGGTTGGGGGTGGCTTTCATGCCTGGGGCGTTTCCCCACCTGTCCTTCCTCCAAAAGGGTAGGAACGCCAATAGCAACTTCAGAACGGTGGGAATGATGGCGTTCTCGCCCCTTCAGGGGGGAGACAGAGGGGGGACCTCAGTTGAGACCCGGACAGCAACCTCGGCTTCTGCGATATCCCGCGCAATCGACACATGCGGTGCAGCCACCCCTTGCGCCGCCAGGGCCGCTTCGGTCGCCGGAGTCAGGCCAGTGAGCCAGACGGCGACCTTGCGGTGGGCAGCGGAGGTGACCAGCCCCTCGACCGTGTGGGCAGCGGTCGAATCGATGAAGGGCACGGCCGAGAAGTCGACGATCAGGGCCCGGTGGCGGTCGCCGATCTGGTCCAGCACCGAACCGATCGAGGCCGCCGCGCCGAAGAAGAATGCGCCGGAGATGCGGTAGATGACGACATCGCGGGGGGTTGCTTCGGCATAGTCGCCGCGCGCGCCAATCTCGTCAGCCTGGTCCGGCTGGAAAAGCGGCGCGCCCAGTTCGACCGTGGCCGCCTGCGACATGCGGTGGATGAACAGGGCCGAGCCAAGGGCGAAGCCTACGATGATCGCTTCGGTCAGGTCGCGGAACACGGTCAGGCCGAATGTCGCGAGCAGCACGGCGGCGTCGCCCTTTGAGGACCGCAATAGCCGCCAGAAGGCATGCCTCTCGAACATGTTCCAGGCGACGACGGCGAGGACACCGGCCAGCGCTGCCATTGGGATGAAGGCGATCAGCGGCGCGGCGAGCGCCATCATCAACAGCAGGAACACGCTGTGCAGCATGCCTGACACTGGCCCATGCGCCCCCGCCCGCACATTGGTGGCGGTGCGCGCGATGGTGCCGGTGACGCAGATGCCGCCGAACAGGGCCGAGCCGATATTCGCCGCGCCCTGGGCGACCAGTTCACAATTCGAACGGTGGCGCCGACCGGTCATGCCATCCGCCACGACCGCCGAGAGCAACGATTCGATGGCGCCCAGAAGCGTGAACGAGATCGCGGCGGGCAGGACGGCGGAGACCTTGTCGAGAGACAGCGCCGGCAGGTGGGGCATGGGCAGGCTGTGCGGCATGGCCCCGAAGCGCGAACCGATAGTGGCGACGTCCATATGGGCGGCGGCGGCAAGGGCAGCAGCGGTGGCAACGGCGAGGAGGATGCCCGGCCAGCCGGGGCGGAAGCGCTTCAGCGTGAAGATCACCGCCATGGTGCCGGCAGCGAGCAGGAACGCCTGCCAGCTGGCGGTCGGCGCGGCGGCGGCGAGCACGGACAGCTTGGCGAGGAAGGGTCCGGGTTCCGGCCCCGGCAAGGCGAGGCCGAACAGATCTTTCACCTGGCTCGAGAAGATGACAATGGCGATGCCGGCGGTGAAGCCGACGGTGACCGGATAAGGCACGAACTTGACGAAGGTGCCTAGGCGCAGCCAGCCCGCCACCGCCAACATTAGGCCGGACAGCAGCACGGCAAGGACAAGCCCGTCCATGCCGTGGACGGCGGCCGTGGTGTTGACGAGGACGATGAAGGCCCCGGCCGGGCCGCCAATCTGGAACCGGCTGCCACCCAGCAGGGAGACGAGGAAACCGCCGACAATCGCCGTGACGAGGCCCTGCGCAGGGCTCGCGCCGGAGGCAACGGCAATGGCGATGGACAGCGGCAAGGCAACGATGGCGACGGTCAGGCCGCTGATCGCGTCGGCACGCAACTGTTTCAGACCATAGCCCTCGCGCAGTATGGTCACCAGTTTCGGGGTGAACAGGCCGGCAAAATCCGATGTGGACGCAGTGGTCGTTAAATGAGGCATGAGGCAGGTCCCAGCATGGGCGCATGGTATGCCCCGTGGCTTGAGTCGTCCAGAGGCGGCGGTGTGGTGGATGGGCGCGGGGGGGTGTACCCGTATTGGCGATCTTCCAGTTCCCCCTCTGTCTCTCACCTAAAGGGGGGAGAACGCAGCCATGTCTATTGCGCATAGCTTATGGTGGGGGAACTGTCCCGAATCCAACGGCCGTCACGGCTGTTTTCCTGTTGTCGGGCGTTCCAAGATGGCGGGCGGTGTGAGAGAAGGCCGTCATGCGTATTCTGGTTATGGTTCTTGCGGTTCTTGTGTCGTGGACGGCCCTGCCGGGCGGGGCGGAGGCGAAGGTGTGGCGCGATGTGGTGTATGACCACATTCCGGGCGTCGGCGACGGCAACATGACGATGGACGTCTATGCGCCGAACGGTCTCAAGAAAACCGCGCCCGTGGTGATCATGGTGCATGGCGGCGCCTGGACGGTGGGCAACAAGCAGATCGCCATCGGCCCGGCACAGGCACAGTTCTTCAACCAGCAGGGCTTCATCTATATCTCGATCAATTACCGGCTGGCTCCGGACCATGCCTTCCCTGCCCCGGTCGAGGACGCGGCGGCGGCGATTGCCTTCGTTCACAAGAACGCCAAGGCGTATGGCGGCAATCCGGACGCGATCTTCCTGATGGGGCACTCCTCCGGCGCACATTCGGTGGCGCTGGTTTCGGTCGACCCGAAATACCTCAAGGGCGTGGGGCTCGACCTGTCGGTCATCAAGGGCACCGCGGCGCTCGATTCGGCGGCCTACAACCTCGTCCGGACCGGCGAGAAATCCGGCAAGCTGCCGAATTTCTACCGGCCGGAATTCGGCCGGGACCCCAACGTCTGGCGCGATGCCTCACCGACCCTGCAGGTGCGCGACGGGGTGAACACGCCGCCAATGCTGCTCCTGTATGTCGACCGGCCGCTATCGCCGCGCCGGTCGAAGGAATTCGCGGACGCCCTGGTCCAGGCCGGCCATTTCGCCCAAGCGGTGGAAGCCACCAAGCGGACCCAGAAAAGCCTCAACCGCAGGCTCGGCGAACCTGGCGACAAATACGGCCCGATGATCGCGGAATTCTTCCGGGCACAGATGGATTAATGCTTAGGCTTTGTCAGAGCCGTCTGAAGTTCGGCAATACAGGCATTGATCGCAATGATCGTTGAATAGCCCGGCGCCAGGCGTTGCACTTCCTCAAGCGTTGCAATTGTAAATCGGATATCCGGTTCATTCGGAGTCTCCAGCGCAAGTGAACAGATCGCCCGCACCGCCGACACCCGTGCATACTGAAAGCCGTCCGGGTCGGACCGCCCCGCAATATCGGCCAGGCTTTCGATTACTTCGCGTACCGGTCGGCAGCATTTCATCAGGCCGATCAAGTCATTCTTGAGCTCCCGCAGACCTGCTCGTTTTGCCGTATGGAAGAGAATCGACCTTAGCTCTGGAATTGAGAGATCGACCCGATCAGGGTCTTCGACAAGGTCCGATTTGATCCGGTCCAGCAGCGTATAGAGTTCGGATTCGGCGGCCCCCTTCTCGGCAAGCTGGTCCAGCAACACAGTGCGGGACACCAAATAGAAGTCTGGCCGCTCATGCGAGATCGCCGCAATGAAGGCGCGCGCGACCACATCCTTGTATTCCGCATGCATTTGCGCCAGTCGGTCGGCGTTGTACCGGCGAAAGTCTACAAGACCCGGCTGTGACAGGGTGCGGAGATCAAAGTGACGGTCATGCGCGGCCTGCGCCGTTGTTTTCTCGTCAGGCCATGGCATGCGTGGCACGAGCGACGCGAACATGGCACGGCGCAATTCCGCCTTTTCGACGAATGGGTCGAGACGATCGATCAATCCGGGTAAAAACCTGTTCCGAGGATCAGTGCCGGCCTTGTAAAGGCGTTTCTGCTGACGATTTCGGCCTGTGATGCTGATCGCCTGCAGGAGGGATGCGATCAGCACAAGATCGACTGTGACACGGGCCATGAAGACAGCATGGCGAGAGGCGACAGCCCCATAGGTGATCATGTCGCCAGCGACTTGCACGTCGCCGACCGTCACGACTTTGGGCTGTCCGAAATTGTAGATTTCTGCCCAGTCCACAATCGGGACTGCCTTTGAAAGTTCGATACCGAAGTAGCCAAACCATTGGAGGAACGACGGCTCCTTGCTGGGCAGCTTGAACATATCCGGACCGAACAGACCGCTGAAGTGCGCATCCCGCATCATGATCGGTATCAGAAAGAACACGAATGCAAACCCCAGGAGGGTCTCGTCGCGATAATCTTCGCGCATCGTGGTTCGATAGGGAGTCGATGGTTTGAAATCGGTCAAAGCGGCAAGTGCCCGGTCTTCTTCGACCCAACCCCAAAGCCTCGACACCGATACGGCCATCAACATTCCGATCCCGCACGGAATCAGGCCCAATTCGGGCGGCAGGAACCAACCCAGAATACAAAAGCAGCCCAGCATGCCGCCGAGGATTCCGTACCGGGCGAGAACGGTTCGATGCTCCATGCCACCCATGACCGCGATGATCCGCACCAGAACGGTATCAACGCCGTCGTAGAGGGCAGCAAGCGGGCGAGCTGCTCGCGCAGATGAACTGAACACCCGGCTCATCCATTTTACAGGCGGCCAGTCCGATAGGGGATCAAGAAAGATGACGATGCCGAACGCACCGACAACGAGAAACCCTACAATGACGCCGATAAAATTATCGAAGTGCACATCGTCGTTCCAGATTCCCGCACATATTGCGAAAACTATGATGCCGCCAACAAAGATAGAGGCAATGAGCGCGCCCATCGCCTCGGCATTGCGAGCTTCCGCTTCGGCCTCCGTCGTTTCCGAAGCGCCATGCGCAACGGTTCGGACCGCAGCCTGAAACCTCGCAAGGTTCACGGCATTCCAAGCAAGCGGTAGCAGACAAAGGATCAAGCCCGACAAGAGGCAAGCGACGAGGGGTGGCGATAGCGCCAGGCTGTTCACCCCCGCGCCTAACGAGAATGAAGCCATTGCAATTGTGGTTGTCATTGCCATCAGCAGGATAAGGCTAAACACTGGGAGCCTCAGTGAGGGGCCATGCGCAAAATTATCCGGCGCATCCCGAAGAAGAAGCACCATGGGCAACCAGAATACGACGGTGGATGCGGCAAACCATTGCCGCGCTTCCGCCGACTCCAGAATGTGCTGCGGCGTAAAGGTGTGCCAGAAAACGACCGCTGTCAGCGCAGAAGCAGCGAGCCCTGCGGCGGCTATGAACGGGGTTTGCCGCCACGCGAGCAGGGAGCGAAACCAGCCCGGCACACCAGTCCTGTCGCCTGACTCCGACACCGGAACCTCAAGTCCTGCCACTTCGCGGCCTTCGCCGTCGGCCATGCGATCCCCCTCGTTACGCCTGCGTAATCAATTCCTCGCTTGGCGCGAAGAAAAGTCAATTGCGGCGCGGGATAAATCCGGGGCGACCGGGCCTCAGCAGGGGCGGTCGACGCGCGTGGCCGGGCGGCCCGGGCGGTGGGCAGGAGGATGTTTTGTGGCGGGGGTGCCGATCAGATTCGGCGGCTGAAGCGGCTGTGGCGCGCCGATCGGGCGGTGGTCGGCGGCCGCGATGCCGGTGGCGATCAGGCCGCCGATGATGACCTGGCGGCCGAAGTGCAGCTCTGAAAGAAGGGCCCACACGGCTGTGAGGGCGACGAGGGTCGTGACTTCCATGATCAGGGTGGTGACGACCAGGGCTTTTGCGTGAGCGCCCATGAGGAACGGTCCAGATTGAACCGGAATATGCCGGCACGCGGCTTGATACCGGCCCGCCGCAAACGCCGCTCAATCTGCAAAAGCAAAAATATCAGTGCTTGACCGTACAGGCCGCCGGTGCATCGAGGCCAAGCATCGGCAGGCCCTGGTTGCAGAGTTCGAAGCCCCCTTCCCACATCATGTGCAAGGCGACGTAAAGGATGATGGCAAGGCCGGCAAAGGCGATCCACCGGTGTTGATGCAGCACGCGGGCAATGAAATGCGAGGCGACGCCCATCAACAGGACCGACAGGATGAGGCCAAACACCAGCACGACCGGATGCTCGCGCGCCGCACCGGCCACGCCGAGCACATTGTCGAGCGACATCGACACGTCGGCCAAAATGATCTGGGTGACGGCCTGGCGCAGGGTCTTGCGGGGCTTCTGGCGGGCGATCGTCCCGTCGGCATTAAGGTCTTCGCCGGACAGGGCCTCGGCAGTGTCGGTATGGCCGCCTTCACGCAGTTCGCGCCACATTTTCCAGGACACCCAGAGCAGCAGCACGCCACCGGCAAACAGCAGGCCGACGATCAGGAGGAGTTGGGCGGCCACCAGAGCAAAGGCGATGCGCAACACCGTGGCAAACAGGATGCCGATCAGGATCGCTCTGCCGCGCTGCTGCTTCTCAAGACCCGCGGCGGCGAGGCCGATGACAACGGCATTGTCGCCCGCCAGCACGAGGTCGATCATCACGACGGCGAAGAAGGCCTGGATGAATTCCGGCGTGATCATGTCGAACGTCATGGGTCGGCAATGTCCTTGGCCCGGCCGCATGTGTCCGGATGGCGCGATGGCGCAGATATGGCCCGCCCCGGCCGCCGGTTCAATGCGGCACAGTCAGGTGTGGCTGCCCAGCCTCATGGCTCGACGACATTGAACCAGAAGGGCGGGGTTTCCAGGGCTGTGAACCAGCTGAGCAGCGCGGTCGGGTCACCGGCGAGCTGAGCTTCGCCAGCGGCGGCGATGTCCTGGAAGGTCCGCGTCCGGAGGATGAGGTCGTTGAAGGCGGTGCGGGTCATTGTCAGCGTGGCAGCGGCGGAGGCTGACTGGCCGCCCGGACGGGGGAAGCTGGTCGCCTTGCCGACATCCAGCAACAGGGTCTCGCCGGTATCGGTGAAGACGAAATTCAGGGCGAAAGGGTCGCGCGAGAGTTTCGAGGGATCATAGCGCACGGCCAGCGCGTTGAAGAGGTCGACCGTCGGAACACCCCGGATAAAGTCCGGACTGCCCCCGCGCATGCCGCCTTCGGCAGGCAGGCCGCGGCGCAGCTCTGCCGCGCCGGTCAGGTAATAGTCGCGCCAGGCGCCGCTTTCTGCCTGGAAGCCCATCTGCTCGTAGGACGCGGCAAGCCAGTCGCGCGCGGGCTGGTTCTTCGGATCGGCAAAGACGAGATTGTTGAAGATCTCGGCGGCCCAGCGATAATCGCCGGAATTGAAGGCCTTCTCGCCGGCGGCGAGCGCGGCGTCCGGCCCCCCCGCCAGTTCGACGAAGCGCGGGGCATGCTGTTCCAGCGGCCAGGCATTGTAGGTTGCGGGCACGCCGTCCCACCAGCCGAAATAGGATTGGTAGACCGCCTTTGAGTTGTGGTTCAGCGTGCCGTAATAGCCGCGCGTGTCGAAATTGGTCGACTGGACGCCGGCCTCCTGCAGGTTCTCGGCGATCTCGAACTGGGTCTCGCCTTCATTTGCGAGGCGCATGGTCTGATCATGGGTGTAGCGATAGATGTCACGCTGGCCGCGCAGGAAGCTTTCGACCTGTGGCTGGCCGTAGGTCGGCCAGTGGTGCGAGGCGAACGCGATGTCGGACCTGTCGCCATAAGTCGCCAGCGCATAGTCGATGACGCGGCTCCATTCGAGGAAATCGCGGACCTTGGCACCGCGCAGGGTAAGACCGTTGTGGAAAGTGGCGGTGGCGACCTCGGCGGTGCAAAGCGCCCGCAATTGCGGCAGGTAGAACATGAACTCGGCAGGGGCCTCCGTGTGGGCCGCGTCGATGAACTCGATGTCGACGCCGTCGACCGTGCGCTTGGTGCCCCTGCCCGCGATTTCCTCCGTCGGCGGAATGAGACCCGTCGAGCCATTCGACAGGGCAGCGCCGAGGCCGACACCCACCTGGCCCTCAGGGCTGTCTGGCAGCGAACTGCCGAACATCAGCACGGCGCGGCGCGACATGTAATTGCCGGCGACGAGGTTTTCCGAGACGGCTTCTTTGGTGAAGCCGATGGGCGCGAGGATCGGTACCTTGCGCGCCTTGGCGTCGGCCTCGTCGATGATTCCGCGTACGCCGCCGAAATGGTCGGCATGCGAATGGGTGTAGATGATGCCGGTGACTGGGCGCACACCGAGCGTGTCGTTGACGAGCTTCAGCGCGGCAGCGGCCGTCTCGCGGCTCAGCAAGGGATCGACTATAATCCAGCCGGTCTTGCCGCGAATGACCGACATGGTGGCGAGGTCGTAGCCGCGCACCTGATAGAGGCCGTCCTGCAGTTCGAACAGACCGTGGATGGCGTTCAGCTTTTCCTGGCGCCAAAGCGAGGGATTGACCGTGGCCGGTGCATCGCCGGTGATAAAGTCGTGCGCGCCGACCTTCCAGACCACTTTGCCGTCGGCATCGGTGATGTCTTCCTTGATCTGGGCGAGCAGGCCGTGATTGGCGTCGTCGAAATCGGACGTGTCGGCGAGCGGCAGGCGGGCCGCCAGCGCGTCGTTCGCAGCAATCGTCGCGACTGTCGCGGTGCCGGCGGGCGGCGCTTCAGTGGACGGCGGGGCGGGCGATGACTTGGCACAGGCGGCAAGGCAAAGCAGCGCGGCAAGGACGGTGGCAACAGGTTTCATGGATTCCTCCCGACTGGCAATTTTCCAGCAGTTTGCGCCGGGCAATCCTGCCGCGCAAGAATGACCCTCCGGAAAGCGTTAGTGGGCGATGCTGATCGAGAAGGCGCCGAAACGTTGCGGCCCGTCCTGGTAGGCGAATTCCTCGCTGCGCGCGACATAGGTGAAGGCAAGCTGTACGTCGCGATAGTGGACCGCGATGCCGGCCTGCAGGTCGCCGACAAAGTCCCGCCGGTCAAAGACGCGGGCCGAGTCGCGCCAGAGATTGCCGTCGAGGAACATGTCACGGGCGACGGCGCGCGCGTCGAGGCCGACAAAGACATACCCGCCCATCGGGTCTTCCACGGTTCCGGGGATGAAGTCCCCTGCTCCTGCCAACGCCGGACGGATGCGCGGCGGCCCGAAACCGGAATCGAGATCCCAGCCGATCCGGGCGGCGAGACCCGTGGCGGCGTAGGTGCGGACATTGCCGAGGGCCACACCGAGGTGGGCGCCGAAATCGGTCTCGAGTCCGAATGGCAGGTCCGGCCCATCGATCATCTGCAGGCGCTGGGCAATGATCTCAATGCCGGGTTCGTCCTTGAGCTGGCTGTCCCAGCCATCTGCCCCGTCGATCCCGATCATCTTGTGCCAGTTGTTCTGCACGAACTCGCCGGCGGCAGACGGGCCAACCATGCCAAGATTGACCTGTAGCGTATCTTGCGTGTCGGCGTCAGTGGCAACGACGGTGCCGGAAAGGGCGAGCCAGGCGGCATAGGGCCGGTCGCGCGGGTCCGGCGTGGTCGTGTGGATATCTTCCGGCGTGAAGATGGCGTGCGAGAGCGCAAAACCCTGGCGCAGGTCGGTGCGGGAGACATCGATCCAGGGCAACCGATCGGCAACCCATTCGAGCAACGGGAACACGTTATCCGCAGCGGAAACCTGCTCAATGCGCACGCCGTTGGAATAATTGCGATCCGTGCCACCACCGAAAAAGTCGTTCTCTGTGGTGACAGATATGACGGCCGGCTTGCGGACCTTCTTGACCGGCTCGCCGGGTTCGGCATTGAGGTCCGTCGTGGCCGATACGTCAGGCACATCTGCAGGTATCGTCTGCGCGAGGGCATGCGGGGCAAGAAAAACGGCCGCACTGAGCGCGGCCGTTATTTGGAATTTGATCGTCATGAAGTGCGCGATAGCAGCTATCGTCGCATCGTGAAACTTACACCTGCGAAATCTTCATTCTCGCTGAGGCTGCCATTACGGTCCTGGTATTTGACTTCGCGGCGGATGTAACTGAGCGACAGCTGGCCGCCGGCGCGCTGGATCGAGATACCGGCCTGCATATCGCCGACCGTGACCTGGTCGGTGAGGGCCATGTCGCCGAGTTGCGGGCGGAATCCGCTGCGGTCTGCATCCCAGATGAGCGCTTCGCCATCTGCACCGGCGAAGATGTACCAGCCTTCCGGCTGACCGTCCTTGCTGAGCAGGTTGAAGTTCTGACCGATCCGGACTTCACCGCCGACCCGCTGGGTCAACACGTTTCCGTCATCGCGGACGGCGATACGCGGGGCGAGGCCGACATCGAAGCGGAGGCCGGTTGCAGAGCGCGGCGCGGAAATCGCGACTTCGGCAGCAATGTTTCGTTCGGCCACGCTCGGACGCATCAGCGCCATGCGCGACTGTTCGGCGGCGATGGCGTTGAGCGCAGGCGACCCGGACCAGGACGGGCTTGGGCCGGTTTGGACGGACAGCCCAACCGGGAGAGGGAGTTCGAAAGGCGAACCGGTCATGATCTGCGCGGCGATCTCACCGCCCAGATCCATCGGCGTGCCGGAAAAACGGGACGGCAGGGAGTCATTGATGTGCACGGACAATTCCGGCGCCAGCCGTGCAGGCTGTCCCTGAACGGGTGCCTGCGGCATGGCCATCGTCATACCGAGGGTCGGCGGCACAGCAGGCTCTATACGGGCCATCTCATGGGGCGATGCCGAAACACACCCCTGACATGCCAACGTCATAACTGCAGAAGCAATCACAAGCGCCATTCCACCACCACTCCTCATAGCCGGTCTCCAACGCATTTCTTAACGTGGAGTAGGCCAGACTTCACTTAATGTACCATAAAGGCGAACCGCGTCACAAACCTCATTCTCAACAATATGATTAATTCTGTTAATTTGTCCCTTTGCGGGGACCTGTCTGCAAGTTCCGGAAATTGCTCGATATTTCCTGCAATTTTTGGACCGGATGCGAAAATGCCAGAATTAACCCGTTGAATTTCCGGGAAGAAATAAAGTGGCCGAACACCATGTTTCGTTCATCCCGTGGCATTGATACGCCCATTCTGGCGGCAGGTTCCCCGAGTTTGAAAAGAAACAGGCGCCGTTTCCGGCGCCTGTCTGCAATTTCCCAACCTGTGCGTGCCGGAGGCTATTGGCAGGCAAGGCACTCGTCATAGTCGGTCGATGTCGTCTCGAGCCGATCCACCTCGACCCGCTCGGAGCCCGCAAAAGCGGCCCGCTGCACTGATTTGGAGCGGCAATAGTAGAGCGATTTCAGCCCCCGCTCCCACGCCGTCCAATGCAGCATGTGCAGGTCCCACTTGTCGATGTCGCCGGGCAGGAACAGGTTCAGCGACTGCGACTGGCAGATATAAGGCGTGCGGTCGGCGGCCAGTTCGATGATCCAGCGCTGGTCGAGTTCGAATGCGGTCTTGTAGACGTCCTTCTCGTGCGCATCGAGGCAGTCGAGGTGCTGGACGGAGCCCTCATGCTCGAGAATCGAGGTCCATATCTCGTCGCTGTTCAGCCCCTTGCGGTCGAGCAGGCGCTCGAGCTGCTGGTTCTTCACGGTGAACGAACCTGACAGCGTCTTGTGCGTGTAGACGTTCGCCGGGATCGGCTCGATGCCGGCGGAGGTGCCGCCGCAGATGATCGAGATCGAGGCGGTCGGCGCCACGGCCAGCTTGTGGCTGAACCGGGCCATCATGCCGGCATCGCGGGCGTCCTCGCAAGGACCGCGTTCCTTGGCGAGTTTCACCGAAGCCGCATCCGCACCCTTGCGGATGTGCTTGAACATCTTCTCGTTCCAGACCTTGGCCATCGCGCCTTCCATGGAGACGTTCATCTCCTGCAGGAAGGAGTGGAAGCCCATCAGGCCGAGACCGACCGAGCGTTCGCGCCTTGCCGAATAGACGGCGCGCTCCATTTCCGGCGGCGCGCGCTCGATGAAGTCTTCCAGGACGTTGTCGAGGAAACGGAACACGTCTTCCAGGAACATCTCGTCCTTCGACCATTCGAGATAGGTCTCGGCATTCACCGACGACAGGCAGCAAACAGCCGTCCGGTCGACGCCGCGATGGTCGACGCCGGTCGGAAGGGTGATTTCCGAACAGAGGTTCGACTGGGTCACCTTGAGGCCGAGCTTGCGCTGGTGGGCCGGCATGGAATTGTTCACGGTGTCGGTGAACAGCAGATAGGGTTCGCCGGTCTGCATGCGCAGCTCGAGGATCTTCTGCCACAGCTTGCGGGCATTGACCGTGCGGATGACCTGCTGGGATTTCGGCGAGATCAAGCCGAAGTCTTCATCGTTGCGAACGGCTTCCATGAAGGCGTCGGTGATGTTGATGCCGTGGTGCAGGTTCAGGGACTTGCGGTTGAAGTCGCCCGACGCTTTGCGGATCTCCAGGAATTCCTCGATTTCCGGGTGGTGGATGTCGAGATAGCACGCGGCCGAACCCCGGCGCAGGGAGCCCTGCGAAATCGCGAGGGTCAGCGAATCCATCACGCGGATGAACGGGATGATGCCGGAGGTCTGCCCGTTCTGGCCGACCTTCTCGCCGATCGAGCGGACATTGCCCCAATAGGTGCCGATGCCGCCGCCGTTCGAAGCGAGCCAGACGTTCTCGGTCCATGTGCCGACAATGTCGTCGAGCGAGTCGCCGACCTGGTTGAGGAAGCAGGAAATCGGCAGGCCGCGATCGGCGCCACCATTCGAGAGAACCGGCGTCGCCGGCATGAACCATAGCTTCGACATATAGTCATAGAGGCGCTGGGCATGGCCTTGATCGTCGGCGAACGCCTTCGACACCCGCGCAAACATGTCCTGATAGGACTCGCCCGGCAGCAGATAGCGGTCTTCCAGCGTCTTCTTGCCAAAATCCGTCAGCTTCGAATCGCGGGACGGATCGGTCACAACCTCCATCGACGAGACCACGCGCAGCGGTGCTTCCGCACCCGGCTTCGGCTTGCCCTTGCGCGGCGTATTTTCGGTCATAGTCTTAGCGATGGTTGCAGACATGCAGCAGCCCTCCGAGTTCATTGAAACATATAGGAACTTCAGCCCCAACGCCAACATGTGGCGCTCTCTTTAGTCCCTGACACTACATATAGTGTCTGAAGGTTAATGGGCGGTCAACGAGGATTGTCCGAAAACCGTCAAAAATAGCGTGGAATTCAGGTTAACAAATCCTTACCGGAAGCGCGAGTCAAATGGCAGAATGCCCGTGAATAAAGGTGATCTGGCGCGCGAACGCAGATCGAATTTTTCCCGTTTCAGGCGATCAAACCGTGGTCCCGGAATGCGCAAGAAATGGGCAATTTGCCCACTCTCGGGCCGCTTCCCTTCGCCTGCCGACGATATATTGTGTGTGTATCCCTGCGACGTCGCAGGCCGATTCCCGGCCTCGCCGCCCGATCATCCTGAAAGGTGCCCCGGAATGCGTGTCTCCCGCCATTTTCTCGCTCTTGCGCTTGTGGGCCTGTGCGCTGCCGGTGCCGCTTTTGCGGACGGTCCCAGCCAGACCTTGCTCGACTACCAGGCCCGCGCCCGGGCTGCCTGCCCCGCGATTTACGAACGCACAAAGGCCAGCCCCGACTATGAGGCCGACTCGACCGACTACACGGCGGAGGAATGCCCGTGCCTGTCCGACCAGATCACCGAGCGCCTGTTCGACGACGAATCGGGCGAGCGCTCCGGCGGGTACATGGCGGAGACGGACGCCCTGACCATCGCCGAGGCGATGGAGACCCAGCAGACACTCGACGATGTCCTGTACGTTCTGATGGATGGACTGGGCGAGGATGCTCTCAACTCGGCACTCTATTGCTATGGCAAGGTGCCCGGCGGTGACATTCTTGAAGAACCTGCAACCCCGGCACCGGCATCGAATGCGCGGTCTCCGCATTTCGAAGGAGCTTCGAAGGTCTACACGCCCGGCACAGCCACTCAGGTTCCCCCGACTTCAGGCGAGATTGCCACAGCGTCGCGCGAAGTCGTGGTGCCGACTGAACTCTACACCTACCAGGACATCGCCTTCGACCTGTGCCCCGACATCGATGCGGCCTCGTACGGTTCGGACACGTCCGGCTATTTCACCTGCGGATGCGCGGCAAGCCAGATCACCGAACAGGCCTGGAGCGACGGCGATCTGGATTACACCGGCCCGTTCATGTCCGAAGCCGATGCGAAGCTGATCGTCGACACGTTGCGGTCCTCTTCCAACATGGCCGAGGCGAGCGAGCGCATATATGGCGGCTTATCGGAGGATGGCCAATCGGTCCTTTCTGCTTGCTTCAGCAAATAGCCTTCGCTGCCCTGCTGGCGCTGACGGCGGGAAACGCCAGCGCCGAAATCCTGCCGGAACAGGCGGGCGACCTGCACGCTGGCGAGTTGTTGTTCAAGGGCGCGGATACGGCGGTCGGCACACGCCTCGCTGCTGACTGGTCGTTGGGCGACAAACGGTGGGGCCATATCGGCATTGTGGTGGAGGGAGATACGCCCGGCACTCTGTCGGTGATCCATGCCGACACGCTGGCCCTTGGCCAGACTGGCGAAGTGCGCAAGGTGAGCCTTCGCGAGTTCCTATCGGACGTCGAAGACCTTGGCGTTTACGAAGTCACTCTCGAAGGCGACCAGCGGGCGGCCTATCTCCTCTATGCCGAATCGGCGATCGGCCGGCCATTCGACCGGTCGTTCTCGCTCAAATCGGACAAGAGTCTCTACTGTTCGGAACTGGTCTGGCGGGCCCTATCCGCCGGCGCTGGCAAGGACGTGGTACCGGACAAGACGGCGCGGCTCGGCCGGGTATATGTCTCGGTCTCAGACATTGCCGACAATCCCGTGGCGCACGAACTCCGCCAAGTCAGCGCCCGCCAGTAGGCGCTCCTGCGCTTGGCTGAGGAATACCGGAACGTTGCGCAAACCGGCACGTTGGTTCGGAAAGGAGATGGGCCATGAAACCACAAAACAATACCCAGCCGGACAGCACGCAGCCAAATGCCGACCCGCACGCGACGGATATCGCGACAGATGACGCCCGTCAGGGCAAGCGCGTGGGCCTGATCTGGATACTGGTCGCAGGTACGCTCATTGCCGTTGTCGGACTGGCGATTGCGGGCGCGGTCAGCGGCGGCTGATCTGGCACGTGCCACACTCATAGGAGAAGAAAGAAGGAGACAGGCGAGCGACCCGGGCTGAAGCTCGTTGGGGCTGCTCCGTTCCCGGCCTGACCCGATTGGCGAGCGACCCGTCCGCCGCCTGCCTCCCGGGCGCTATATGCGCAAGGCCTGTGCCGGACGCAAGGCCCGGGTTCAGCCGGGCGAAGCCACCATCCGGTCTGCGGCCCGGCGGAAGCGCTCGGCGAGGCCAATATTCGACAGGTTATGGCCGTCGCGCCCAAGCCGGACAATCACCGTATTGTCTGCCGGGGAAACCAGAATGATCTGCCCAAAATTGCCCATGGCGATCATGTCGTCCGGACCGTCGGTCCGCGGACGGGCCCACCAGCCATTGCGGTACCACATGTCATACTCGCCGAAGCGGATAGCCGGCGGCCCGCCGCGCGAGTCCAGCGTGTCGTGAAGCCAGGCATCCGGCGCGACCGTTGCATCGCCGACCTTGCCGCCGTCGAGCAACAGACGCCCGAAACGAACAAGATCGCGCGCAGTCACCACAAGGCCACTTTCGTGCCAGGCGAAGCCCTTCGAGTCGACGTTCCATGCAGCAGTATATTCCGCCCCAAGATCATTCCACAGATCCTGCATCGGCCCGCCAGCAAGGTTGCGGCCGGTTGCTTTTTGCAGGGCGAGCCCATTCAGGTTCGGGGCGTAGTCATTATAAAGGAAAGGGCCCGGGGCCGCGACGATCTTCGGTCTCCGGACAATGGTGGCGGCCAGGTCGCTGGCATAATAAACCGCTGGTGCGTCCTGGTTCACCCAGGGAAAGGACACGTCATCTTCAAATCCGATGCCGGAACGCATGTCGAGCAGGTCGCGCATTGAGATCGCGGCGAAGCGCGCATCCCGGTCTGCCAGCGCAGGCACAAAGTCCGTCACCGGAACGTCAAGCCCCGGCAGGCTTCCGGCATCGACTGCACGGGCGAGGATGAGGGAAAAAACAGACTTCGAAACGGAGAAAGCGGCGGCCGGCCGGTCGGGAGCGCCACCATCGCCATACCATTCGTAGCGGATGGCTCCATCCTTGTAGACAATCAAAGCGATGACGCCACTATCTTCGAGATACGCCTCCAGATCCGGGCAATCGGCTTCGGCCTCGAAGGCGGCACGTACGCCGGCCTCGTCGAGATTCGATTCAAGCGGTGCGGGCAACGATGACCCGTTCACCGTATCCGATTTTTTCCAGAGATGATCTTCGGTCCCGGCGTCCTGCCGGACAAGGACCCGCGCCGTGTACGCCACATCGCCGCCCGCGCAGCCGGTCAGGCTGGCGAAGACCAGTCCAATCGCCGCACCCACCGAAAGGCTGAACCGCATGATGCCCATTCCTGCTCCCATCCGACCATCAGAACGCGCTGAAACACCGGACCGTCAAGTCACGAGCGTGTGACGGGTGGGTTACCGGGCGGAAGACCTTTTGCTCCGGCACAAAGGCCATCAAAAACCTGTCCAGCCTGCCATCTGCGTGCTAGCCCTTCGGCCATCATATCTCTCTTGGAAGGGTTTCAGGATGAAACAGAGACTGTTTGCGATGGCCGCAGTAGCGGCGCTGCTGACGACGGGACCGGCTGCCGCACGGGAAGGCACAGCCCCCTCGAAACGCTTCACCGCCGAGCGCGTGTTCGACATGGAATACGCCACCGATCCGCAAATCTCACCCGATGGCAAGACCTTGGTCTATGTCCGCCACACGATGGACCGGATGACCGATCGCGACACCGGCACGCTCTGGACGATCGACCTGGCGACCGGCCAGGAACAGCCGCTGCTGGTGACCGGGGGCAGTGCCTCGTCGCCGCGCTGGTCGCCCGACGGGTCGCGGATCATCTATTCCACCTCGACCGACGGCAAACCGGAGCTGCGCCTGCTCTACCTCAACACCGGTCGCAGCTTTCCGCTCGCCCAGTTCCTCGAAGGGCCAGGCGAGGCCGTCTGGTCGCCGGATGGCAAGTATGTCGCCTTCAGCATGTTCGTGAAGAGCAAGGGACCGAGCTTTGCAACACCGCCCACACCGCCGGAAGGCGCCAAGTGGAATGACGGGGTCAAGGTGATCGACCGCTTGGTCTTCCGTTTCGACGGCGCAGGATACCTTGCCGAAGGCAACGACCAGGTGTTCGTACTGCCGGTGGATGGCGGCACGCCGCGCCAGGTGACGTTCAGCGAGGCAGGCCTGTCCGGGCCGCAATGGCTGGACAATGACACGCTGCTGGCAACCGGCAACCAGGCCGAGGACCGCGACCTCGATCCGATCGAGAGCGAAATCTATGCCATTGAATTGTCGGACCTGTCGGTCCGTGCGCTGACCACCCGCGACGGGCCGGACTATGCGCCCGCCGTCTCGCCCGACGGCAAGACGATTGCCTATACCGGCTTCACCGACAAGACCTTGTCCTACCAGCAGGACGACCTGTTCCTGATGAATGCCGACGGCAGCAATGTGCGCGAACTCGCTGCGGATTTCCCGCTGGCCTTCGGCCACACGGTATGGGCCGCCGATGGCAAGAGCCTGCTGAGCATGGTCGAAGACCATGGCGTGATGAGCATCTATCGTGTCGGCCTTGACGGCGCGGTCTCGCAAGTGCTGACCGGCCTCGGCGGCACGTCGATCGGACGGCCCTATGCCGGGGCGGATTTCTCCGTCAGCGGCGGCAAGAAGCCGGTGATCGCGTACACGGCAGGCTTCGCCGATCGCCCCTCCGAAGTCGCAACCGCCGGGATCGACGGCAAGAACGCAAGGGTCCTGACTGCCCTCAACGAGGACGTCCTGCCCCATCTCGACATGGCGCGCGTCGAGGAAGTGCATGTCACCTCCAGCGCCGACGGCAAGGAAATCGAAGCCTGGGTCGCCTTCCCGCCTGACTTCAAGGCCGATGGCACTTTCCCGCTGGTCCTCGAAATCCATGGCGGGCCGTATTCCATGTACGGGCCCTTCTTCGCCAGCGAGATCCAGCGCTATGCCGCCGAAGGCTATGTCACCGTGTGGTCCAACCCGCGCGGATCGACAGGCTACGGAGAGCCGTTCGCGCTCGAGATCGACCAGGCCTATCCGGGCCAGGACTATGACGACCTGATGAGCGTCGTCGACGAGATGGTCGCCCGCAAATATGCCGATCCGAAGCGCCTGTTCGTCACCGGCGGGTCGGGCGGCGGCATCCTGACGGCATGGATCGTGACCAAGACAGACCGGTTCGCGGCCGCCGCCTCGATCAAGCCGGTGATCAACTGGATGACGATGGCGCTGGCCGGGGACATCGGCCAGGTCGTGCGCCGCCACTGGATACGCGCCGAGCCATGGTCCGACCCGGAAGCCTTCCTGAAGCATTCGCCGATCCGGTTCGTCGACAAGGTGGTGACGCCGACAATGATCATGGTGGGCGAGGAAGACTGGCGCACCCCCGCCTGGGAAGCCGAGCAGTTCTACACCGCGCTGAAAATGCGCGGCGTCGACACCGTGCTGGTCCGCGTGCCGGGCTCGCCGCACTACATCGCCTCCCGCCCCAGCCGCCTGATCGCCAAGACGGACAACATCATGGGCTGGTTCGCGAAATACGACCCGGCGAAGACTGCGGAGGACACGGACGTGGAAGACGAGGAATAGGGTTTCCATCCGGGATTGCCCGGCAGGCAGGATCGCCGTTAAGGTAGCCTGCCTTGCTGCCGGAGGGCCAGATGAACCCAGTTGCTGCCAGCGCGATCGCCCTTGCCACGGCTGCGGCTGCGGGGGTCGCGACCTTTGCCGCAACAGGAGACGACACGGCGACCGCCGGAGTCACCGGCTGCATCGGCGCGCTTGGTCTCGCATTTGCGCTTTACCCGCTTCTGACGCAGAAGCGGGTCCAGGGCGAGGACGAGGCGCGCAAGTCGCAGGCGGCTATCCTCGCCACCGCCGAAGAGGGCGTGCGCGCGGCGCGGGCCGAAGGGGCGGTAACGCGCCTGCATGTCACGGACCTCACCCGCCGCCTGCCGGACAAGACCGCGCGAGCCGTAGTGGATGAGTGGGAGCGGCGCGGGCATCATTCGGCGACACTCAAGGGCGAAACGATTATCGGCCTTGCCCGGCGGCTGCCGGAGGCGGGCGGCGATCTCGACTCACTGGTCAACGACCTGATGCGCGCGCTCGACGCCGCCGAGGATCTCGTCAGGCGCGGACAGCAGGGCAGCAATTTCGACGCCTTCGCCGACCTCGTGTTCAAGCGCGTGGCAGAGCGGATTGCGGCGCAGGATTTCGACGGCGC
>JBGSKI010000075.1:0-14611 GCA_041741315.1 Hyphomonas sp. | reverse complement strand
ACGGCCACCGCCTCGCGGCGGCGCTCGTCCAGGCGCAGGATCAGGCGGCGGGCCTTGGCATTGACCTCCAGCCGGACCCGTACACGGTGCCCGTTCGGGCCCCGGAGCGTCATGGTCTGGCCATTGTTGTAGGTCATTGGTAAGACTCCCAAGTTACGCGCTGGCAATCCTGGCCAAACTCTCTCGATCCTCGACTATAAGGTACAAAAGATGAAATACTTGCTGACCGGCGTTGCTGCCATGGCCATGATTACGGCGTGTGGACAGAAAGACAAGGCATCGAAAGATGCCACTCCCGCAGGAGTGGAATTCTCGGAATCGAAGATTCCGGCCTTCAAACTCCGGAAAGGAGACCCAGCTACGGCACCTGCGGCCCTCGCCGCCCTGTCGCTGGATACGGAAAAAGCAGGCAGCATCAGCTGGGGCAACAAGACCCTGAAGGGCGACCAGGCCACTTTCACCGACGTGATCCTGGTCTCTGCCGCCGACGCACCGGACGAAACGGTCACCGAACTGGACGAGGACGGCATCCCTGTGGACGCCGAAGATGACGCGTTCGACCTCGAGGGCAGCGACCTGAAAGTCTCGAAGATCGTGTTCGACGGTCTCGGCGTGATCGATGGCAAGGCCAACTTCTCGCGGATGGTGATGTCCGACGTGAAGCTCGTGCCGAAAGATCCGAAGGAAGACGGCGGTTCGGGCACGATCGGCTCGATCGAACTGGTCAACCCGTCACCGGAAACGGCGGCCTGGGTCGGCAGCCTGTTCGGCGGCGAAGAGGCCGACATGCCGAAGGGTGCCGCGCTCGCCTTCGATCACTGGGCGATGAGCAAGCTGAATTTCACCGTCGATGAGGAAGACGGCGAAAAGGGCGGCTTCACCGTCGACACGATCGAGATTTCCAGCCTGCACGACGAAAAAGCCGCGCAGATGCTGCTCAAGAACATGAAGTTCGACCTCGCCGATCCGGCCGACAATACGGACATGACCCTCTCGCTCGGCAGCGTCGAGGTGCGCGGCGCCGACCTTAAACTGCTCGCCGATGCCGGGCAGGAGGCCGAAGACCCCGGCAAGGTCACCGACCGGATGATGAACATGTCGCGCAACGACCCGACCAATCCCGGCTACGATTCGATGAAGCTCGACGGCTTCCAGATGGACATTTCGGGCGTCAAGTTCGCCCTGCCGAAATTCACCTCCGATGTCGGCCGCGACAAGAAGGGCCGCGCCACCGTCGTCCGCACCCAGCCGTTCAAGATGACGCTCGCCACCGGCGAAGGCGAAATGGGCGAGAAATTCGGCTCGCAACTCGCCACGCTCGGCTACGAGACAATCGAGGTCACCGGCGAAGGCTACCAGACCTACGATCCGGACAAGGACATCGTCACCTATGTCAAAGGCAAGAATTACTGGGACCTGAAAGACGGTTTCCGTCTTGACGTGTCGGCCAGGTATTCCGGCGCCAAGGCAATCGCCGAGGCGGCCCAGGCCCAGACGCTCGATGCCACCGATCCCGGTGCCGCCATCGAGTCCGCCATCGACAAGATGGTCATTCACGGCGTCGAAATCTCGTTCGACGACAATGGCTTTGTCGACCGCGCCTTCAACGCCTATGCGGCCCAGAGCGGGGAAGACCCCAAGCAGCTGCGCAACCAGGTCTCCGGCATGATGGCCATGGGCCCGATGATGGCCGGCGGCATGGGCATCGACCCGGAACTCGCCTCCGAAGCGGCCGCCGCCCTGTCGAGCTTCATCGCCGATCCGAAGACGCTCACCCTCGCGCTTGCCCCGGCAGAGCCGATTGCCTTGTCGAAACTCGCCGACATGGAAGACCCCTCGGCCCTCAACAAGAAGGCGCTCGGCTTCACGGCGTCCAACAAATAGGCCGCCGGGCACCCTTCGAAGGGCGCGCACGGCCGGCAGGGCTGTGCGCGCTTTTCTTTTTGCGCCGCCGGGTGCATAGGCGGTTGCCATGAAACTGGCTTTTTTCGGAGATGTGGTCGGCAAGCCCGGCCGCCAGGCGGTGCTCGATCACCTGCCGGGCCTGAAGGCGCGCCTGCGGCTCGACTTCGTGGTCGTCAATGCCGAGAACGCGGCCGGCGGCTTTGGCCTGACCAGCGCGATTGCCGAGGAATTCTTCGCCGCCGGCGCAGACTGCCTGACCCTCGGTGACCATGCCTGGGACCAGCGCGAGGCCCTGACCTATATCGAGCGCGAACCACGCCTCCTGCGCCCGCTGAATTATCCGTCCTCGGCCCATGCGCCGGGCAAGGGCGCACACCTCTTCTCCCTGCCGGATGGCCGCCGCGTCGGCGTTATCCAGGTGCAGGGCAATGTCTTCATGCGCCAGTCGCTCGCCTGCCCGTTCAGCGCCGTCGAAGCAGCGCTCGATTCCATGCCGCTCGGCGCGGTGGCCGACGCCGTGATCGTCGACATGCATTGCGAGGCGACCAGCGAGAAGATGGCCATGGGCCACCATTGCGACGGCCGCGCCAGCCTCGTCGTCGGCAGCCACACACACGTGCCCACCGCCGACACGATGATCCTCGAAGGCGGCACCGCCTACCAGACCGATGCCGGCATGTGCGGCGACTATGACAGCGTCATCGGCATGCAGAAGCAGAACTCGCTCACCCGCTTCATCACCCAGCTCCCCGGCGAACGCTACCAGCCCGCCCTCGGCGAAGGCACAATCTGCGGCACCTATGTCGAAACCGACGCCAGGACGGGCCTCGCCCTCCGCATACAGCCAATCCGCATGGGCGGCAGACTGAGCGAGATTGTGCCGGGGTGAGGGGGCGGCGCGAATGACAGAGGTACTTCCAGACGTTCTGAAACGGGGTTTGAAAGTCGTGATCGTTGGCACGGCAGCAGGCCGGACTTCTGCGGCTGCCGGTCAATACTACGCACGATCCGGAAATCGTTTTTGGACTGCCCTGTTTGACGTGGGACTTACCCCTCGCCTTCTGCATCCTTCGGAATTTCGGACACTTCCTGAATTCGGCATTGGTCTGACGGACATCGCAAAGCAGGCATCTGGTATGGATAGTGAATTGTCCGCTTCTGATTTTGATGTGGCAGGCTTCCGAAAGAAAATGATCGAGTGGCGGCCAAGTCTGATTGCGTTCAATGGATTGAGGGCCGCCTCGGAATATTCTGGACGGAAATTGAAATCAGACTCAATGGGTATCGTTTTGCCGGGCTGGGACGGCTTTTCTACATTCATCGTTGCACAGACTTCGGGCGGCAATGGACATTGGGGCAGGACCAAGGATTCCTGGAAATCACTATCTGAACAGGTTCAATCACATTCACAAGAATCGTAGGGTGGGTTGAGCGCAGCGATACCCACCATCCGGACGTGCGGCAGGCATTGAAGGGTGGGCTGCTTGAACCGTGCGCACCAATCCCCCTCTCCCTCGGGCTTGCGAGGATCAGCAATCGCCCCGCGATTTCCCGAGCAAGGGGTTGGGTCCGGCACAGAACCGCATGAATCCCCCTCTCCCTTGGGAGAGGGGCTAGGGGTGAGGGGTCACGGAGATTGCGCCGGACACGGAGGGTTGAGGAATGCGCTTTCCTGAAGGCGCGGCGCGTTCCGGCATTTCGGACGGGGTGAGATATCGCCACCCCTCACCCCCAACCCCCTCTCCCGAAGGAGAGGGGGCTTTAGCCGTTTTCATCACCCCCCATTTCCACTCTTGAATGCATTCCCAATCGCGGCGAAGCTGTCCTCGCCAAACGGGGGGCAGGGGCATGTCGCAGGTCGAATCCGGTCCGAACGGAAGCGTCGTCTCGCGGGCCGACGGCATAGACCAGATCAAGCAGGAACTCCGCCAGAAGGAGCACGCCTACCCGAACGGCAAGCCGCGCCCGCTCGGCCGCATCGCGCGCTGGGCAAGGATAGGGCTCTTGGCAAAAATTGCCGCGCTGGTCCTGCAGACCGCCCTGCTGGCGCTCTATTATTTCGCCCCCTCCGTCCTGCCTCCCATTTTCTTCAAGTGGGGGGAGGACGGCTTCAATGCCGGCTACCTGTTCGACGGGCTGTTTGTCATCTCCACCTATTTCACCTTTTTCATGGTCGCCCGCTTCACCTATCGCGCCATGAAAAACCTCTTCACGATGGGCTCTCCGATTGCCGCCATGCCGCCCGGATGGACCGTCGGCTGGTACTTCGTGCCAATCGCCAGCCTCTGGCAACCGGCCATGGGCATGAGCCAGATTTACCGCGGAACCCATGAAGCGGTGGGCGAGAAGCCGCCGGTGGGCTCGCCAGTCCTGGTCTGGTGGCTGTGCAATCTGTTCTCGAGCGTTCCCGGCATTGTCCTGCGCTTCTGGCCGGGATCGATCGTCATGCAATTCTCCATGTCTGTAGCGGCTGCCGCCTTGTCGGCCATCGCTGCCTGGACTCTCTACGGGATCATCCTCCGCGTCACCGGCCGGCAGGAAACCTTCCAGCAAGGCGGCGTCGCCACGGTGTTCGACTGACCGGCGAGCGCGGAAGGCACCGCACCAATTCCCCTCTCCCAAGGGGAGAGGGGTTAGGGGTGAGGGGTCACGGAGATTGCGCCGGGCACGGAAGGCTGCGGAACGTGACCTGCTGAATCTGCGACACTCCGCAGCCCTCAAGGCGAGGGGAAGCATCGCCACCCCTCACCCCCGGCCCCTTGCTCGGGAAATCGCGGTGCGATTTCCTCTCCTCGCAAGCCCGAAGGGAGAGGAGAGAAGAAAATCTATCCTCCCCCCACCAAACCCATGCAATTCTTGCGCGCATGGATCCGCACTACGTCCCCTTCTTCAAACACGTCTACGCCCTGTGCTGGCCCTGGCTCTGGTGGAATCTCGTGCGCCTCACCGCCTGGCGGCTGAAGACCGGAAGGCAAGTCTTCGTCCTCGTGGACAAGTTCGGGAACGTCCATGTCCGCTATATCGGCGATGCGCCGATGCCGGACGATCTGTATACTTACGAGCCGCCCCCAATCCCCCGCTGGGAAGCCCAGGCCGCGCGCACCAGTCTGCCCGTCTGCATCGACGCAGACATGTCCTCAAATTTAAGTACACTTTGCCCGGCTTTATGCACAGGTTCGGACCTCTTTATGGACACTTTCCATCCGCCGAAAGCGCCTCCCTAGGCCAACCCGATCCCGTATCCAGACCCAAACACCGGACGGCCCCGCCGCTCCGGCCGTTGGTGCTGGCTCAGGTCAGCACATATTCGTCCGGGTTCGCCGCGCGCGTGCGTTTCCAGTAATCGATCAGGCGGAACGGCCAGTTCTGGGCAACGCGGCCGTGGCTGTTGCGATACCAGGTGTTCGCCTCGGCATAGCCCCACGGCATTTCGGCGTTCGCCGCATCGACTTCGGCATTGAACCTGTCGAACACGTCCCGTTTGACCTCCAGGCTCCTCGCCTTCGCATCCTGCAGCATCTTCACGCATCCGACGATATAATTCGCCTCGCATTCCGAGAAGAAGATGATCGATCCATTGACCACAATGTTCGTGTTCGGACCATACATGATGAAGAAATTCGGGTATCCCGGCAGCGTCAGGCCGAGATAGGCGCGCGCATCCCCGCCCCAGGTATCGTGCAGCGACCGGCCGCCCGTGCCCCTGATGTCCATCGGCACAAGGAAGTCCGACGCCTTGAAGCCCGTGCCATAGATCAGCACATCGAGCGGTATGTCCCGCCCGTCCTTCATCCGTATGCCCTCCGGGGTGATCTTCTCGATCGCCGAGGTTTCAAGATCGACAGTGTCGCGCTTCAGCGCCTCGGTCCACACGCCATTGTCGCGGATCGACCGCTTGCCTGAAATGTGGAAAGTCGGGGTCAGCGCCTCGGCCAGTTTCGGGTCGCCGGCGGCGGCGCTGATATAGGCCTCGACCGCTTCGCGCACCATCGCCGCCTCGGCATTCGGCGCGTAGTCGAGCCGGTTATAGGCCGGGTCCTTGACCAGGAAGGCCAGCGGTCCGTCCGCCATGGTCAGGAACAGGTAGAACCGGAACCAGACCTGGTAGAAAGGAACTTCCGCCAGAAGGAAATGTTTCCCGTCGCTGATCCGGTCATGATATTCCGGCGTCGGATAAAGCCAGCCGGCCGTGCGCTGGAACACGGTGAGATGCTCGCATTTCGGGGCGATCTCCGGAATGAACTGCACCGCCGAGCAACCGGTCCCGATCACGCCGGTCTTCTTGCCGGTCAGGTCCACCGAATGGTCCCACCGCGCCGAGTGGAAAGCCGGGCCCCTGAAACTGTCGCGCCCCTCGATGTCCGGCAGTTTCGGCTGGTTCAGCTGGCCGACCGCACTGACCATCGCATTCGAGGTCAGCGTCTCTTCCTTCCCTTCCTTCGTGCGGGTACGGACGGACCATGTGCTGGCGCCGGCGTTCCAGTCCGCGCCGAGGACTTCGGTATTGAACCGGATCTTGTCATACAGGCCGTATTTCTTCGCGACGCCCTTGAAATAGTCGAGCAGCACGGCCTGCGTGGAGAAGTGTTGCGGCCAGGCATGGTCGGCCTCGAAGGAATAGGAATAGAGGTGGTTCGGATTGTCCACCCGGCAACCCGGATAGGTATTGTCATACCAGGTGCCGCCGACTTCCGGGTTCTTCTCGAGGATTTCGAACGGCACGCCCGCCTCCTGCAGCGCAATGGCGCAGGCAATCCCCGACATGCCGGCCCCGACGATCAGCACCTTGAACTGCGCCGCCGCCGTCCGGTCGAGCGTGATGCCCTTGCCGGGCTTCAGGCTCTCCTGCCCGTCGAGGGCAAGTTCCTGGGTGACGAACGGGATATATTCGTCGTCGATCGGCTGGGTTGCGCAATAGTCCATCATCTTGTTGAGGGTTGCGCCGTCCGGCTTCGGGGCGAGCTTGCCGGTCTTCCAGTAGTCGAGCATGGCCGCGTAGACCGCGTCGCGCAACTCGGCCTTGGCCTCTTCCGACAGGCCGCCGTCCGGGTCGGTGCCCAACAGCTCATAGACCGGCTGGTAGCGCGCCGAAATGTAGCGCGTATCGCCGGTCAAGTGGACCAGGACCAGGGCAAGCGTCGGGTGATGGGCGTCTTCCAGCGCGGCGCGCAGCCGCGCCTCGTCATGCCCCTGATGGGTATCGGCCATGTGGGTTCCTCCGGGTCGTGTTCTTGTTTGGCCAATGGTCGCGCATCACGCGCCCGCGTCAAGCACTCGCGTGGGGGCAGGGACGGGTGTTGCATCTGGCGCGATGTCCGGCCATTTTGGGTTGATGGGCCTGGAAAGGGTTGGAATCATGGCTGAAACCTATGTATCGGGGCCGGCTGGCGCTGGCAGTGTTCGTCCGCTGCGGAACATGTTCGGGCCCCTTCGCTGGGCCGTTATCGCTTATGCAATTGGCGAAGCGGGCCTCATCGTCGCAAACAGCGGGGAATTATTCTATCTGGGGCAGGGAATCGACATCTATGCGCCCGAAGAGACGCAGGGCCTGATGTTTGCGATCGCGTCTGGCATTTTCGGCATCGTCCAGCTCATTTCCCTCATTGTCAGCGTCGTGTTCATGAGCCGCTGGACCTTCAGGGCGATGAAGAATCTGCACACGGTCCGCGATCCGGGAGTCACCATGAGTCCTGGCTGGGCGGTCGGATGGTACTTCATTCCCTTTGCCAATCTATGGAAGCCGCTTTCCGGCATGATGCAGATCTGGCGCGGCTCGATGGCCCAGGCGGGCGAGTCCGAGCGCGTCCGGCCGGTCGTCGGCTGGTGGTGGGCGACATGGCTCGCCTCGAATTTCCTTGCCAACATCGGAGTCCGATTGGGCGGGTGGACGGGCGACGGCCAGGCCTATTATGAAAGCCTCTGGGTGAACTGTGCCGGAAGTGCCGTTTCGATCATCTGTTCGATACTGATGCTGAAGGTCACGCGCCGCGTTACCGATGCGCAGACCAGAATGGAGCAGAGCGGCGTGTCGTCGGTGTTCGCCTAAGCCCAGCGAGTGCGCCCCCGTCTTGGCCTCGCCGCTGCCATGCGCTACACGCCAGCCTTCGAAATTCGAACCGACACCGGGAGAAATCATGGCCGGCCACAGCAAATGGGCGAACATCCAGCACCGCAAGGGCAAGCAGGACAAGAAGCGCGCCGTACTCTTCGCGCGCCTGTCCAAAGAGATCACTGTCGCTTCCAAGATGGGCGGGCCGGACCCGTCGATGAACCCGCGCCTGCGTCTGGCGGTGCAGAACGCCAAGGGTCAGTCCGTTCCCAAGGACAATATCCAGCGTGCCATCGACAAGGGCCAGAGCGGCGGCGGCGCCGACTATGTCGATATCCGCTATGAAGGCATGGGCCCCGGCGGCGTCGGGATCATCGTTGAGGCCTCGACCGACAACAAGAACCGCGCCGCAACCGATGTGCGCACGGCGTTCTCCAGGAATGGTGGCGCCCTCGGCACAACGGGCTCGGTCTCCTTCGGCTTCGCTCAGGTCGGCGAAATCGAATATCCTGCCGATGCCGGGAGTGCCGACGAGATCATGGAAGCCGCCATAATGGCCGGCGCCCAGGATGTTGAATCGGATGAGGAAGGCCACTGGATCTACACCGCTCGGGAAGACCTCGGGGCGGTCAGCGAAGCGCTCGATGCGCATTTCGGCGGCAAGGTGGAGTCGAAGTCCACAAAGCTGATCTGGAAGCCGAACATCCGCGTACCGGTAACCGGGGAGGCGGCGGATTCGCTGATGAAGCTGCTCGATGTGCTGGATGAACTGGATGATGTGTCCAGCGTCTATGACAATTCGGAACTCTCCGAGGAAGAAATGGCCCGCCTCGCGGGGGCCTGATTTCACGGGCCTTCCGCACCAGGTCAGAGCCCCGGTCCCCAAGCCGGGGCATTCGCGTTGAAGGGCAATTGACAAGCTACCTATCTGCACATACTTTGCATTTCAAAGTAATCTGTGGAGATGATGATGAGCCCGCAATCCCTCGCCGACGACCTGGCCTATATCCGCGATCTCGCCCAGGCGGGCCAGAAAGCGCCGCTGCTCGGCGGGAGGTTCCTCGCCTGGTGGGGCGGCCTGACGACCCTGGCCTATGCCGGCCATTATGCCATCGCCGAAGGCCTGTTCGGCCTGCCGCCCATCGCCTTCCTGTTCATGTGGACCGGCTATATCTTGCTCGGAATCGGCGGATCGGTGGCGATGCAGAAGAGCTTCTCGCCCAACATGCCCGGCGCCGCATCGACCGGTAACCGCGTCTCGGCGCTGGTCTGGAAGGCCTCGGGCTATTTCCTCGGCACCTTCTTTTTCGGGGCGTTCCTGCGGGCCGTGTTGAGCGATGCGGGGGCGGATGCCTTCCTCTGGTCGGTGCCGATGGTGCTCGGCGTGTATGGCCTGGCACAATTTGTTGCCGGAACGATCGGGTCCAGCCGGCCGCTCATCCTGGCCGGGATTGCCGCCCTTGGCAGCGTTGTTCCCGCAGTGATGCTGACCGGAAACAACCTCGTCTGGCTGCTGGGAGCAGTCGTAGCGGCAGGCTGCGTGCTGCTGCCCGGTGTGATCCTGATGCGGGGCGAACCCTCTGAAACGGTCTGAGGTACGTCATGTCCGACGAGAACCCCTTCGATCACAATGATATCGACGACGTCATCCATGGCCGCCTCCGCCTCGGCATCATGGCTTACCTGTCGACCATCAGCCCCGCCGTGTTCGGCGAGTTGCGCGACAAGGTCGGTGCCACCGACGGCAACCTGTCGACCCATTTGCGAAAGCTGGAAGAGGCGGGCTATGTCGAACTCGAGAAACTGTTCGTCGGCCGGCGCCCGCAGACCCGGGTCCACCTGACCGAGACCGGCCGCAAGGCATGGATGCTCTGGCTGGAACGGATGCAGGCCCTGATCAAGGCCGCTGAGTGAGTGACCCGGTTTCCCGCTTCGCTGCGCATTCTCCAATAGGACGCACAGAGAAGGGGCGACACATGAGACTCCGGCCAATTGTTTTGATCCTGGCGGCGGCCGTCTCCGGCTGCACCAATCCGACCGAGAGCCGGATCGCCGGAAAATGCGCCGCCGCCTTTGTCGATCCGCCGGGCGAACGCACGACCTATGATTCCATCGAGACGGTCTGCAATTGTTTCTCCGCGCACACCCGCCACAATGAAGGCAGCAACTACCTCGACCGGATGGAAACGGCGATGGAAAGCCTCTCCACCCGCCGCGAGCGCGACAGGACCAGCTGGCCGGAAGCCTTTGTTGCGCTGGAAGCCGAATACAAGGCGGCCGGGAATGACACGGCACTGGAAGGCCTCGACGACATCCTGTCCCGGATGACCAGCGTCCAGGATGACCTGAAGGACGGAAACTGTTCCGAGTTCCGCTGAGCGGCTGAGGTGTCAGGGGCTGACGAGGCGGATCTGGCTGCGCCCGCCGGATTCACCCGCCGAGGCCGCGACGCGCCAGCCAAGCGTCTCATAGGCCTTGCGGGCACCGAAATTCTGCGCGTCGACGTCAAGCGTCAGTGGCTGGCCCGCTTCCTCGCGCGCGACATCCAGCAGGCCCCGGCCAACGCCGCAAAAGCGCCAGTCCTCGTGCACGAACAAGTGATCGATATAGGCTTCCGGGGTCTGCAGGGTGAGGAAGGCGATCACGCCGGCATTCGGCTCTTCCGCCACCCAGATGCGCGAATGGGGCAGGGACCGGATCAGCCGCGCCACGTACGGCCTCGGCGTGCCGCGCCACGGGAATTTCCGCAGGCACGACAGGAAGATCGACATGCACGCCTGACCGTCGCGCGTCACGTAATCCCGTATGTGCCAGCCCGCAGCTGCATGCGTGTACATGAGAAGGAATCTAGCAATTGTTTGCCGTCCGTCCAGCCGGGCAAACCCAACTATTGTCAGTCGGCGCTGCACTGGGTCAGTTTCAGAGATCCGTCTCCGTTGATCGATTTCATCAGGCCCATGCTCATGAAGTTGGTGAAATAGGTCTGCGAATACGTCTCCTTGGCGTCCTCGATGAAAGCAGCTTCCACGTCCGGCGGGGCCCCACGGGAACGAATTTGCGCCAGCATGTCATCGGGCAGTGTTGCCTGGCCGGCACCGGTGCGGGCGGATTCCTCGTCCCACTCGCCGCCATTTTCGGCCAGCACGTAGTATTTGTCGCCTCCATAGTCGCTCGAATAGCTGCGGAACAGCAGGACCCAGCCGGCCCGCTCCGGATCGCCGAGCAGAAATTTTTCCATGAAGGACACTTCGCTGATCATTCCGCCGAAGGAATCCTCGGAAGTTTGGGACCGCACTTGCGCGGCACCGGTCTTCAGAACGACCGCGTTGGGTTTGCAGCCCGCATCGCCGATCGAGCTGTATTGCGTGATGTCCCCGACCGCCGCGAGGAAGGCAGCGCGCTCGGCAATCTTCTCCGCCGCAACGGCCTTGCCGAAACTTTCCGTTGTCAGCAGATAGGTGCGCACGGTGACGGCGCCGCCTTCCAGTTCCGGCGGAACCGGTGCGCAGGGTTTGTCCGCTGGCGGACGCTCCTTGCAGGCCAACGCCACCGTCTGGTCGGTAAAGGTCTCCAGCGGATTGCCCACAGACCAGTATTCATAACCCTTGAAGTCCTGGATGTGCTTGATCTCCTTGTCGAGCGCGGTGCGTTCTTCCGCCGTAAACCGGAAGGGTTGGTTCCAGCGATAGCTGCCCAGGACATCGACGTGCGCGATCATTCGCCAATACTGATCCATCACGAACAGCTCGACCCTGCCGCGCTGGTCCGCCGGTTTGCCGTCCGGTGTCGTGCAGGCAAAGCCCGCCACCGCCGTCTTGCCGTTGGCCAATGTCGTATCGATGATGCTCTGTTTGTCGGCGGGCACGTGTCCCCGGAGATCGGCTTCGCGTATGGCGATCATCGACTCGGCTGCCAATCGGTACATTGGTTCCGACCAGTTGCAGGTCTTTGCCACTTCGACCGCCTGGCTATCCTGCATGAGCGCCATCAGGATCGCATTCAGGTCAATCTGTTGGGGCGGTGCTCTGCCGTCCGGTCCGGCTTGCGAGATGGCCGGCATGCCAAGGGACGACAAACAGAGAGCAAGGCCCGCAGCCTTCCACGCGCTTGCGGTTCCGGAGAATGGAATGTGCATGATTTGTCCCACCTGAATAAGATCAGGTGGGAATCTAGCCGGTGAAGTGCCGTGTCAGCCAGCCCAAAATGAATTCAGCTGGTGCGCAGCCTACATCTGCATCGTCCAGCCTTCGACGCCCATGGCCGCCTGGCGGATCGCTTCCGACAGGGTCGGGTGGGCATGGCTGGTGCGGGCAATGTCTTCCGAGGCGGCACCGAACTCCATTGCCACGCAGATCTCGCCGATCATCTCACCGACGCCGACGCCGATCATGTGCGCGCCGAGGATACGGTCGGTGGCCTTGTCGGCGAGGATTTTGACGAAGCCAGCCGTCTCGTGATTGGTGCGGGCGCGGGAATTGGCCATGAACGGGAACTTGCCCTTCACATAATCGACGCCTGCGGCTTTCAACTCGTCCTCGGTCTTGCCGACCCAGGCGATTTCCGGACTGGTATAGACGACGCTCGGGACGAGGTTGTAATCGACATGCCCGGCCTTGCCGGCGATCAGCTCGGCGACAGCGACGCCGTCATCCTCGGCCTTGTGCGCCAGCATCGGACCGTGGATACAGTCGCCGATTGCCCAGACGCCATCGGCGGCCTTGAAGTGGCCATCGGTGACCTGCACGACGCCGCGCTTGTCGGTCGTTACGCCGACCGTGTCGAGACCGAGACCGTCCGTATACGCCCGGCGTCCGACGGCCACGATCACCACGTCGGCGTCGAGGCTTTCCACTTCGCCGCCCTTGGCCGGCTCCATGCTCAGCTTGAGCTTCGACTTCAGCTTCTCAACGCCGGTCACTTTCATGCCGAGCCGGAAGGTCAGGCCCTGCTTCTTGAAGGTGCGTTCGGCTTCCTTGGCGATTTCGCTGTCGGCACCCGGCAGGATACGGTCGAGATATTCAACCACCGTGACTTCCGACCCGAGGCGGGCCCAGACCGATCCCATTTCCAGGCCGATGACGCCTGCACCGATCAGGATCAGGCGCTTGGGCACGGCGGTCAGCGACAGGGCGCCGGTATTGGTCACCACGCGCTCTTCGTCGATCTCGATGCCGGGCAGACCGACAGGCTCAGACCCTGTGGCGATCACGATGTTCCGTGTGGTGAGGGTTTGGACCGATCCGTCCGCAGCGGTGACTTCGACCTTTCCCGGACCGGTAATCCTGCCGCGTCCGACGAGGTAGTCCGCCTTGTTCTTCTTCAGCAGGAACTCGACCCCCTTGGTCAGGCCTTCCACCGCGTCGGCCTTCTGCGCCATCATCTTTGCGAGATCGAGTTCGAGCTTGCCGACCTTGATGCCCATCGCCTCGAATTCATGACCGGCGGCGTGATAGAGGTGCGAGGCGTGGAGCAAGGCCTTCGACGGAATGCAGCCGACGTTCAGGCAGGTGCCGCCAAGCTTGCCGCGCGATTCGATGCAGACAGTTTTCAGTCCGAGCTGTCCGGCGCGGATGGCGCAATTGTAGCCGCCGGGTCCGCCGCCGATGATGACGACGTCATAGGTCTCTGCCATGGGAAAATCTGCCTTGCGAAGGGGGCTGGGGAGGAGTGTGCCGCCAACCTAGGCATTTGCGTCCTGAAATCAATGCGCCGAACCGGCAGATGTCAGAAGCGCGCCTGAAACAGGGCCACCACAGACAGGACGATCATCAGAACGGCAATCACGGCCTCGTCCCGCCACAGGACGGAACTGGCCCCGGACAGGATCATGAGTCCGGCAAGGAGCGCGAACAAAAGCGCGCCGATCAGCGACGTGATCGCTCCGAGCGACCAGTCGGCGACGAGGATCAGGCCCCCCACCAGGGCAGTGCCGGCCGCGATGATTCGCACGATGCTTGTCGGTGGCTGGAACAGGGCGTCCGAAAGGGGGCTGCCCCGGCTGGTAATCACAATGACCGTGTGGATGGCGCCCCAAAGGACCCAGGCACTGAGCAGTGCAAGCAATAGTCCGGACAATCGGCGCAAGGTCATGATGGTCTCTCCCCGTCTCGGCGCAGCTTTCCAAGCTTACGCCAAGATTGGCGAATGCCTAGGGGAATCGCAGCAGAGGCGATCAGGCGTCGGCCGCGTCTTTGGGTTCGCTTGCCGCAGGTGCTGCGCTGCGGGAGACGACAAGGGCTAGGAACAGGGCGGTCAGGATCGAAAGGGCGATGGCTTCCCTCGGCCAGCCAACGACCAGGTCGCGTTCGGCGATCAGGCCAAATACTGAAAGGCCGAACAGGAAGGACGACAGGCCGGTGAGCCAGCGGCCGCCGCGGGTCTCGGTCAGCGCCGCCAGTCCGCCGGTGAACGCTGCCAGTGCGGCAAGCACGCGCAGGGCATAGGTCGGCTCAAGCAGGGCCTGTTCGATGCTTTTCACACCATCGGCGGCTGCGATGTATTGCTGCATGCCGGCACCGGCATGCCACATCATCCACACGCCGAAGCCGCCAAGCAGGAATCCGATGAATTCGCGGATGGTCATGGCGCCGGTGCCTCAGCCTGCACCGCCGGCACGGACGGACCGGCGGGCGTGCATCTTGCGGCCGTGCATGGCGA
>JBGSKI010000074.1:0-7355 GCA_041741315.1 Hyphomonas sp. | reverse complement strand
CTCCGACAATCACCGCCTTCTCGCCCGGCGCCAGCTGGTCCAGCACGCCGGCCATCTGCGCCGCCTGCACCGCCAGGGACTCGGCATTCGGCGGCCGTCCCGAATAGCCATGGCCCGGCCGGTCGGCCATCAGGACGCGCGCCTCGCCGTCCAGTCTCGGGGCGAGGGTCCAGGCAAATTCCTGCGCATTGGCGCTGGCGCCATGAACCATCAGGACAGGGGCCCCAACCAGGCCAGAATCCAGCACGTGAACGGCATATCCATTGACCTTGACCAGCCGTCCTCCGGCCGGATGCGCCGCCTCGATCCGCGCCGTGTAGAGGCTCGACGACAGGCAGCCGCCAAGGCCGGTTGCCGAAACCGCGATCAGGGTTGCCGTCAGCATCGGCTTCAAAGCCCCGTGCCTTCGGCCACTTTCGACAGGCGCTTCTCCGCCGCCAGGGCCTCATGCATCATCGGATAGATCGCCAGCGCCTCACGATAGGCGTCCAGCGCTTCCTCATTGGCCCCCATCGCCTCGAACATCATGCCAAGGCCTGCCCACGCGCCGAAATGGCGGGGCTCAAGCTTCAATGCCTGTTCCAGATCGCGCAGCGCCTCGGGGAAGTTCTCGTCCTGCAGGAACAGGCCCGCCCGGCGGTTCCAGGCCTCCGGATAGTCCGGCTTGATCAGGATCGCCCGGTCAAAGAACGCCCGCGCCGTTTCCGCATCGCCAACCGCCTGCGCCTCGGTGCCCCGCTCCATGATCATGTCGACCGTCGCCGAGCCCGACTCCATCCACGAATCCCAGATATCCTGCGCCAGATCGTTCGCCTCGCTCTCGCTCGGCGCATTCTTGAGCTTTGCAAACATCTCGTCCGTCGGCGTGGCCTGCGCCAGTCCGGCAAACAGGAAAGCAGCAGCAAGGATCAGGGTTTTCAGCATGACGGGAATACTAGTGCCGCCAGCGGGCGCGGCAATCACAACTTTCCGTCAGAGCAGCCCTTCGGTCACCAGCCCGGCTTCGAGCCCGGCGGAATCCACGAACAAATGCGTCCGGAAGCCCAGCACGTCCGCCGCTACGATGTTCTTCGCGCTGTCATCGATGAAGAACACATCCGCCGCGTCCGGCCCGCCGATGGCCGCCAGCGTGTGCGCATAGATCGCGGGGTCCGGCTTGATCATGCCGATCCGTCCGGACACCACGACATGCCGGAACCGCTGCAGCACCGGAAACGCCGCGAGCATCTCTTCCCACGGTTCGGCCGGCATGTTCGACAGGGCGTACAGCGGCACACCGCGCGCCTCCAGCCGTCCGATCAGCTCCACCGTGCCGGGAATGAGGCCATGGAACATCTCCATCCAGCGCCCGCCCCAGGCCCGGATCTCGGTCTCGAATTCGGGATATTGCGCGATCAGCGGCGCCGCATTGGCGTCCCAGCTGGCACCGGCATCATGGCCGACATGCCATGCCATCGTGCAGACATTGGCGAGAAACCAGTCGCGCCGGGCCGGGTCATCGAAGATGCGGGAATACATACGGGCCGGCTCCCAGTCGAGCACGACCCGTCCAAGATCGAAAAGGGCAATCGTGGCAGCCATTTTGCCGCCTCATTGCCCGTTCATGTTCAGCTCAGCCCTGCTTTGCTTTAAAGCGGGGGTCGGTCTTGTTGATCACGTAGACCTTGCCCTTGCGGCGCACGATCTTGCAATCGCGGTGACGCGATTTGAGCGATTTGAGAGACGAGCGGACTTTCATGGGTTTGGCCTGTCGGTCATAAGGAATTGGAAAGCGGTGCGAGTAATGAATCCCCTCATCAGAGTCAAGGACGGGCGCTGCCAAGCGCCGCTTCGAGCAAAGGCAGAAAACATGGCGCGGTTAGCCATTGCACGGTCGCATATCCTGGGCGCCGCCGCGCTTGCAGGCATGCTTGTATCCTGCGCCAACGGCCCGGAAACCCCGAAACCGGTCGCGGTGCCGCCGGTTGTCCAGCCGCAACCCCCTGCGGAAACCGGGCCGATCAGCTATCCGTCCAGCGGCAATGCCGCCATCGACGCCTGGCGCACCGAATTTTCCGCCCGTGCGCTCGCCGAGGGGCGTGACCGGGCGGTGGTCAAATCCTTTCTTACCGGCCTGAAGCCGCTCGATATCTGGCTGGGCTCGGAAGTGCAGGTCGCCGCCACCGGCATCGGCGACCAGGCAGAGTTCGCCAAACCGGTCTGGGACTATCTCAAGGTGCCGATGGGCAACAGCCGCGTGTCGACCGGCAAGCAGCGGCTCGACGACGAGGCTGCCCTGTTCGATGGCATCGAGGCAAGATATGGCGTCGACCGTCAGGCAGTCGCGGCCATCTGGGGCATGGAAACCAGTTTCGGGGCGGTCATCGGCAATTTCGATGCCCCGAACGCCCTCGCCAACATGGCCGTCGAAGGCCGCCGCCGGGGCCTTGCCGAGTCAGAGTTGCTGGCCCTGATGAAGGTTGTCGAGCGCGGCGACGCGCACCGCTCCGAACTGATCGCCGGTTATGCCGGTGCCATGGGCCAGACCCAGTTCATGCCGTCGACCTATCTTGCCTATGCCGAGGATTATGACGGCGATGGCGAGAAGGATGTCTGGAAGAACGATGCCGACGCGCTCGCATCGGCGGCCAATTACCTCGCCAAGTCCGGCTATGCCAAGGGCCAACCCTGGGGCATCGAGGTCCTGATCCCGGGCGGTTTCGACTACAGCCTTGCCGATGGCGCCGACCGCCGCCTGGAAACCTGGATTGCGGCCGGCGTGTCGCCAATTGCCGGCGGAGATTTCGAGACCGGCGGGGCCGACTATGCCGAGCTCTGGATCCCGGCAGGTGCGCAGGGCCCGAAATTCCTGTTGTTCAACAATTTCAAGGTGTTCAAAAAATACAACAATGCCGACGCCTATGCCCTGGCGGTCGGAATGTCGGGGGATGCGTTCACCGGCAAGGTCGGACCCATCGCTTCGTGGCCAACGCATCTTGCCCCGATGACCGTCTATGACATCAAGCTGCTGCAGGCAGGCCTCAACACGCGCGGCTTCGACGCCGGCGTGGTCGACGGCATCCCCGGCCGCAAGACGCGCACGGCGCTGCAGGCCTTCCAGAAATCCGAAGGCCTCGTGGCCGACGGGTATCCGACCAAGGAAGTTCTGGCGCTGGTGACATCGAAGCAGCCGGTGGTCACCGCTTCGGAAGGCGCCCTCAACTGAGGCCCGTCAATCCCTGAGACCTGTCAGTCCTCGTCGTCGCCGATTTCGCCGATCCCGTCCCTGAGGCCGAAAACGGCATACAGGAACATGGCGAGCAACATGCCGGCGCACAGCCAGAACGGCAGGTCCTGGCTGACATATTCGTAGAAGAACAGCCCGAAGAAGGGCGTCACGATATAGCCCATTCCATTGGCGGAGATGACCAGCCCGGCCACATTGCCCTGCAATTGCGGCGGCACTGCCAGGGATGCGCCGCTGGAAAATCCCGGCCGGGCAAGGCCCTGTCCCAGGCCGATCAGGAATTGCGACAGGATCAGGGTCGCAAAATCCTTCGCGAACACGATCATCACTGCCCCCGCCAGCAAGGGCAGGCAGCCGACCCACATCAGCGTCTTGTTGCGCAATTGCAGGCGCGGAATGATCACCAGCTGCGCCAGCAGCACCGCCACAGCGCCAACCGTGAAGGCCGGGCCTGTATATTGCGCGGCAACCCGGCCCGACACGTCCAGCTTGTCCATCACGGCGAACACGAACACCTGGGTCAGCACGCCGCTGACCAGCGACAGGCAGACGGCATAGATCAGGAAGGGCAGCACGCGTTGAGAATGCCAGAGGCCCTTGGCGCTTAATTCGGCGTGCACCCTGACGGCGTCGGCGACCGGCGCCCGCGTCTCCGGCAGGCGCATCCAGATCAACACCGCCATCGTACCGGCCAGGACGGCCGTCAGCAGCGCCGGTGACAGGATGCCGACCCAGGCGACAAGGGCAGCGGCGAATGCCGGGCCGATCACGCTGCCGACGCTGAATCCGGAGGACAGGAAGGCGATCTCGCCCTGCCGTTCGGCCTTGCTGGTGCGGTCGGCGACATAGGCCTGCGCCGCCGGGTTGGCGGCCGATCCGATCAGGCCGAACAGCGCCCGCGACAGGGCAAGACAGATGAACACGGCCACCATGTTCGTCATCATTCCGCTGAGGGCGAGGTGCCCGGTCACCCAGATCAGGAACATCGAGACCGAATATCCGGCGAGGCCGATCGCGGCGACCTTGCGGCGGCCCCACTCGTTCGACCGCGCGCCCCAGAAGGGCGAGGTCAGCGACCAGAGCAGCGCCGACAGGGAAAACACCGCCCCCGCCATCCAGTCCGGCATCTGCATCTCGCGGGTCAGCTGCGGCAGCACGGCGGCCAGCAGCATCGTGTTGCCGGCCCCGATCGCCATCAGGGCGAAGAAGAGAAGAATGAAGGCGCCCCGGCGGTCGGGACGCGACTGATCTGGTGGCAAGACGGACCCCTCGCGCATGAATCCTCTTCTGCTCCGCCGCCGCAAATGTCCAGAGCCGGTCCGGCAAGAATCCCGCGCCCACACACCTGCTGCGGGTTTACGTTGGACAAGGCCCGCCCGGCGTCATAATCTTTCCATACGGTTAACGTAGGGAAGCGGGGCGTCCTTTGGCACATCTACGGGAAATCTACTCATGGCGACTGTAACTGCAAAAACGGCAGGCCTGCTGATCGGCACGGCGCTGACTGGTATTCTGCTTCTTTCTGCCTGCGACCGGCAGGGCGAGCGCCTGAAGGGCGTCAAGGAAGTCGCCTCGGCCTCGGTCAAGCAGATCACCGGGGAAACGGTGGTCGACAAGAGCGAGACGTCTTCGATGCGCACCGTGCCGGTCGAGGCGCGTGCCATCGCCGAACCCATCCGCAGCGACCTGACCGGCGAGGCGGAAACCCGGCCGATGTTCGCGGTCCTTTCCGTCGTTGCCAAGCCGGAAGGCATTCCCGATGCCCCGGCCATGGCCGAAATCGAGGATGATGCGCTCTATCTGGACGACCCGGACATGCTGGAGGACGTCGCCAGCGAGGTCTCCGACGAGGCCGCCGAGGAATTCGTCAACGAAGCCGCCGCCCAGGACGAACCGGCATCCGGCGACGGCACTGCCCCGGCCGTGACAGCGCCACCGGTCACGCGCGGTCTCAGCGTTCCGTCGATCCGCAGCGACACCGGCTATGTGCCTATGCGCCGCAAGATCATGCTCGATCCGAAAGCGCGTCAGAAATCGATGGACGACATCGAACAGGCGACGCGCGACCTCAAACAGGTTGCCGAGGTCGAACCTGCGCCCGTCCTCAAGACCCGCTCTCTGGCGCCCCGTTCGCTCGAAGAAGCGCCGGTGAAGGAACAGATCGCCGCCCGCAAGCTGGCCCGCCGGTCGGTGGTGACCCGCGATGCGATCGAGGCCCAGACCGATGCCAACACGGTCATGCTGGACGCCCTGACCAAGTACAAGATGGCCGGCGAAGTCACCCTGTCGCGGGAAGGCCAGATGGTCATCCAGATCGGCCGCTCCGGCGCCGATCCGACCCAGTTCAGCCCTGAGGAAGCCGGCAAGCCGGAAGCAGACTTTATCGCCCTGGACGATGGCCAGGGCTGCCCTGAAAACGAAAGCCTCGAGGCGATCCAGGCGAACCCCGCGCACGCCACCGAGTGCTTCATCCAGGAACTCCGCGATTCCGGACAGTTCGAATATGTCGAGAAGGACTATGTCTTCGAGACGCAGTTCATCCGCCCGCCCAAGAAGAACGACAAGGTCACGCCTCCGGGCGGCAGCACCGGCTCGACCGGAACCACGGGCACGACCGGTTCCACGACCGGCACGACGACGCCCAAGCCCGTCACGCCGGTCGATGTCGAACCGAATGACCCGCTCTGGCCGCTGCAGTGGAACTTCAAGAATTACGGCTCCGGCGCAGGCCAGTCCCTCGGCGGCGCCAGCTTCCAGGATTTCTGGTCCCGTCAGGGTACGGAAGGATCTGCCGGCGTCGTCGTCGCCGTGGTCGATACCGGCCTGCAGCTGAACCATCCGGACATCCTGAATTCGCCGAACATCGCGCCGGGCTGGGACATGGTCTCCGATCCGCGCATGGGCAATGACGGCGACGGACGCGACTCCGACCCGAACGATCCGGGCGACCTCTGCAACCCGTCTGTCCCGGGGGCCCAGGATTCCTTCCACGGAACCCATGTCGCCGGAACCATCGGCGCAGCCGCCTCCAACAATGGCGCCGGCGTCGCTGGCGGTGCCTGGAACGTCAAGATCGTGCCGGTCCGCGCCCTCGGCAAATGCGGCGGCCGCCTGTCCGACATCAATGACGCGATCCGCTGGGCCGCCGGCCTGATCCCGGCGGAATCCGCAGACGGCGGTGAGATCTGGAACGACAATCCGGCCGACATCATCAACCTGTCGATCGGCCTGTTCGAATACTGCCCCGCCTCCCTGCAGGACGCCATCGACTCGGTCACCGAGCGCGGCGCGATTGTCGTCGCAGCGGCCGGCAATGCCCGCATCGAGACGCAGTTCTACGCGCCCGGCGGCTGCAACAATGTCATCTCGGTGGCGGCCGGCAATGCCATCGGGGCGATCGCGTCCTATTCGAACTTCGGCCCGGAAGTCGACATCCTCGCGCCCGGCGGCGAGATGAAGGCCGACGATGATAACGACAATCATGTCGACGGCATCCTCTCCACCAAGGCCTCGTCGAACTGCTACGACCCGGTCACCGGCGAAGCCGTCGCCGACTGCTACTATGCCTACATGCAGGGCACCTCGATGGCCGCCCCGCATGTCTCGGCGGCGCTCGCGCTGCTGAAGTCGCGCGATCCGGCGGCAACCCCGGCGGAACTGGAACAGACGCTGATGGCGGCAACCGAATCCCGCCAACCGCTGCAATGCTCGGGCCTGTGCACGGATTATCCGGGTACGACCCCGCTCGAAGGCTCGCCCAACATGTGCACGCGGCCTTGCGGCGAGGGCCTGCTGAACCTTGCCCGTGTCCCGGTGAAAGCGAGCAGCGGCGGCGGGAAATAGATGAAGCAAGTCTGGTCTTCCCTGCACCTTGGCGGCCCGCTCGGTCTTGCGGGACTGGCCATGCTTGCAGGGGCGACCGGGATCTTCGTGATGGCCGGAGGCTCCGGCTCCGCGCCGCACTCGTCCAGCGAAACCGCGCTCTCCCTGTCGGAGCCGGACAGCGTCCGGATTCCGGCTCCTGGCGGCGAGCCTCCCGCGCCTCCACCCGAACAGATGGCGCAGGCGGACAGGATGGACAAAGGCACCGTTCCTGAAGCGCGGCCCGGCGGCGAACCGCTCGCACGCC
>JBGSKI010000073.1:0-2477 GCA_041741315.1 Hyphomonas sp. | reverse complement strand
CGACCCAGAGCAGGCCGACCAGGGCCACGACGCCGATTGTTGTCAGGATATTGCCGGCCGTGTGCTGGCTGGCGGCCTGCTGGGGCATGGCCGCGAGCGGCAGGAGGAGACCGATGATCGCGGCCATTTCGAACCCGGTCTTCCACTTGGCGAGGTTCGACGGATCGACCACCGCCTTGCCGTTCGGCGTGGTGCGCAGCCAGGTCATGAACACGTCCCGCCCGATGATCGCGGCAGCCGGGACGTAGATTGCCCAGGACCGCAGGACCAGCGACAGGCCGAGCAGGGCAAGGCCGACCAGGACCTTGTCGGCGATCGGGTCGAGCCAGACGCCGAACCGGCTGTGCGCATCGAGTTTGCGGGCGAGCCAGCCGTCGAGATAGTCGGTCAGCGCGCCGGCCATGAAGGACAGGAGCGCGAACTGGAACCAGAGCTGTTCGAGCGCCGCCTGCCGGGCCTGCTCGCCAGCCGCTATGCCGGCAAAACAGAGCAGCGCGAACACGCAGCGGGCGACGGTCAATGCATTGGGAAGCCATTTGAAATTCATCGCTGCGGTGTGCCAGCGTGCGCCGATGGATGCAATTGCGAAACTGTGGTGCGGCGGGTGGAGGATGGGACCAGCACGAACGGCCGGAGCGGCGGGGCCGTCCGGTGCGGGAGGATGGATTCGGGCTTGGGCGGGCCTAGGGCGGGCCGCGCGGCGGATGGAAAGTGTCCATAATGAGGTCCGAACCTGTCCATAAAACAGGGAAAACTGTACTTAAAGGCATGAACACGTCTGCTGAGAGGCAGGCGGGCAGGCTGGTGCGCGCGGCCTGGGTTTCCCAGCGGGGGATTGCGGGCGGCTCGTAAGTATACAGATCGTCCGGGCTCGGCGCATCGCCGATATAGCGGACATGGACGTTCCCGAACTTGTCCACTTGCACAAACACCTGCCGGCCTGTCTTCAGGCGCCAGGCCGTGAGGCGGACAAGATTCCACCAGAGCCAGGGCCAGCAGAGGGCGTAGACGTGCCGGAAGAAGGGGATGTAGTGCGGGTCCATGTGCGGAAGTTTGGCATGGTTCCGGGTGGGGGAGGATAGATTCCTGGCCTGCTCCTGCCCGGGAGAGGGAAATGGGGGTGAGGGGTGGCAATATCGCCCCGTGTCCTTACTTCCGGAACGTGCCGCACGTTCAGCAGAACGCGTTCCGCAGCCTTCCGTGCCCGGCGCAATCCGGGTGACCCCTCACCCCTAGCCCCTCTCCCTGTGGGAGAGGGGAATTCTCTCCGCTCTAAGCCTGACCCCTGACCCCTTGCCCGGGAAATCGCGGTGCGATTGCTGATCCTCGCAAGCCCGTTGGGAGAGGGGCAAAGGTGCGGTGCCTTGCCGAAGGATGGACGTCCCCGCCCTAGTTCGGGGCGCCGGTGACGTCTTCGATGGGGATGACATAGTGCCGGTTGCAGAACTGGCAGTCGATGCCGAGCGTGCCGTCGGGGTCGACCATGTCGCGCAGGGACTCGTCCGGCATCGAGGAGAGCGTCGCGACGAGGCGGTCCTGGTTGCAGGTGCAACGGTCTTCGACGGGAACCGGCGGTTCCATTATCACGCCCTGTTCGTGGAACAGGCGATAGAGGAGTTCCTCCACCGGCAGGTCCGGGTCGACCAGTTCGGCATCAGTGAGCGTGGCGACGAGGGCTTGCGCCTCGATCCAGGCCTCGCCGGTTTCGCCGCGCGCATCGTCGGCGGCGACGCGCTGGGTCATCATGCCGGCCGATACCCAGACGAGCGGCTCGCCGCGCCGGTCGAGTTCGGCGACAGACAGGTTGATACGCGTCGGCACCTGTTCGGACTGGGCGAAATAGTCTTCCGCGCATTCCGCCAGCGTGCCCTTCCAGAGCGGCACGATGCCCTGGTAGGGCTGGGTCGAGGGATCGTCCTGAACGATGATCAGGGCGAGCCGCCCGGCCGGGCCGAACAGCTGGGGCATGTGCGGGGCAGCGCCCCGGTTGACCCTGTCGAGATGGTCCCAGGCCTCGCTGTCGAATTTGGCATAGCCGCGCACGCCGCCATCGGAGCGGTATTCGGCCACCAGCATCTTGACCGGGCCGTCGCCCTCGGCCTGGACCAGAAGCCGGCCCTCGAATTTCAGGGATGAACCGACAAGGGTGGCCAGCGTGACTGCCTCGCCGAGCACGCGGGCGAGGTTTTTGGGGTAATCGTGCCGGTGCAGGATCGGCGACAGGCTGGCCGCGCCCATGCGCACGACCCGGCCGCGCACCGGCCGGTCGATGATCTGGAAACTGGCAGCAAAATCGCTGGGCGCGCGGGTCGTATCGGGCATGGCAGGCTATCCTCGTGACGCCCCCATGTGGCAGCCCGGGCGGAGCGCATCAAGGGCGGGGAGTGCGATCAGGCCGAGCAGGAGCCGCCGCCGAGGACGCAAAAGCTGGCGCACCAGGGATGGTTGAGCTTGACGGGGGATGCCGTGGCTTCGGC
>JBGSKI010000072.1:0-8654 GCA_041741315.1 Hyphomonas sp. | reverse complement strand
GCCGAGCGCCGTGCGGCCGTCCGAAACGATGGGCAGGCTTTCCGGCTCGAACAGGTCGGCAGAGACGCGGGCGCGCTCGGCCTCCGGCAGGATTTCGGCGAGGCGCGAGGGCACGAGCGCATAGAACTGCCGCTGGGCGGGCGAGTCGGTCGCTGTGAAGGCATTGCGCTTGTACGCCGCCTTGAAGATGCCGCGCGCCGAATAGGGCTCGCCGTCCCGGCAGGCTGTACCGAGACACCGGGCCGGGGTTTCGACGGCGTCTTCAAGCTGCAGCGTGGTAAAGACCAGCGCCTTGCCGGTGTCGATGGCCGCGACCCGGCGCCAGCCACCGACGCCCTCAGCATAGGCATAGACGAAGGCTTCGCTGTCCGGGACGATGGCGCCTTCGAGCTGGGTCCAGGCTGGCTCCTGCTCGTCCACGGCCATCTTTTCGAGGTAGCGGCCGTACTGCCACTGGCCCAGCCACAGGAGGATGCCGAGACTGATCAGGGTCAGCACGGTCATCACGGGCAAGGGGCGGAACATCATGATCTGAAATCCTGAACCGGGAGGCGGGAATCAAAAGCCCGCCGGGCGTTGCAGCACCGGCGGGCCATGAGGTCGATGCATCTGCGGGCCGGCTAGTGCCCCGCAGCCCCGTATACGAGGTACGGAACCACATAGACGAAGGCGAAGAGGAAGAGCCACACGACGTCGACGAAGTGCCAGTACCAGGCGGCGAATTCGAAGCCGAGATGCTTCTGCGGCGTCATTCCGCCAGCCATGATGCGCAGCAGGCAGACGATCAGGAACAGTGTGCCGATGACGACGTGTGCGCCATGGAAGCCGGTCGCCATGAAGAAGGCCGAGCCATACAGCGTGCCGTCATAGGTGAACTGGGCGTGGCTGTATTCGAAGGCCTGCAGCGCCGTGAAACCCATGCCGAGAATGACTGTGAGCAGGAGGCCGAGCTTGGCGCCCGACCGGTCATTGTGCTGCAGCGCATGGTGCGCCCAAGTGACCGTGGTGCCGGACAGGAGCAGGATCAGGGTGTTGATCAGCGGCAGGTGGAATGGGTCGAAGGTTTCCACGCCGGCCGGCGGCCAGCCCTTGAAGCGCGCAAGGCTGTCGGCGAAGAGCGGGTTCAGCGAATCCCAGCGGCTGCCGACGCGGGCCCCGTGGTAAATCGCGAACTCGAAGAAGCTCCAGAACCAGCCGACGAAGAACATCACTTCCGAAGCGATGAACAGGATCATGCCGTAGCGCAGGCCGATTGACACGACCGGCGTATGGTCGCCGGTCCGGCCTTCCTTGATCACTTCGCGCCACCAGCCGGTCATTACCCAGATGACGAGGGCGAAGCCGAGGGCGAGCAACCACCAGGTGCCTTTTTCGAGGCCGAACAGGCCTTTCATGAACGTCACCGCGCCGAGCGCCAGAACGAGCAGCGATCCGGCGCCGATCACAGGCCAGGGCGACGGATTGACGAGGTGGTAATCGTGTTTGACTTCGCCGTGTGCCATGACGGTTCGGGCCCCTTGAAACTATGCCGAGAATCTTCGTGCTGTTTAGACCGCTCCGCCCCGGAAGCGCAACACTTTCAGCCCGGACCTGCTGAATTCGCCGCACCCGTCCCGGCCTGCTTTTTCGGCCCGGAATAGTGCGAACTTTCGTAGAATGTGTAGCTGAGCGTGATGGTTTCGATATCCCGGGCGACGTGATCGTCCAGGATGTCCGGCGAAACGTAATAGACGACCGGCAATTTTTTCGACTCGCCAGCTTCTATGATCCGTTCGTCGAAGCAGAAACATTCGAGCTTGTAGAAATACTCACCGGCAAAATGCGGTGTCACATTGTAGGCCGCGATGACGCGGATTTCCTTGTCCGTCGGATTGGTCACCTCGAAAAAGGCGAGGCCGTGCTGGCCGACCTTGACGGTTTCGGTCGCCTGCAGCGGCCGGAAGACCAGTGCCGTGTCGGCGACATTCGCGTCGAAGCGGACCGTGATGTCCTTGTCGGCTATGCCCGTCGGTGCGGCAGTCGCGATGCGGGTCGTGCCGCCATAGCCGGTGACCTTGCAGAACGTCTTGTAGAGCGGGTCGGCGGCAAAGCCGAGGCCCAGCATTCCCAGAATCACGGCACCCGATGCTGCCGCGACAAGGGAGTTCGAGCGTTTCATTGCGGTGCCGCCTCTTCCGGCTCCGAGGCCGGCGGTTCGGCGGCCAGGTTCGGCGGCGGCGCGGCCTGGTCCGGTGTCATGCCGGGCGGCAGTTCGGGTTTTGCGCCATCGGCCTGCCGGGAATCGTCGGTGTTGTAGTAAAAGCTGACATTGCCCTCATTGGCATCTGCGAGCCGGATGGCCGTGGTCAGGCCGACCAGCACGACGAATCCGCCAAGCGCGAGGCCGAGCCATAGATTGCGCCGCTTGCGGGCACGCATTTCCTCGGAAACGGGGGGGACAGGCTTGACCATATCAGGAGACGATCACCGGAAAGTGGAGCGGCAGGGCATACTCGGCGATCAGAGCGGCGAACAGCGCGAACAGGTAAAGAATCGAGAACAGGAACATGTTGCGCGCACCCTTCTGGTCCGCCCCGGTCGCGTCCGGTCCGCCGGCGTTCGATTGCCAGACTTTCACCGAGTGCCAGAGGAACACCGCGCCGAGCAGAATCGCCACTCCGCCATAAAGCCAGCCGCCGAGCCCGGTGAGCACAGGTGTCAGCGACACAGCTACAAGCACAAGGGTATAGGCGAGCATCTGTATCCGCGTCGCGCGCGCGCCGTGCGTGACCGGCAACATCGGGATGCCGGCCTTCTCGTATTCGCCATGCGCCAGCAGGCTGAGCGCCCAGAAGTGCGGCGGGGTCCAGAAGAAGATGATGGCAAACAGGATCCACGCGTCGAGCGGCACATTGCCGGTGACGGCAGCCCAACCGATGACCGGCGGGAACGCCCCTGCTCCGCCGCCGATCACGATATTCTGCGGCGTCGAGCGCTTCAGCCACATCGTGTAGATGACGCCATAATAGAAGATCGAGAAGGCGAGCAGCGCGGCGGCGAGCCAGTTCGAGGCCAGCCACATCAGCATCACCGAAACGCCCGACATGATCAGGCCCATCGCGATGGCCTCTTCCCGCGGCACGGCGCCCGACGGGATTGGCCGGGTCGAGGTGCGGGTCATGATCAGGTCGATATCGGAATCGTACCACATGTTGATCGCCCCGGCGGCGCCCGAGCCGAGCGCCACGGCCAGCACGGCGATGGCCGCCATGACAGGGTTCATCGCGTGTCCTGTAACGCCAGTTGCAGCCACGAGGCCAGCGACGGCCGTGAACACGACCAGCATCATGATGCGCGGCTTCATCAGCTGAACGTAATCGTTCGCCGTGGCGTAGCGCTTCTGTGCGCCTTCAGAAGGGGCGGTCTGGTCGGTCATGGGTGTCTGATAGCCTGACTTTGGCGTTTTGGCGTGTTCTATCGGCTTCCGGACGCATATGCCAAGCTTTGCGCCGTCCGGCAGCGTGACAAATGCACCCCTGCTGAGGTCATTCCTCGTCGAACTTGCGGTTCAGGCGCCAGTCGATGGCGAGGTAGACGCCCTCGGCGATCATGAAGGCGGCCGGCACCAGGATCAGGCTGATCACATCGGTCGCCGCGCCGGACAGACGCTCCATCACGTCGAACACCGCTGCGAAAGCGATGCCGATCAGGCCGGAATTGAGGATGACCAGCCAGCGCGTCGGGCGGTAATTCATGATGCCGGGCCGGCGCCAGAGGACAAAGAACCCGATGGCAGCCACCACCAGCGCTGCCACCGAGACCGATATGGCAATGTTCGGATCGATGGTCCGCAGCGAGTCGAACAACCGGTCGACCGATGGATTGCGTGGCAGGAAGACGACGATGAAGGCATACATGCCGACGACGATGGGCAGGCGGAGATTCATGCGGGCGGCCTTTCCGGTTATGCTGGGTTCTGGATGCGGGAACGGCCTCCCGAAGCATCGGGAGGCCGTTGAAGGGACGCACGATGTGTGCGGGGGCCTAGTGGCCGCCCTCCGTCGTGACGTGCGGCAGCTCGTTATACTGGTGGAAGGGCGGCGGCGAGGGCAGCGTCCATTCCAGCGTCGTGGCGCCTTCGCCCCATGGATTGGCCTCTGCCGGACGGCGGCGGATCGCCGCTTCGATGAGCCCGACAAAGAAGACCAGAGTGCCGACCATGGTGATCGCGTAGCCAATCGACGAGATGTGGTGCCAGGTTGTGAACCCGTCGGCATAGTCGATGTACCGGCGCGGCATGCCCTGCAGGCCGAGGAAGTGCTGCGGGAAGAACAGGACGTTCGAACCGATGAACATCAGCCAGAAGTGCAGACCGCCGAGGAAGCCATTGTACTTCACGCCGAACATCTTCTCGAACCAGTAGTACCAGCCGGCGAACAGGCCGAACACGGCACCGAGCGACAGCACGTAGTGGAAGTGCGCCACCACGTAATAGGTGTCGTGCAGCGTATGGTCGATGCCGGCATTGGCCAGGACGACGCCGGTCACACCGCCGACGGTGAACAGGAAGATGAAGCCGATCGCCCAGATCATCGGAACCTTGAAGTCGATAGACCCGCCCCACATCGTCGCGATCCACGAGAATATCTTGATGCCGGTCGGCACCGCGATGACCATCGTGGCGGCGATGAAGTAGGCCTTGAGGTCGACTTCCATGCCGACGGTGTACATGTGGTGCGCCCACACGACGAAACCGATGACGCCAATCGACACCATCGCATAGGCCATGCCGAGATAGCCGAAGATCGGCTTCTTCGAGAAGGTCGACACGATATGGCTGATGATGCCGAAGGCCGGCAGGATCATGATGTAGACTTCGGGATGGCCGAAGAACCAGAACAGGTGCTGGAACATGACCGGGTCACCGCCACCGGCGGGATTGAAGAACTGCGAGCCGAAGTTCCGGTCGGTCAACAGCATGGTCAGCGCCGCAGCCAGCACCGGCAGCGACAGCAGCAGCAGGACGGCCGTCACCAGGATGCCCCAGGCGAACAGCGGCATCTTGTGCATCGTCATGCCCGGTGCGCGCATGTTGAGGATGGTCACGATGAAGTTGATGGCACCGAGGATCGAGGCGATACCGGCGGTGTGCAGCGACAGGATCAACAGGTCCATGGCCGGGCCGGGGTGACCGGCGGTCGAGGAAAGCGGCGGGTAAAGCACCCAGCCGCCGCCGAAGCCGTTGCCCGCCGGGCCGCCCGGAACCGTCATCGAGATACAGGCCAGGATGAAGGCACCGACGGTCAGCCAGAACGAGATATTGTTCATGCGCGGGAAGGCCATGTCCGGCGCGCCGATCATCAGCGGCACGAACCAGTTGCCGAAGCCGCCGATCAGGGCGGGCATGACCATGAAGAAGATCATGATCAGGCCGTGATAGGTGATCACGGTGTTGTAGAAATGCTTGGCTTGCTGCACGGCAGCGTCGCCCTGGACGCCCTGCAGTTGCTCGACGATCCACAGCATCGGGCCGATGCCCGGTTCGTTCAGTTCCCAGCGGATCAGGCCGGACAGCGTGTAACCGATAATGCCCGCAATCATCGCGAACACGAGGTACAGCGTGCCGATATCCTTGTGGTTGGTTGAGAAAAGCCAGCGGACGAAGAATCCGGGCTTGTGGTCGTGGGCGTCGTGGTGGTCGAGGGCGACTTCATCCATAGGCATGGCGACAGGCTCTTCTCTCGGGATTAGTGGATGGCGGCGAGTTGGGTCGCCGGCTCAAGGGAGGCAATGGTCTGAACGGATGCCGCAGCGGCGTCATAGTCGCCCGACAGCATCAGTTGGGTCCAGGTATCGAATTGCGCCTGTGGAACGACCCGGACCTCGATCGGCATGTAGGCGTGGTTGACGCCGCACAGTTCCGAACACTGGCCGTAATACACGCCCGGCTGGTCGACGAGGAACCAGCCCTCATTGAGGCGGCCCGGCACGGCATCGGTCTTCACGCCAAAGGCCGGAACGGTCCAGGAATGGATCACGTCGGCAGCGGCGGTGTAGTAGCGGATATAGCGACCGGCCGGGACGACCATCGGATAATCGACGGCGAGATTGCGCGGGCGGGCATCATTCGGATCAGAAGCGAGGCCGGTATGGATCGGGTTCGAGACGAATTCGAGCGGGGCACCCGACTCATCGGTGATGTCTGGATAGGAATAGGTCCAGTTCCACTGATTGCCCTGCGCCTTGACATTCACGAATCCCTTGGCCGCGGCATCCGGATTGTAGTCCTTGACGAATGCATCGTACTGGCTGGACTTGTCGTCAGCGAGCAGTTGCCTAGCCTTCTCCTGAACCTTTTCGAGGTTCGGCGGAACGTCCTGATAGTACAGGTTCGGGAAGGACTGGCCGGCAATCGCGACGAGGATGAGGGCTGGAACGACCGTCCAGATGATCTCGATCAGCGTGTTGTGGCTGAACTTGCGGGGAACCGGGTTCGCCCGTTTGTTGTGGAACACCATGACCCACAGGAGCAGGCCCATGACGAAAACCGTGATTACGGTGATGATCACCAGGACCATGAAATGGAAATCATGAATCCGCTCTGCAATGCGGGTCGCGGCTGGCTGTAAGCCCAGCGCCTTGTCGACGGGAATGTCTGCGAAGGCGGGCGCGGCCAGAAGCGCGGCGCATAGAGCGGCAATACGGTGTCGCACGAAGAAATCCTCGTCTCGTTGGAATCTGCACCCGTCTATCTACATCAACGAGTCCCGGCAACCCACCACTTTCCGCGCTCAATATTGTCGCAGCCTGTCGCCCCCGCACTGCATCGGTGCTAGTCTATCCCTAAGGAATGCGGCGTTCGCACAGGAGGATTCCATGACCCGCTCATATCTGCTGGCAGCAGGCATTGCGCTGCTGATTGCCCCGTCCGCCTTGGCCCAGGTTTCCGTCATTGGCGGCGGCCTGGCCAAGGATTGCTACGAAGCGGCGCGCTTCGAGTCGGTTTCGCCCCATGAGGGCGAGAAAACCTGCACGCAGGCCCTGGAATCGGAAATGATGCGCCTCGAGAACCGGGCGGCGACGTTCACGAATCGCGGCGTGCTCCGGATGCGGTCTGGCAAATATGACGCCTCCCTGTCCGACTATGCGACCGCCAAGAAGCTGCAGCCGGAACGCGGGGCTGTCTGGCTGAACGAAGGGGCGGCCTACATTTTCAGCAAGGACTACGCCTCGGCGCTCGAATCGCTTGACCAGTCGATCGCACTCGGCACGGATGAGCTGTTCGCGGCCTATTACAACCGCGCCATCGCCAAGGAAAACCTCGGGGACCTGCAAGGGGCCTATTTCGACTTCCAGAAGTCGCTTGAGCTGAAGCCGGATTTCGAGCGCGCCCAGTGGCAATTGTCGCGCTTCACCGTGACCACGAACTGACCCGTCAGCAGGAGACCTCCGCCATTCGCATTGCATTCCCGATTGCCGCAGCGCTCGTCCTGAGCGGCTGCGTCGCTGCGACAAGCCCGACCGAGGCTGACGCGCCTGCCCCTGCGGCGAGCGCCTCCCCGGCAGCCCATTACGATACCCTCCCCCCCGCGATCACGGAGTACATGGCCGAACCCGCCATGCTGGTCTTCTCCAAGACCGAAGGCTGGCGGCACAATGAGGGAATCGCGGGGGCCGACCGGTACTTTGTCGACCTGGCCCGCAAGAATGGCTGGGCCGTCTTCACCACAGCCAATGGCGCGGTGTTCAATCCCGGACAGCTCGGCCGGTTCAAGCTGGTCGTGTTCAACAACATGACCGGCGATGCCCTGTCGCCCGAACAGGAAGCGGCCTTTCAGGTCTGGCTCGAGGCAGGTGGCGCGTGGATGGGCATTCACGGGTCCGGCGATTCGAGCCATTCCGACTGGGACTGGTACAAGGACGACCTGATCGGACCGTTGTTCGTGTCGCATCCCGCCGATCCGCAGATCCAGCAGGCCCGGGTCGATGTTCTCGCCCCCGCTCACCCCGTGATGCAGGGCCTGCCGGCCAGCTTCCAGCACAGCGAGGAATGGTACACGTTCGACAGCCGGGCGCAGGACCATGGCATGATCGTGCTCGCCGGCGTCGAGGAGGCGACCTATTCGCCGTTCAATCGCGTGTACGGCAAGGAAGACCTGCGAATGGGCGAAGGCGCGATCAACCATCCCGTCGTCTGGGTTACCTGTCCGGGCTCCGGCCGGGCCTTCTACTCGGCCCTGGGCCATGAGGAGCTGGCCTATGACAACCCGGCCAACCGGCTGCTGCTGGAAAACGCTTTCCGCTGGACGACCGGTCAGTCCGATCTGGAGGGTGCCGGCTGCGTCTCAGCTCCATAGCGGCCGCACCGAAAGATCAGGCGCGCCCTTGCCGGGCCGCCCCGAGCTGCGCATCTAGGTGGGATGACTGATTCAGCCCTCCCCTTCGACATCTCCGCCGCTTCCCGCATCCTCGCCGACGCCGTCCAAGGCGGCGATGATGGTGACCTGTTCATCGAGCGCTCGCGCTCCGAAAGCTTCGTGTTCGACGATGGCCGGCTGAAATCCGCCTCCTTCGACACCGATCAGGGCTTCGGCCTGCGGGTCGTGGCCGGCGAGGCACAGGGCGCGGGCTATGCCTCCGAACTGACGCTCGAAGCGCTGACCCGTGCCGCCTCC
>JBGSKI010000071.1:0-4658 GCA_041741315.1 Hyphomonas sp. | reverse complement strand
GGCACCGTATTCGAACGCGCCCCAGAACCGGCGGCTGCGGCCAGCGGCAACCCGCTGGCGCTGCTGATGCCACGTCTCGATGCCGGGGACACCATGCAGGCGCGGCTGCTTGTCGATGCCTACCTGTCGGCGCGGCAGGCTTACAAGGGGCTTCCGGGCGTCACCGAAACGGATGTGCGGCAGGTGCCGAAGGATGAAGCGGAGCGGGCGCGCTTCGAGCGCTTGCTCGCCGATCCATCGCTGCCGCTGGAGGATCTCGAAGCGCTTTCAGGCGGCGGCTTGTTGCACAAGCGGGCAATGATCCTTCAGCCGAAGCGCCTGATCCCGGCGCTTCTCGAGGGCGTGGAGGCCCGGTTCGACGCCGAGCCAGTCATCGATCTGCGGGAACGGACAGTCGATGGAGAACGCTTCGATGCAATTGTCCTGGCAAACGGGATGGACGTTTCGGAGACGTTGCCGTGGTTGGAGCTTGCGCCCCGACTTGGCCAGGTGGATGTCACCGATGGTCCAGCGGACGCGCCGCCTTCTGCGGTCACATCCGGCACCTATGCGTTGGCACTTGGGCATCGGCGCCTGTGGGGTGCGACGTTCGAGCTCGCGGAACGGGGCACACGCCCGGAGACATCCAAACACGCACAGGCTGAGAATCTACGTGGACTCGAGATACTGTCGCCTTGGTGGATCCATGACGCTCGCTCCGGCGAGGTGCGGTCCCGCGCCGGACTGCGTGCCACGACCGCCGACCGTCTGCCGGTCGTCGGTGCGGTGCCGGACCAGCCAGCTGTCCTGGAAACCTTTGCCGGAATGCGGAAGGGGCGCCCTGCAGATGCGGACGCCCCCTTGATGGACGGGATTTTTGTCGTGACGGGCTTTGGTGCCCGGGGTTTCACCTGGGGCCCTTGGGCAGGAGCGGTGCTTGCCGCGCACCTGTCAGTGGCGCCGTCTGCGGCATCCCGCGCTTCGCTGGAGGCAGTCAGCGCGATGCGGGTGCTCTTCCGCGCCTTGCGGCGCGGAGAGGTCTGAGGCGATCACGCTGTTTTCAGGAGGCTAAGCCGGAGCCCGCCTTCCTCGTGCGGTGTGAATGATAGTTCCAGCCCGCCGAATTCGAGCGCCATGTGACCTTGCCAAGCGGAAACCAGTGCCACCAGGACGATGATCAGGATAGCGGCGCCACACAGCAGCCAGTTGTTATAAAGAAGGGTCCCCTTGCGCATTTTTCCGGTCCTTTGTCCGTGTGAATCCTGTAGGTGACGACCTGCGGTCTAGTTGCCGCTTTCGAGGTCGCGAAATTCCCGGCGCAGCCGCCACTCGTCGGAGGTGACTGTGCGTTCGATGTTTTTCAGACGCTCATCGAGATCCATGAACGTGTACTTGATGGTGCCGAACGTGGCCCGTGGCCGGTCCGATACGCCGCGCCAGAAGGCATCTTCATCGGGACTGACGCTGCCATACCCCAAAGGGGCATAGGGCGTGATCATCATCACCACGAGATAGGAAACGAAGATCACCGGGCCACCGACAAAGATCAGGAGCAGGACGGCGACGATGCGGACAAGCGTCGGTTCCCAGCCGAAGCGGTCGGCCAGGCCGCCGCAGACGCCGCCAATGACCTTGTCCTTGCGGGACCGGTAGAAGCGTCTCGGATTGGGGGAAGTGTAGGGGTCGTATGAGCGGGACATGAAGGATTTCCTCAGTCTTCGAATGTGGAGCGGGACGGGCGGGCTGGTCGGCGTGGAACGTCTGCCTCGGACCTGTCGAGCAGGGCCTCGAGGGTTTCGATCCGGCGTTCCATCGCCTTGGCCGACCGCCAGAGATCTTCCAGCATCCGTTCGTCATTTGGCTGGAGCGTCTTCTGGCGGCGCCACAGCGTGACATAGTGGAAGATCATCCCTGGGAGGATGATGAAGATCGACGAGATGGCGACGATCGCGATGACGAATTCGCCGCCCATCAGGCACCCTCGTTCGAATTGCGCCGGCGGTCTTCAACCGACATGGCAATCAGTCCGGGGGCGCACAGCATGGTCAGGACACCGCCGAGGACGACAAAAGAGAACAGCATGGATCAACCCTCCGCTTTCTTCGACGAGGCCTTGGAGCGGCGAGCCTTCAGGGCGGCGAGTTCCTTCTCGACGCTTTCGTCCTGCTCAAGAGCAGCGAATTGCGCTTCGAGGCTTGGCTCGCGGCCCTTGATCGTGTCGGCATAGGCTTCCATTTCGTCGACCTTGCGCTCGAGATTGCCGTAGCGGGCAAGCGCTTCGTCGACGCGGCCGTCATAAACCTGGCTACGCATCCGGATCCGCTGTTCGGCGGCTTCGCGACGCATCATCAAGGCGCGGGCCTTGGCTTTCGCTTCGTCGAGTTTCGCCTGCAGCTTTGCCAGGTCTTCCTGGCGCTTTTCGAAGGCTTCTTCGGCTGCGCCCATCGCGGCCTTGCGGCGCTCAATTTCGGCTTCGGCCTTCTGCTTGGCGATTAGCGCGCCGCGAGCCAGGTCTTCGCGACCCTTGTCGATGGCGAGCTCTGCCTTGTTGGCCCACTCGTCACGAGACTGGGAGAAATGGACGATGTCGCGTTCCATTTCCTTCTTGTCGGCCATGGCGCGGGCAGCAGCAGTGCGAACTTCAACCAGCGTATCTTCCATTTCCTGGATGATGAGGCGAGCGATCTTTTCGGGGTTTTCGGCAGAGTCGAGCATGGCATTGATGTTCGAGTTGACGATGTCACCGAGGCGGGAAAACAGACCCATTGTGGTGTCCTTTCGTGTCAGGGAGGGGTTAGAAGAAGAAGCCGCCGAAGAAGACGCCAACGGCAAAGAACATCCAGGTCTCAGCCGGGCGGGTCGACAGCCACCGGCCGAACCGGCCAGCGTCTGATCGGGTTTCGGTGCGGAATTCGCGGTCGTCCATGTCAGTTCGTCCTTCTTGGGTTTGAGCAACGCCCTGTCGCTCTGAGCCCTTTCCCAGTTTCAAGGACCGTGCCAGTTTGCGGTTAATTAGTTAGTGCATTGAAAAATTTAAATAAAAAAGTTTTGAGCGCGCGCGCAGGTCACTTCAGTTAGTAGAAAAAGCAAAATGAATGGTATAATTGACCAATCACATAGGCTAAATTTACCAAATGATCGATGACACAACAAAACTCATCGGGGAATCCCCGGTCTGGCTCAGCGCTCAGGAGCATGTTTCCAGGGTCGCTCCATTGGAACGGCCGATCCTGGTGATCGGCGAGCGGGGGACTGGCAAGGAACTGATCGGCGAACGCCTGCATTTCCTGTCAAAACGGTGGGAAGGCCCTTTCGTGAAGGTCAATTGCGCTGCGCTGTCGGAGACGCTGCTCGATTCCGAACTGTTCGGCCACGAGCGCGGGGCGTTCACCGGCGCCACGGAGCAGCGCAAGGGCCGGTTCGAACTCGCCGATGGCGGCACGATCTTTCTGGATGAAATCGCCACGGCCAGCCAGCAGGTGCAGGAGAAACTGCTGCGAGTGGTCGAGTATGGCGAGTTCCAGCGCCTCGGCGGTTCGCGCGTCCTGACCACCAACGTCCGGATCGTTGCAGCCACGAATGGCGACCTTCCGGCCATGGTGGAGCAGGGGAACTTTCGCGCCGACCTGCTCGACCGGCTCGCCTTCGATGTCATCACCCTGCCGCCGCTGCGCGTCCGGCGCGGCGATGCGAGCCTGCTGGCCGATCATTTCGCCCGGCGCATGGCAGTCGAGATGGCGCAGGATTTTCCGGGCTTTGCACCATCGGCGATCGCGGCGATCGAGTCGCATGACTGGCCGGGCAATGTCAGGGAGTTGCGCAATTTCGCCCAGCGCCTGGCCCACCGGTCGATGCTTCTTTCGCCGGGTGAGCCGGTTGTGTTCGATCCGGCCGCGCTCGATCCGTTCCTGTCGCCCTGGCGGCCGCCAGCGCCGCATACGGCCGGGCACGGACAGACAAAGCCGGTCCTGGCGCAACCTGCCGGGCGGATCGATCCATCGGTTTCGGCGGATTTCAATGCCCAGGTCGCCGCGTTCGAGATGCGGTTGATCGACGAGGCACTGAGTTTTTCGAAGGGACACCAGGGCCAGGCTGCCGACGCGCTGGGTTTGACCTACCACCAGTTCCGCGGCCTGCTGAAAAAGCACGGTTACGGACGGAATGCAGGTAAAGGCGAAGAGGGAGAACCGCTTTCGGGCGCGCCGCGCCGGTCTATGTAGAGGGCGTACCCTGATCCAGCCCACAGATGACACGCACCTGGCCGATCAGGCGCTGGTAGTCGATGGGTTTGGTTGTGATCGGCCGGCCGGAGAATTCCTCCGGCAACCGGGTCGAATCGTTGCCGGAAACGAAGATGAAGGGCGTCCCGTCGGCCGCAAGCCTTTCTGCGATGGGGATAGATGTCGACCCGATGATGTTCATGTCCAGCAAGGCAGCGTCAACCTTTTCGGCATTCAGAATCGCGAGCGCGTCGGAGACTCGGGCAGCCGGACCGGCAACATGGAATCCTGCTGCTTCAAGACGCATCTGCAGGTCCAGTGTGTTTCGGCGTGCAAGTTTGACCCCTTAGGCGGGGTTATCGGCGTCCAACTTTGACCCCCCGTTTGGAGTGTTTGACCATCCGCGTTTTGCGAGCGGATGGAGCGGGAGTTGAAGGGCGTGGATACGATTGCGCGGGT
>JBGSKI010000070.1:0-3662 GCA_041741315.1 Hyphomonas sp. | reverse complement strand
CGGCCTCGATGCGCGCGCGTTCGCACAGCGCATCCTGCCGCGACAGGTCCTCGACCTGGCGCCGGGTCTCCTCGAGGCGTTCGCGTGACACTTCGCAGGCGAGCTTCGCTTCATGCCAGCGCAGGTGCGCGACGAGCGCGTCCAGCGCCTGGATCTCTTCCGACAGCGCCTTGTACTTGCGCGCCTTCGTCACCTGCCGCTTCAGGCTCGCCAGTTGGCGTTCGACTTCGGCGGACACTTCCGACAGGCGCTCGAGATTGGCCTCGGCACCGTTGAGTTTCAGTTCTGCGTCGTGCCGGCGCGTGTTGAGGCCGGCGATCCCTGCGGCTTCCTCTAAGATGCGGCGGCGGTTCTGCGGTTTCGATCCGATCAGTTCGGATATCTGCCCCTGCCGGACCAGCGCCGGCGAGTTCGCACCGGTCGAGGCGTCTGCGAACAGCAAGGTCACGTCCTTCGAACGCACGGCCCGGCCATTCAGCTTGTAGGCCGACCCGGCCCCGCGCTTCAGCTTGCGGACGATTTCAAGCGTGTCGGCGCTGTTGAATTCCGGCGGCGCGGTGCGGCTGGAATTGTCGAGCACCAGCGTCACTTCCGCCGTCTCGCGGGCCGGGCGGCCCTGCGATCCGGAAAAGATCAGGTCGTCCATCTCGCCGCCGCGCATCGCCTTGGCGGAACTTGCCCCCATGGCCCAGCGCAGCGCTTCGAGCAGGTTGGACTTGCCGCACCCGTTCGGGCCGACAATCCCGGTCAGGCCGGGTTCGACGGGAAAGGTCTGCGGGTCGACGAACGACTTGAAGCCGGCAATCCGAATCTCGGTGATCTGCATGCCGGCTCCCTGAATCTATTGCTCCGGCGCGCCAGCGCCGTCGGCCAGCAGCCCGTCAAGATGTTTGCTGAATCCCTCGGCCGTGCGTAACTCGCCGTCGAACTTGAAGACGCTGCCATTGATGACGAAGGTCGGCGTGCTGTCGACCGCGTATGTGTCATTGGCCTGCTGGTAGGTGTCGGCCAGGCGGACGCGATAGTCGCGGTTCTTCATGCAGGCGTCGAACGCAGCTTCGGTCTCGATGCCGTGGCGCTTGCCGATCGTCTGCAGCGTTGCCTTCAGCAGGCCGTTGCGGGCCGAGTCGACCACGCCGTCCTGGTTGTCGAAGAGGTCGCCCAGGACGTCGAAATACTTGTCCTCGCCGGCGCACATGGCCAGCACATAAGAGGCCACGTCGACTTCGCCGTGGATCGGGTATTCGCGGAAGATGAACTGGACCTTGCCGGTATCGACATAGTTCGTTTCGATTTCCGGCAGGACAGATTCATGGAAGAACTTGCAGGCCGGGCAGGTCGGCGAGGCGTACTCGATGATCGTGATCTTGGCGTCGGGGCTGCCCTTGGTGTGGTCGCCTGCGACGGCTGCGGCCTTGGTGCCGGGTGCCGTGCTGGCGCCGGTCTTGTCGCCGCATGCCACAAGGGCGAGCGCCGACAGGGCGACAAGGGCTGTGCGTCGGGAAAGAAACGTCATGGTCATGGCCTTCGCGTTAAGGAATGAGTCGTTTGGGTTGCCAATTGGTTAACTGAAGCGGGGGCTTCTGTTAACTTTTGGGTTCAGCTGGGATCGGCGGGGGCTTTTGCGGCGAGTTGGGCGTCGAGGAAGGCGGCGAAGGCTTCCGGCGTCAGGATGTCCTGGTCGCCCGGCTTCACGAGATTGCCAATCACCAGTGTCGGGGTCGACTGGACGTCGTAGTGGTCCGCCGACTCCTGAACCGTCATCATGTCGAAGCGGATGTTCATGTCCTTGAAGCACCGGTCGAAGTCCGCCTTGGTGGCGATTCCGTAGGACGTGCCGATCTCGACCAGAAGGGTCGAGGTCTCGCCCTTTTTCGCGGCGGCGAACATGTCTTCCTGCCGGGTGAAGACGTCGCGCAGGTAGGCGAGGCCCTTGTCGGGGGCGAGGCAGCGGGCCTGGCTGAGGATCGCCGTGTCGAGATCGTTGCGCAGGTATTCGCGCATCACGAAGCGGACCTTGCCGGTGGCGATATAGTTCTCCTCGACGGAGGGCATGATGTCCTCCTCGAAATGCTTGCAGTGGCTGCATGTGGGGGAGAAGTACTCGATCACGGTGAGGGGGGCGTCGGGGCTGCCGAGGGCAAAGCCGAGTTCCTCGTCAGGTGGGCCTTCGGTCCACTCGGCGGAGGCGTGTCCGGCGAACGCCGAAAGGGTCAGGATGGCGGCGATTGCAAGACGGCGAAGCAAACTGTCCATAGTTTCGGTACACTTTAGGGCTGTATCGGAACAGTTTATGGTCATTTTTCGGTACTCTTTTCGGGACTGTTTCCGGGCTCCTCCGCGCTTAGCACAGCTGCCCCGAGCGCAACAATTGCAGCACGCAGCCGGTCATCCTGGATGCCGGCGGCGCCTGATTCCAACTCGGTCCGCTCAGCCGGGGAAAGAGCCCGCACTTTCCGCCGCGGCGCCGGTACCGGACCACCGGTCAGCGGACCCTGGACGATACGGATGCCCGTTACGTCGCCGCCTGCAGCAATCGAAACACGTTCGCGGATCGTCTCGGACTGGTGCTGCACGATCGGCGCAGCCTGTGGCAGCACGCGCAGAACGAGGATCCGGCCATTCTTTCCGCCGGACAGTTTCTCCGGACGGCAGTATTTCCACAGCTGTTCGCCGGCGATTTCGCGCCATCTGGCCTTCAGCATTTCGATGGCGGGCATCTTCGCGCCGCCCGACTTGCGCACGATCCGCTCCGCCGCCATCCCCACCTGCGGAATGCCGGGATGCGCCTTTTTCCCCCGCAAATACCGCAGTCTGACCCGCGCGCGGGCTTCCTCAATGGGATCAAGGCTTGATCTCGTGACCATTCGCCTGAGATTGCACCACAAGCGTGGCCACGGGAAGGCAAAGCGTGCCGAAGCACACAGATTTGAAGACCCTGCCCGGCAAGCTGCTCGCCTGGTTCGACCGCCATCGACGCGACCTGGCCTGGCGCAGTCCGCCGGGCGTAGCGCGGGACCCGTATGCCGTCTGGCTGGCGGAGATCATGCTGCAGCAGACGACGATCCCGCACGGAACGCCATATTTCATAGAATTTACAAGGCGGTGGCCGACGGTCGAGGCGCTGGCGGCGGCGCGGGACGAGGACGTGTTGGCGGCGTGGGCGGGGCTTGGCTACTATGCGAGGGCCCGCAACCTGCTGAAATGCGCGCGCGAAGTCGCGGCGCTGGGCGGGTTTCCGGAGACCGAGGCGGACCTTCGGAAACTGCCGGGAATCGGGCCTTACACGGCGGGTGCCATCGCTGCTCTGGCCTTCGGCGAACGGGCAGCGGCGGTCGATGGCAACGTCGATAGGGTGTTCGCGCGCCTGTTGGCCCTCGAAGGCGATTGGAAGGCGGCGAAGAAGATCATCCACGCCACCGTCGCCGGCCTCGTGCCTGCGGACCGTCCCGGCGATTTCGCCGAGGCGCTGATGGACCTCGGCGCGACAGTCTGCACGCCGGCAAAGCCGAATTGCGCCGCTTGTCCCTTGAAAACGCTATGTTCAGGCGCCCGTGGCGGCGCTCCGGAAGCCTACCCGGTCAAACCGGCCAAGGCCGCCAAACCTGAGCGGACCGGCGTGGCCTATGTGGCGTTACAGTCGGACAAGGTGCTGCTGGTGC
>JBGSKI010000069.1:0-10325 GCA_041741315.1 Hyphomonas sp. | reverse complement strand
GCTCGGCGCAGCAGGCCTGTCGCATTCGCTGTTCGGCGAGCGGCTGATCCCCATCGGCACGGTGTATGATCCGTTCATCGCGCGCGGCCTCGATGCGCTGAACTATGCCTGTTACCAGGACGCGCGCTTCATCATTGCCGGCACCCCCAGCGGCGTGACGCTGGCGCCGGAGGGCGGCGCGCACCAGTCGATCGGCGCGCAGCTGATCGGCATGAGCCAGGACGGGCTCGTCTCGTTCGAACCGGCTTTCCTCGATGAATTGTCGATCATCATGGACTGGAGCTTCGACTATCTGCAGCGCAATGGCGAGGGCGACCCCGACGAGCGCACCTGGCTGCGCGACGAGACCGGCGGCTCGGTTTACCTGCGCCTTTCGACCCGGCCGCTGGAACAGGTGCGCGTCCGGAAGCGCGACGACGCCGCCTTCCGGCAAGGCGTGATCGACGGCGGCTACTGGCTGCGCCAACCGGGACCGAATGCCGAAGTCGTGATTGCCTATCAGGGCGTGATCGCGCCGGAAGCGATCAAGGCCGCAGCGCGCATCGGCGAGGGCCGGCGCGATATCGGCGTGCTGGCGGTAACCTCCGCAGACAGACTGAACTCAGGATGGACGGCGGCGCGGCGGGCCCGCGCGCGCGGGCAGCGCAATGCCAAGAGCCAGATCGAACGGCTGATGGACGGCGTACCGCCGCATTGCCAGTTGATCACCGTGACCGATGGCCACCCGGCGACGCTGGCCTGGATCGGCGGGGTGAAAGGCCATGCGGTGACGCCGCTCGGCGTCGAGCATTTCGGCCAGACCGGCACGATCGACGATCTCTACCGGCATTTCATGATCGATGCGGACGCCATCGTCGCCGCCGCGAACTACCTGTCCGCCGGCCGCCGCATCGGCCTCAGCACGCGCTGACCATTCAGGCGGTCGTACGGACCAGTTCGAATTCCGACCGCACGGTCGGCTTGGCATCGGCGGTGGCGACCCGGCCGGTCTTGATCAGTTCGACCATGTGACCGAGCACGGACATCGCCGCCGCTGGATGCAGGCGCTTGTCCACGTCCTTGTACATATCCTTCACCATGTTCGGGATCGACCGTTCGCCGCTCGACAGGTGGAACAGGATTGCCCGCTCGCGCTCGCGGCGATGTTCGGCATATTCGGTGATGAAATGATTGACGAAATCCTTGCCGCGCACCGGGTCGCCATGCGCCGGCCACAGGATGTCGAAATTCAGCGCACGGATCTTCTCCAGACTGCGCATATAGTCGCCCATGTCGCCATCCGGCGGCGCCACGACGGTCGTCGACCAACCCATGATATGGTCGCCCGAGAAACAGGCATTCTCCTCGCGCAGGCCGAAGCAGAGATGGTTGCACGTGTGCCCCGGCGTCTCGATCACATCGAGCGTCCAGCCCGGTCCGGAGATCACCGTTCCGTCGCCCACCTTGACGTCCGGCATGAAGCCGAGATCGTCGGCGCTGCCCAGTTCGCCCTTGGCGGTCGGAACGCCGCAATTCTTCGAGTAGGTCTTGCAACCCGCCCAGTCGGCCAGCGGCTGCGCCAGCGGCGAATGGTCCGAATGCCCGTGGCTCACCAGCACATGCGTCACCGTCTCGCCCGCCAGCGCCGCCTTCAGCGCCGCGAAATGCACCGCATCGTCCGGACCCGGATCGATCACCGCTACTTCGCCCCTGCCGACGATGTAGACGCCAGTCCCCACATAGGTGAACGGCCCCGGATTGTTGGCAATCACCCGCCGGATCAGCGGTGAAACCTGCTGCACGACTCCGTATTCGAACTCGATATCGCGAACGTAGGGGATTGCCATGTCTGTCTCTCGAACTCCGGCCCGCAGACGCTCAGCGTCGCTTGGGCGCAAACCTTGTTCCGAATGCCTGCGCCATCCGCCGCGTCGCGCGCAACTTTGCGCCGAGCTTCAGGATCACCGGCGGGCCCATGTCGGTCTTGTTGGCATCGACAATGTACAGCCGGCCTGAATTGCGGTCCCGCAGGCAGTCGACGCCGCCCCAGTCGAGTCCCATTTCCAGAGCGAACCGTTCGATCACCGCAATCTCCTCTGCCGAATAGCAGTTGCGCGGCTCGTCGAGCAGCACCTGCACATTCTCGTTGAGGAACCGGCGCGCCAGCGGGCGGCGCTTGCGGAAAACGACAATCGGCGAACCATTCACAAGGCAGCAGCGCAGGTCTTCCACGAGCCCGCCTTCGATCTCGTTGTCGATCAGCAACTGGTAGGCCTTGCCCGGCAGCGGCGCATCCAGCGGACCTTCCAGCACGCGTCCATCATGCGCGGCATTCGCTTCGGATTTTTCCACCATCCGGCCGGTATAGGTCGTCGGGTCGACGCTCAGCGAATAGCCGCTGGCGAGTTCGAACGCCGCACTGACCCGCGATTTCGACACGTCATGGCACCGGAAATTGATCAGGCGCGCGCCTTCCTTGACGGTCGGCTGGGCATTGTTGGTTTCGGTGGAATCGTCGAACTGCATGACGATATCGGCTTGCGACACGTCCTGGATCAGCCTCGCGCCGGATACATGCATGACCGGCCAGATGAAGTACCAGGGGCGCGGCTTGTCGGGGTAGAAGGCGATGGTCGGGCGCTTGTGGCCCTCGATCCGGCGCCAGATGCGCCAGGACTGGGTCGCAAAATAGAAGGTGAACCAGGTAAAGACGTCGTTCAGCAGCGACAGGGTCAGCGGAATCCGCGCACCGGTTTTCTTCACCAGCATCGCGCCATCGTCGTACTTGAAATCCGTCAACCACAAGCGGTCCGACATACGTTACTCCTGCGCTGCGCGCGGCACTATGCGCCCGAAGGCACGCTTTGCCTCGCATGGCCGTGGATCACTGACAACACACATAATGCGGCGCACCTGTGAACGCCCTTTCGGAGCTGCATTTCCGCGCGGCCTTACAACAGGTCCCGCAAACTGGAAAGATCGTAGCCTGCACCAGCTGCCGCGTCGATGATGTCATCTGCAGAACCCTGCCCGGAATGGGTCAGTGCCCAAGCGGTGATCGACCGTGTTCCGGTGCGGCAATACGCCAGCACCGGTTGGGGCGCTTCGTTCAGGATATGCGCCATTCTTTCAACCACTTCGGGCGTCGGTGCGCCGGAAAATGGCAGTGCGGCAAAGGTCAGGCCCAGTGATTCGGCCTTTGCCCGGATCGGCCCCATGCGCGGTTGGGTCACGCCCCCCTCGCCGTCCGGCCGGTTGGCGACGAGGGTCTTGAAACCGGCCGCGACAATCTGGTCGAGATCGTCCTCGGAAATCTGCGGCGCGACGGCGAATGCGTCGGTGACATTGCGGATATCGGCCATGGAGGGTCCTGCCTGTTGAGACGGTCTTGATCGGTTCTGGCCGCAAGCTAAGGAGTGATAGGCTCTCTGCCAAGCTGTGCTACGAGAGCTTTCGCCCCGGACGTGTAACTGCCACGGAAGAATTGCTCCCTGTGTCATCCCTCCTGCGAGCCCTGAGCCGTATTCCCTGGGCCTATACAGGCCGCCGCCTGCTGATCGCAATCCCCACGATGCTGGCCATCATCACGATGGCGTTCCTGATGATGCGTGCCGCACCCGGCGGCCCGTTCGACGGCGAACGCAAGCTCCCGGCGGCCACCGAACGGGCGATTGCCGCGAAGTTCGGCTTCGACAAGCCGCTGTTCGAGCAATACACAGACTATGTCGGCGGCGTGCTTCATGGCGATTTCGGCCCGTCCTACAAGGTGCTCGGCAAGAGCGTGAACCAACTGATCGCCGACGGCCTGCCGATTTCCCTGACCATCGGTACGCTCGCCATGGTGCTCGGCATCGGTTTCGGTGCCTTGCTGGGCATATTTGCCGGCCTGCGGCAAAATTCGGCGGCGGACTACAGCGTCATGGGAATCGCCATGTTCGGGATTTCGATCCCGACCTTCGTGACCGGCCCCATTCTCATTCTCATCTTCGCCCTGGGGGCGGGGTGGTTCGCCGTCGGCGGCCTCGGCACCTATCCGAATATCGGCATGAGCCTCAACAACATGACGCTGCCGATCGTTACCCTCGCCCTGCCGCAGATCGCCATCATTTCGCGCCTGATGCGCGCCTCGATCATAGAGACCATGCGCTCGAACCATATCCGGACCGCCCGTTCGAAAGGGCTCGCCGAAAGCCAGGTCATCCTGAAGCACGCCCTGCCGGCGGCGCTGCTGCCGCTAATCTCCTATGCCGGTCCGGCCATGGCGCGCGTCATGACCGGTTCGGTCGTGATCGAGAAGATCTTCGGCCTGCCCGGCCTCGGCTCCTACTTTGTCGATGGCGCCCTCAACCGCGACTACACGCTGGTGATGGGGGCGATCATTGTCTACGCGGCGCTGATCGTGCTGCTGAACCTCGTCGCAGACGTGCTCTACGCCGTGCTCGATCCTAAGGTGAGGTACGACTGATGAGCGACACACGCTCCCTTCTCGACCCCACAGGCCGCGTGCCCGCCGTGCAGGCGGCGATCACCGGCGGCCGCTCGCTTTGGGACGACGCCCGTGCCCGCCTGTTCCGCAACAAAGCCGCCGTCGTCTCCATGTGGGTGCTCGGCGTGCTGGTCCTGTTTGCCCTGATCGGACCGATGGTCTGGGTGCATGACTACCGCACCATCTCGGACGCCCGCGCCATCGCGCCGACCCTGACCGGCTGGCACCTGCTCGGCACCGACCTGCAGGGCCGCGACCTGCTCGCCCGCCTGATGATCGGCCTGCGCATCTCGCTGATGGTCGGTGTCGTCGCCACCGCCGTCAGCCTTGTCATCGGCGTCACCTGGGGTGCCACGGCCGGCTATCTCGGCGGCCGGGTCGACAATCTGATGATGCGCATCGTCGACGTGCTCTACGCCCTGCCCTTCATCTTCTTCGTCATCCTCCTGCTGACCGTGTTCGAGCGCAACATCGTGCTGATCTTCGCCGCCATCGGTGCCATCGAATGGCTGACCATGGCGCGCATCGTCCGGGGCCAGACCCTGTCCATAAAGGGCAAGGAATTCATCGAGGCGGCCCGCGCCGCCGGGGTGCCGCGCCGCGACATCATCCTGCGCCACATCCTGCCCAACGTGATCGGTCCGGTCGCGGTCTATGTCACCCTGACCATCCCGGTCGTCATCCTGGCGGAAAGCTTCCTGTCTTTCCTCGGGCTGGGCGTGAACGAACCGCTCACCTCCCTCGGCGTCCTGATCTCGGATGGTGCCAAGCGGATGGAAGAGAAACCATGGATGCTGCTCGCCCCTGCGGCGACCATGGCGGTCACGCTCCTCTGTCTCAACTTCATCGGCGACGGCCTGCGCGACGCGCTCGACCCCAAGGATCGCTGATCCCGCACCCGGAGCCCAGATGCCGGCCACAACCCAGCCAAAATCCGGCCAATTCGTCACGTTTGACGGCCAACTTATGGCCTACACCCGGCTGGGAACCGGCCCTCCAGTGCTGCTGATCCACGGCTTTTCCGGCAATGCCGACGTCAATTGGTTCGGCCCCGGCATCGCCCAAAAAATCGCCGCCGCCGGCTACACGGTGATCGCCCCGGACCTGCGTGGCCACGGCGCATCGCAGGTTCCGGACGTGCCCGAAAGCTGGCCCCGCGACGCCATCGCCCGCGACCAGATCGCCCTGATGAAGCATCTCGGAACCGAACCCCACGCCGTCGTCGGCTATTCCATGGGCGCCCTGACCACCCTGCGCTACCACCTCCTGTCCCGCCAAGGCGGCCGCCTCGTCCTAGGCGGAATCGGCGATTCTGCAGCAGATGAAGGGAATACAGACCGGAACGATGCGTTCCGCATCGCCATCGACGCCGCCATCGCCGGCGAGGATGTCCCCGGTGCCCGCAACCTCAAAGCCCGCGCCGAAGCCACCGGCGGCACGCTGGAAGGCTATCGCGGCGCCCTCTCCTCGCGCCTCTACACGGGCCGCGATCTGCTGGAAACATTCCGGATTCCGGTCCTCGTGATGACCGGCGACAGGGACACAGACAACGGCTCCGGCCCGGCGCTGGCCGGCATCATTCCGGGGGCCCGCTACCAGCAACTCACCGGCACCCACCTCTCCGCCGTCGGCGACCCGCTCCTCCCCGCCGCCACCATCGCCTTCCTCAACGAAGGCCTGTGACCATCGAGGGAATCGCAGGTTGAGCCGCAGGACTTAACCCTTTCTGACTCCCGCCTGTCGCATTAGTTTCAGGAGGCCCGACTCACCCGCCCAGTCAGACATTTCGCCGGAAAGCCGCACGATGGACCAAACGCCCACAAGCTCCGACGCGCCACCCGCCGAGCCGAAATTCTCGGTCAGCCTGTCGAGCGGTTTCACCGAATGGCTGGCCGGGCAGAATGCCTGCCTCGCGGTGACCACCTACCAGGTCGGCAAGGTGATCTTCCTCGGCGTTTCCGCAGACGGCGCACTGTGGACGTACAATCGCAATATCGGCCGCTGCCTCGGACTCGCGGCGGACAGGGATGGCCTCTGGGTCACCAGCGATTTCCAGCTCCACCGCTTTGCCAACCTCCTTAGGGCCGGCGAAACGGGGCCGCAGGACTGCGATGCCGTGTACGCGCCCAGATTCAGCTATTTCACCGGCGATCTCGACATCCACGACGTCGGAATCGAAGCCTCCGGACAACCCGTTTTCGTGAACACCCTGTTCAATTGCCTGGCCCGTCCGTCACCAAATGCCAGTTTCGAGCCGATCTGGGCTCCGTCCTTCATTTCCGGCCTGAAACCCGGGGACCGCTGCCACCTCAACGGCCTCGCAATGAAAGAAGGCGCTGCAGCGTTCGTTTCCGCAACCAGCCAGTCCGACACGTTCGACGGCTGGCGGGCGGACCGGCGGGACGGCGGTGTCATCCTCGATGTCGGCACGAAGGAAGTTCTGGCCTGGGGCCTGTCCATGCCGCATTCGCCGCGCTGGCATGGCGGGCGACTGTGGCTGCTGAATTCCGGCACCGGGCAATTCGGATGGCTTGAGCCGGCAAGTGGCCGGTTCGAAGAGATCGCCTTCTGTCCGGGATTCGCCCGTGGACTGAGCTTCCTTGGGAACTATGCCGTCGTCGGTTTCTCGATGGCTCGCGAGAACAAAACTTTCAGTGGCCTTGCCTTGGATGACGAACTGGCGCGCCGGAACGCGTCCGCACAATGCGGACTCCACGTCATCGACCTCTCAAGCGGCGAAGTTGTGCACACGGTGCGCATCGACGGAATCGTCCGGGAAATCTACGACGTCGCCTTCATCCCGGGCATCCGGAAACCGTCCATGGTGTCACTGGACGGCACCGATACGAAACGCACGTTGAAACTACCGGATTCCCTCGCCGGATAGGGCCTCAAAAAGCTTGTGGCGGCCCGGTCAGCCGGTCATGAGACCGGGACCGGACCGCCACGAAGGGCAGTATCTAATTTACCACCAGAGCGACGCGTCCGTATCGACGACCACATCGTTCACATGCAGGTCATGGAAGCCATCCGGCTGCGATGACAACATGCCGGCATCGTGCAGGCTGCGCGCATCGGGCTGGCCCGAAGGCAGGATGTCGGCGGCAGTGAAATGAAGGCTCCAGTCCGCCGTCATCGCTCCCGTGTCATGGTGCAGCATGAACTCGCCATTGCTGCCCACCGCATCGAACAGGGACGGACCAAGCTTCGACACCTGGGCAAAGGCCAGTGACTCCAGGGTGAAGAGCGGGGCATCATCATCGGTGCCCGAAAGGCCTTCGTTTGCGTCGTTCGTCCCGCTCGGTTCGGTCATGCTGGAAGCGGATTCACTTGCCACCATTTTCCCGCCGAAGTTCTGGACTTCCGCTACCACTGGAAGGCTGACGCCAACACCCGTTTCAACCCAGACCACAGCGTTGCCGTTGGCGTAGACGTCATAGTCCACGCCGCCATCGCTCGTGGTGCCAGCACTCGCCCAGCCGTCATCCGAGAAGGTCACACCGTCAGCAGCGGTTCCCTCTACACGGATGATCGCAAGACCATTGTCACGCACGTCGGTCATCTCGAACACCGCGAGCTGGTCGATGACCAGGGTGTTCGGACCCGTTCCCGTAAGGTCGACGGCTTCGATCGAAGAGACGCGTGGCATCGGATTCACAGTCAGGTCCAGAGTCAGGCCAGAACCGCCCAGAGACAGCGTATCCGTGCCGGAGCCGCCGTGGATCCGTGCAAAGCTGGTGTCCGACACAATGATCGTGTCATTGCCTGCCCCGCCGCGCAGTACATCCGCGCCGCCATTTCCTGTCAGCGTGTCGTCGCCGACACCTCCGATCAGGGAATTGGCCCCGCTGGTGCCGGCAAGGCTCTGCCCTGCGGTCGATGCGCCGAAGGCCGAACCGAAGACCACATAGGATTCCCCGGCACTCAGGCCACCGTCATCGCCGCGGTAGGCACCGACGATCAGGTCGTCGAAGCCGTCGCCGTTGATATCGCCGGCGGACGATACGGAATTGCCTGCCAGATCGCCTGGTGCATCCCCAAGGATCGAAAAGCCCTGCGACGGCGTCAGTGTTGACAGGTCAAGCACCTGACGACCTGTGAAGTCGACCGAGCCGATGCCGGAGGCTGAGCCGAACACGACATAGGCCTGTCCGGCGTCCGCGCCGCCATCATCGCCGCCATAGGCACCGACGATCAGATCGTCGAAGCCGTCGCCATTGACGTCGCCAGCGGTCGATACCGATACACCGGTCAGGTCAATCGGAAGGTCGCCCTGGATGATGAAGCCCTGGGACGGCGAGAGCGTGGTGAGGTCCACCACCTGCCGGCCACCGATATCCGGCGTGCCGAACCCGCCGGACGAACCGAACAGGACATAGGCCTCGCCAGCCACGCCGCCGCCATCATCGCCGCCGTAGGAACCGACGATCAGATCGTCGAAGCCGTCGCCATTGATGTCACCGGCCGTGGACACCGAAACGCCGGAGTCGTCGCCTGCGACATCGCCCTGGATGATGAAGCCCTGAGCTGCCGACAGCGTGCTGAGGTCGATCACCTGACGGCCATTACCGTCCGTCGTACCGAACCCGCCCGCCGAACCGAACAGGACGTAGGATTCCCCGGCGCTGACACCGCCATCATCACCGCGATAGGCGCCGACGATCAGGTCATCATATCCGTCGCCGTTGATATCACCCGCAGATGCAACGGAATTACCCGCATGGTCGTCGATGTTGTCACCCTGAATGACGAAGCCCTGAGCCGCCGACAGCGTGCTGAGATCGATCACCTGGCGCCCATTGCCGTCCGCCGTTCCGAAACCCGACGCCGAACCGAACACGACATAGGCTTCACCCGCGTCCAGTCCGCCATCGTCGCCGCGATAGGCGCCGATGATCAGGTCATCATAGCCATCGCCGTTGATGTCGCCTGCGGACGAAACTTCGGTTCCCGCCAGGTCATCGGCCTCATCGCCCTGGATAACAAAGCCTTGTGCAGACGTCAGATTGGTTACGTCGATCACCTGGCGTCCGCTGCCGTCTGTTGTGCCGAAACCGGAATCGGTGCCAAAGATCACGTAGGCCTCGCCGGCATTCTCCCCACCGTCGTCACCGCCATAGGCACCGACGATCAGGTCGTTGAACCCGTCACCGTTGACATCACCGGCAGAGGAAACCGACACGCCGAGCAGGTCGCCCGCTGCATCGCCCTGGATGATGAAGCCCTGCGAGGCTGACAATGTGGTCAGGTCGATCACCTGGCGGCCATTGCCATCCGTGGTGCCGAAGCCGCCCGCGCCGCCGAAGATGACATAGGCCTCGCCGGCCGCGCTACCGCCATCGTCACCGCCATAGGCACCGACGATCACGTCATCATAGCCGTCACCGTTGATGTCGCCAGCCGTCGAAACAAAGATGCCCGAGTCGTCGCCGGCGAGATCGCCCTGGATGATGAAGCCTTGCCGCGCATTGAAGCTTCCGAGATCCACATTTTCAACTGCGTCGGTTACAGCCACTGACACGGCCTGGTTGACCGTGTTCAGGCCATCGCTTGCCGTAACGGTGAAGTCGTAGACATTGTTGGAACCTGCATCGCCCGGAACTTCATAATTCGGCACCGTGACGAACGTCACTTCACCGGTATTGCTGTCGATGTCGAACAGCGCCGCATCCGTGCCCGACAGGCTGTAGGACAGGGTCGTGCCGGCATCGCCATCGCTCGCCGCTGCGGTGTAGACCACGCCGGTGCCATTCTCGGCGAACGAGGCGGTCGCTCCGGAGCTGAACACCGGGCTGTTGTCGTTCTCGTCGGTCAGCGTCACCGTCACTGCCTGGTCGGCCGTGTTGACACCGTCCGAAGC
>JBGSKI010000068.1:0-6052 GCA_041741315.1 Hyphomonas sp. | reverse complement strand
AGATCGCCCAGTCCGGGGGCCAGTCCGCCCGCGGTCGCCAGGTCGAGGCGCGGCCCCGCTTCCTGTTCGTCTCGGTGGACCCGGAGCGCGACACCCCGGAGCGCCTGGCCCAGTACGTCCGCTATTTCAATCCGGGATTCCTCGGCGCCACCGGCGAGGAGCCCCAGCTTCGGGCCCTCGCCGCCCAGCTCGGGCTTCTCTATGCTCGGGTGGAGGGCCAGGACACCGCCATGGGCTACCTGATGGACCACTCCGCGTCCATCCTGCTGGTGGACCCCCAGGGCCGGCTCACCGCCATCTTCGGCGCGCCCCATGACGCCGGGGGCATAGCGTCCGACTTTCTCGCCATCGCATCCAACCGCCACACCTAAACCACCAACCTGACTAGAACGACATTGGAGGAATCGACCATGGCAACCGCCGCCACCGTCGACACCGGTCGCCGATCCCTATGGCACCGGCGACACTCCGGCCACGGACGGTACGACGACACCTGATACAACTCCCGGCACGTCCACCGACGGAACGGAGACGCCGGGTGAAACCGTCCCGGACACAACTCCCGGCACGGACCCCGCAACGCCTCCGGGCGATACGCTCGATACGCTCGATACGACGGAGGGTGGCACGACCGCACCCGGAGAAACCACGGACCCGGTCGATACCGGCGATGCCGGCAACACCACGACACCGCCGGACGGTCCGGTTGTGCCCGCCGAACCCGTGTTCAGCTATTTCAAGCCGGGCGCGCTGCTCGCCGGCACCGGCCAGGGCAATACCGACGGCGAGGTCTATGCGCCGGACATGGTCTTCCCGATCAAGCAATCGCCCTCCTACCTGCAATCCATGGTGTTCACCTTCGGGGGCGGCGTGGGCGGCGGCGACCAGTGCGACACGCGCAACTTCGCCTATCCGTGGCGGGACAATTTCTGCGAGACCCGCACTGCCAATCGCGGCTCACCCTACTGCCCGCTGAACAAGATCCATCAGGGTCAGGACATTCGCGTCGGAACCCCGGACGATTGCAAGACCGAGCGCAAGAAGGCCAATGCCGACCGGGAAGCGCATGAAGTGGTGGCCACCGAAGACGGCGTGATCACCAATGTCGGCTCCTACAGCGTCACGCTGCGCGCCGGCGGCCGGATCTACAAGTTCCTGCACGTCAACATGGCCAAGCTCGCCGTGAAGACCGGCGACACGGTCAAGGCCGGCGACCGGATCGGCTATGTCTCGAACGATTTCGGTGGCACGCCCACCGTGCTGCACCTTCACTTCGAAATCCTGCAGAGCACGCCGAGCAATAGCTGGGTCCACGTGCCGCCCTACACCTCGCTGGTCGCGGCCTATGAGCGGCGCGAGAACGGTCCGGGCGAACTGATCGACGAGGGCAACATCGCGGTCGCCTCAACGCCGATCGAAATCCCGCCCGGCATGGAAATCATCGAGTAGACGGAGCGCTTGCAGGCCGGTTCAGGCCGGCCTGAAGGTCAGCGCGACGCCATTGTTGCACCAGCGCTGGCCGGTCGGGGCGGGGCCATCGTCGAACACGTGCCCCTGATGACCGAGGCAGCGGGCGCAGTGATACTCCGTACGCGTATAGAACAGCGCATGGTCGGGCCTGGTGCCCATCGCGCCCGGCATCGCCGCCCAGAAGCTCGGCCAGCCGGTGCCGCTGTCGAATTTCCTGTCCGACGCAAACAGCGGCAGGTCGCACCCGGCGCAGTGATAGGTCCCTGCCCGCTTCTCGTGTTCCAGCGGCGAAGAAAACGCCCGCTCGGTATCTTCGTGGCGCAGCACGGCATAGGCCGCCGGGCTCAGGCGGTCTTTCCATTGCGTATCGGTCAGCTTGCGCCAGTCGTCCGCCGCGAACGGATCGCCCGGCACCTGTTCGGCGAGGGCTTCGCGCGAACCTGCGGAACAGGCGGCAAGGGCAACCAGGGCGGCGCCGGAAAACATCAGGCCGCGGCGGGAAAGGGTACGTGTCATACTCGTCATACGCGCAGAATTAGGGACCGGATCGATCACCGGCGACACACAAGGGCGTGAGGCCGCGCCTCAGATGCCGTCATCCACCCAGACTTCACCGGCGAGATCGTCGAGCTTGCCCTGCAGGTGCGCGCGGACATCTTCCACGGCCTGGTTATAAACCGCCGGGCCCAGCGTCTTCAGCATCAGGTCGATCACTTCCCCTGCCCGGAACGCGCTCAGCTCCTCGTCGAACTGTTCGGCGAACAGCTTGCGCAGGTGCGCCGCCACCGCTGTCCGCCGCTCATCGGACAGGGTGAGCGGCTTCATGGCTTCGATTTCCCCTCGCCGCCATCGTTCCGGCCGAAGTTCACCGCGCTCGAATCCTGTCCGGCATCGATGATCGCCTTGCGGATCGTGCGCGCCCGGCTGAATTCCCGCATCAGCGTATCGCCATCGCCCCAGCGGATCGCCCGCTGCAGCGCGGCCAGGTCTTCCGAGAACCTCCCGAGGCATTCCAGCACGGCTTCCTTGTTGTTGAGGAACACATCACGCCACATCACCGGGTCGGACGCGGCAATCCGGGTAAAGTCGCGGAAGCCGCCGGCCGAGTATTTCACCACCTCGCCCTGCTCCACAGTCTCCATGTCGAACGCAGTTGCCACGATGTTGAACGCAATCAGGTGCGGCAGGTGGCTGGTGATCGCCAGCACCCGGTCATGCCGGGCTGCGTCCATCGTCTCGACCTTGGCACCCAGCCCGGTCCAGAACGCGCCGAGGCGCTGCACCGCCGCCTCATAATCCGCGTCCTTGCCCGGCTGCGGCGTCAGGATGTGCCAGGCATTGCGGAACAGGCCGGCAAAGCCCGCTTCCGGGCCGGACTGTTCGGTGCCGGCAATCGGGTGGCCCGGAATGACATGGATCCGGCCATCGTCCGCCGCCGCCAGCGCTCCGGCCGGTTCGCGCTTCACCGAACCGACATCGGTCAGGATCGCGCCCGCCTTCATGTGCGGCACCGCCGCCCCGGCGACCGCCGCCATCGCCCCGACCGGGACACAAAGGACAACGCAATCGGCCCCCGACACGCACTCAGCCAGCGTTTCAGCCACGTCACCCAGCCGGATTCCGGCCGCCCGTCCGCGCACATCGTCGCTCATGTCGTACAGTGCGACACTGCCCGCCGCACCGTATTCGGCCGCTGCACGTGCAATGGATGAGCCGATCAGGCCCACGCCGACAATGGCGATCCGCTCGAAAATGGGGTCCGGCATGCTGTGTCCCGTCTGAAAGTCCGCCCGCTCTCGTGGGCAAAGCACCCGGCCCCGTCAAGAGCCGCAGGGCCGCCAGATGCCCCTTGCGGCGGCTGGTCACGGTTGCGCCCGCTGCCCGGCGCGGGCATCTGACAGGGCTTGAAGGGTGCCTGCGGGCGTCCGCAACAGGATTTGACCGATGAGCGCCACGACCCCCATCCTCAGCGGCCTGCGCTTGCGCTGCGGCGCGTGCGGCAAGGGCAAGCTGTTCAGCTCCTACCTGAAGTTCCACCCGGCCTGCCCGGTCTGCGGCCGCGAGATGAAATCGGCGGATACTGGCGACGGCCCGGCCTTCTTCGTCGGGTTCGGCGTGTTGCTCCTGCTCGCCCCGTTCCTGTTCATCGTACCCATGCTGCCGCTGCCGGTCGTGCTGAAAGTGCTGGCCTTCCTCGCGCTCAGCCTGGCCGTCACGGGCCTGTGCGTGGGCCTCCTGCCGGTTGCCAAGGCGATCCTGCTAAACCTGCAATTGCATCACGATGCGGGCCAGGCACAGTTCGACGATCCGGGTCAGCCCCGGCCCTGAAGGCCGGCGGGTGAGGTGTCTCAGGCCGATTCGGCCCGGCGCTGCGCATTCAGGCGCTGCTGGCGCTCCTGCACGGCCACGTGCAGGCGGTCGGCATGGTCCGGACGGCCAAGCGCGTAGCCCTGCAACAGGTCGCAGCGCAGCAATTGCAGCATGGCGGCCTGGCTTTCGGTTTCGACGCCTTCGGCGATGACTTCCATGTTGAGGCTGTGCCCCAGTGCGATGATCGACTGCAACAGGCGCTGGCCGTTCTTGCCGTCTTCCAGGGCATGGATGAAGGCGCGGTCGATCTTCAGGCCGTCGAACTCGAATTTCTGCAGGTAGCTCAGCGAGGAATAACCGGTCCCGAAATCGTCGAGCAGCACCTGCACGCCCATCTCGCGCAGCCGCCCCATGGTCAGCTGGGCCTGTTCGGTGTGGGAAATCAGGACGCCTTCGGTGATCTCGATCTTGAGCAGGCGCGGATCGACGCCGTGGCGGCGCACGGCCGCCTCGACACTGTCGGCAAAGCCTTCGACCCGGAACTGCAGCGGTGACACGTTTACTGCGATCGGGATCGTCTTCTGGCGCTTGATCTCGAGCACGGCCTGGTCGAGCGCCCATTCGCCGAGCTTGGTGATCAGGCCGGTTTCCTCGGCAATCGGAATGAACACGCCCGGCGAGCCGGCCAGGCCTTCCTTGCCCGGCCAGCGCATCAGTGCTTCGGCACTCATTACCTTTCCGGTGCGCGCGCAGACGAGCGGCTGGTAGACCAGCTTCAACTTGTTGTCGGACAGAGCGGCATCGAGTTCTGCGCTGATCGTGCGGCGCAATTGCAGCGACTCGTCCATGCCCGGCGAATAGACCTCGCACCCGGCTGTTTCGGCGCGTTTGGCAACATACATGGCAACATCGGCCCGGCGCAGCAATTCGACCGGTTCCGGCCCGCTGCCTTCGGCAATCGCCGCACCGATGTCGATATTCATCTGCACGAAACTGGCGCCAAGCCCGAACGGCGAAGTCATCGCCCGGTCAATCTCTCGCGCCTTTGCCGTCACGTCCTCGACCTCTGGCGCGCCGACCACAAGGGCCGCGAATTCCGCGCCGCCGAGACGGGTCAGGACATCTTCGGTGCCGAGGCAGCTGGAAATCCTGTCGGTCATGGCGCGGATCAGATCATCGCCCGCGTCGTGGCCATGCGTGTCGTTGACCAGCTTGAATTCCTCGACATCCATGACGAGGATCGCCACACCGCCGTCGCCCGCAGACAGGGCATTTGCGACACGCGCCTGGAACGCGCCCCGATTGGGCAGTCCGGTCAGCGGGTCCCGCGTGGCAAGATCGTCGCTGCGCCGGCGCGCATGGCGCAGGTCTTCGTCCTGCCGGCAGGCCCGCCACATCAGCACGGCAGCCAGCAAGGCCATTGCGACATTGGCGATCAGGATGCCCGGCAAAAGGCTCACGGCTTCACCGCCGCAATTACCAGAAAAGCGATAGACCCGCCCATGCCCCACCCCGCGCATACACTGCTGGAGGAGACGCTTATCAGAACCTGCTTCAGGAAGGCTTCATTTCACGCCGGAATTCCAACCGCCGTGTTAACCTTGTGTTTGCCCTTCGGCCAACGGGACAGGATCAACCGGATATTGCCAGTTCGTCGCGCTCGCCGGTCCGGATGCGGATGACCGATCCGATGTCGAGGATGAAGATCTTGCCGTCTCCGATGGTTCCGGTGTTTGCGGCCTGGATGATCGCCTCGGCATAGCGCTCGGCAGCATCGTCGGCGCAGGCCACCTCGACCTTCACTTTCGGCAGCAACCGCACTTCGTATTCGGCGCCCCGGTAGACTTCGGTCTTGCCCAGCTGGCGGCCATATCCGCGCACTTCCGAGACGGTCAAACCCGTCGCACCGGCCTCGGACAGGGCATCGATGACCGCGTCGAGACGGCTCGGCTTGAAGATGGCGGTGACAAGTTTCATGGCAAACCCCGATGCGTGCTGCACGTGCGAAACGTAGCGGGAAGACTCCGTTGGTCAATGGTTTTCGCGACGTTGGGATGTCGATGGACGCGCGATGCGAGCCTTTTCGGTCACAGGCGCGACCGCCCCGCCGCCCGGAGACGCGTAGAGCCGCTTGACCGCCTCGATCAGCACGACCCCGCCAAGACCCGGCGCGATCAGACGTCCGATCGATTCCCAGCCCTCGGCCGCCGACGTGACGAGGCTGTTGGCGACCGGCGGCATGTAGAGCGCGCTGGTCGATGCGGTGACCTGG
>JBGSKI010000067.1:0-1880 GCA_041741315.1 Hyphomonas sp. | reverse complement strand
CGCTCGCCCGCCTCAATCAGGGCCTCACCGGGGTCAACCCGTCGGTCGGCTGCGTTATCCTCGATTCAGACGGCCGTATTGTCGGCGAAGGCGTCACCGGCCTTGGCGGCCGTCCGCACGCCGAGGAGTTCGCGCTCGATGAGGCCGGGCCCGCCGCACAGGGCGGAACGGCCTATGTCTCGCTCGAGCCCTGCCGCGAGCGGTCGCAGGGCGGCAAATCCTGTTCGGTGAAGCTCCAGGACGCCGGCATCGCCCGCGTCGTCTGCGCCATCACCGATCCGCACCCGGTCGCCAATGGCGGCATCCTTCGCCTGCGCCAGGCCGGAATCCGCGTCGAGACGGGCCTCGGCAAGCGCCAGGCCCTGCGTCTCTACCGTTCCTTCTTCGCCAGTGTTCCAGCCGCCTCTGCTGCGTCGAGCAAATAGGTCTGTAACCGGCGGGACTGGTTGATCAGGTTGAAGTCCGACATTGCGAATTCACGCCCTTTTTCGCCCATTTCGCGCGTTTTCGCCGGATCGGCGATCATCCGGCCCAGCCGGTCGGCCAGCGCGGCAGAGTCCCGCTCGGCGACGAGATATCCCGTCTCGCCATCCTTCACGCATTCCGGAATGCCCGCATGATAGGTCGCCGCCAGCGCGCAGCCTGACAGCATCGCCTCGATACAGACCAGCGGCAGGCCTTCGGCATCGCCCGAGGCCGCCCGCTGCGACGGCACGCAGGCAATCGCGGCTTCGGCAAAATGTTTGGGCATCTCGTCGGCGGGAATCCAGCCCGGCAGTTCCGCCTGGACGCCCGCCGCTTCCAGCCGCGCCACGAGGCCCGCCTTCAACTCGCCATCGCCCAGCAGGCGCACCCGCCAGCCGTCGAGTTTCGGCCCCAGCAGGGCGAGCGCGTCGATCAGCGTCTCGATGCCCTTCTTCTCCGTCCAGCGTCCGGCGAACAGGATGATGTTCTGCTTCGCCCCCGGCTGGAACCGGCCCGGATCGGCGGTGTTGTGGTGCACCACCATTTTCGCGTCCGGGCAGCCTTTCTCAAGCAATTCCCGCCGGATGAAATCCGAACAGGGCAGGATCAGCGCTGCTTCCCGCCACAGGGCCGCGCGGCGGCGATTGTAGACGCGCACCAAACTGTCCTTGGTATTCGTCGTCTTGGTGGCGTCGCCGCCATAATAGGTCACCACCAGCGGCAGGCCGAGTTTGCGCGCCAGCGGCAGGGCATAGGCCCCGGACTTGCCGAAGCTCGCATGGATCGCTACCGGCTCGAGCGCCCGCAGCCGCGCTTCCAGCCGCGCCGACACAAGCCCGAACTGCTTGAAGCCCGCCTCACCGAGCGGCCCATGCAGCCCGGTCATGTCGATCGCCTCGAACCCGTCCGGAACCGGCCCCCGCAATTCATGCCCGATAAACACCGGTTTCAGCACGTCGAAGGCCGTATAGCCGCGCGGAATGAAGCTTTCCGACGGCGTGAACATCTTGTCCGAATAGGCGAGAATCGTGTGCCGGGGCATGCTGGGTCTCCGAAGGCGCACCGCGCCCAAGCCGTAAAGTCCGCGTGCTTACCAGCCCGCCGCCGCCATCGCCAGCCGGTCTGGCGGCGCCGCAGCAGTCAACGCCGCTTGGCACCCGCGCGATATGTGCCTAAGACGGCCCCACCCGGCGCAAGGAACCCTCCCATGACAGCTTCCTATCGCCTCTTCGGGGCGGAAACCTCACCCTATTCCCTGAAAGTGCGGGCCTTCCTGCGCTACAAGAAGGCCGACTTCGAGTGGATCCTCCGCGATCGCTCGACCGAGCAGGATTTCCGCGCCCTGGCGCGCGGCTCCGCCGTGCCGCTGCTGATCGCGCCCGGCCAGCCCGTCTGCCAGGATTCGACCGCCATGC
>JBGSKI010000066.1:0-6396 GCA_041741315.1 Hyphomonas sp. | reverse complement strand
TTCAGCAGTTCGGCGAATTCCTTGCGGTACTCTCCCTTCCGTCCACGGACGATGGGTGCGAGCAGGTAAAGCCTCGTGCCTTCGGGCAGTTCCAGAACACGGTCGACCATCTGGCTGACCGTCTGGCTCTCGATCGGCAGGCCGGTGGCTGGCGAATAGGGTACGCCGACGCGGGCCCAAAGGAGGCGCATATAGTCATAGATTTCGGTGACCGTGCCGACGGTCGAGCGAGGATTGCGGCTGGTCGTTTTCTGCTCGATCGAGATGGCCGGCGAAAGGCCCTCAATGCTCTCCACGTCCGGCTTCTGCATCAGTTCGAGGAACTGCCGCGCGTAGGCTGACAGCGATTCGACATAGCGGCGCTGGCCTTCGGCATAGATCGTGTCGAACGCCAGCGACGACTTGCCGGACCCGGACAGGCCGGTCATCACGACGAGTTCACCGCGCGGGATGTCGATATCGACGTTCTTGAGGTTGTGTTCCTTGGCACCGCGGACACGGATGAAGGGGGACTCGGCCATGAGAAGGGCTCGCTCGTTGTTCTGACTTGCGGGGAATCGCCTACACCTGATCTGTGCCGGAAATCCAGTTTTGCCACAAGAACAAAGATGGAACTTCCCGCGGCCCTGAAAAGATAGGGCGGCGCGCCGATAAAATCGATGAATTTTGCAGCGCAGGTGCAACGGTCAAGAAAGCCACTTGCAATACGCCCGGTCAGACGATAAGAACAAAAAGAGAACGATGGGGCTGCGTAGCCGCGTTTACCTGTGGAGACCGGGCGTCTGGCAGGCGACAGGGCAGGCCGGGCAGGGTACAAGCCATCGAATCGGAAGCGAAACAGATCGGAGCGGAGTTGGAACCATGGCAGGATCAGTGAACAAGGTCATCCTCGTCGGCAATGTCGGGCAGGACCCCGAAGTGCGCCAGTTCCAGAATGGCGGCCAGGTTGCCAGTTTTTCGCTCGCGACGTCGGAGACCTGGAAAGACAAGAATACCGGCGAGCGCAAGGAGCGCACCGAATGGCACCGGATTGCGGTGTTCAGCGAGGGCCTCGTCCGGGTTGTGCAGAACTACGTCAAGAAGGGCTCGAAACTGTATATCGAAGGCCAGCTTGAAACCCGCAAATGGCAGGACAAGGACGGCGTCGACAAATACACGACAGAGGTCGTCCTGCGTGGCTTCAACAGCGTGCTCACCATGCTGGACAGCCGCAATGAAGGCGGCGGACGGTCCTCCTCGAACGAAATGGGCGGCTATGGTGGCGGAGGTGGCGCGCGCCAGATGAGCGGCCCGCAGGAGAGCTTCAGCCAGGACCTCGACGACGAGATCCCGTTCTAGGCCTCCCGGTGCCCGATACGGCGCGAATCCACTGCTAATATAGGGCTTTGCCGGTTTGTTTTCGGGTCCTGGAATGCTAGACATTTCAGGATGTCCCGACAGGCGATTCTGGTGCGAGTCGCCGCTGCACAGACGAGTTCCAGATGAGCGATCAGAAGACCCCTCCGGACGAGCCGGAAACCCCCGATAACGGTGGTGGCGGGCCTGCCCTGCCGGATGGCATCGAGCCCATTTCGATCGAGTCGGAACTGAAAAGTTCCTATCTCGATTATGCGATGAGCGTAATCGTCAGCCGGGCGCTGCCGGATGTGCGCGACGGCCTGAAGCCGGTGCACCGGCGCATCCTCTACGCCATGAACGAGGGCGGTAACACGCCCGACAAGCCGTACAAGAAATCCGCCAATATCGTCGGCTCCGTGATGGGTAACTATCACCCGCACGGCGACAGCGCGATCTATGACGCGCTCGTCCGCATGGCGCAGCCCTTCTCGATGGGCGTCATGCTGGTCGACGGCCAGGGCAATTTCGGGTCGATCGACAACGACCCCCCGGCGGCCATGCGCTACACCGAGAGCCGCATGACCAAGGAGGCGACCTACCTCCTTGCCGACATCGACAAGGACACGGTCGACTTCCAGCCGAACTATGACGGATCGCAGCTCGAGCCGGTCGTGCTGCCGGCCCAGTTCCCGAACCTGCTGGTCAATGGCGGCGGCGGCATCGCGGTCGGCATGGCCACCAACATCCCGCCGCACAACCTCGGCGAGATCATCGACGCGACGCTCGCAGTCATCGACAATCCGCTGATCGACGAAGAAGCGCTCTGCGACATCGTTCCGGGGCCGGACTTTCCGACCGGTGGCCTGATCATGGGCATGTCTGGCAGCCGCAAGGCCCTGCTGACTGGCCGCGGCAGCGTGATCATCCGTTCGCGGACGGAAATCGAAGAAGCCAAGAACGGCCGCCAGGCCATCATTGTCACCGAAATTCCCTACCAGGTGAACAAGGCGGCAATGATCACCAAGATAGCCGAACTTGTCCGCGAAAAACGTATCGAGGGCATCTCCGACCTGCGCGACGAATCCGACCGCAACGGCATCCGCGTCGTCATCGAATTGCGAAAGGATGCCAGCGCCGACGTCGTGCTGAACCAGCTCTATCGCTTCAGCCAGCTGCAATCTTCCTTCGGCGTAAATATGCTGGCCCTGAATGGCGGCCGGCCCGAACTGATGAATCTGCGCAAGGTGCTCGATTGCTTCATCACCTTCCGCGAGGAAGTGGTGGTGCGCCGCACCAAGCACGAACTCAACAAGGCGCGCGACCGGGCCCACGTCCTCGTCGGCCTTGCCATGGCCGTCGCCAACATTGACGAAGTCATCCGCATCATCCGACACGCGCCGGACCCGAACTCCGCCCGCGAACAATTGCTCGCCAAGGCCTGGCCGGTCATGGACATGGGCCCGCTGCTCGACCTGATCGCCGACCGCCGCACCCGCAAGGGCGAAGGCGACACGATCTACCTGTCCGACGAGCAGGCCCGCTCCATCCTAGCCCTGCAACTGCAGCGCCTCACCGGCCTCGGCCGCGACGAGATCGGCAATGAGGCCAAGGGCCTGTCCGAAAAGATCGCCGGATTCCTCGATACGCTCCGTTCAAGGCAAAAGATCCGTGACATCATCAAGGGCGAACTCACCGAGGTGAAGCAGAAATTTGCCGTGCCGCGCCGTTCGGAATTCACTGCCGGCGGGATCGACATGGAAGACGAGGACCTCATCGAGGTCGAAGACATGGTCGTCACCGTCACGCATGGCGGCTATGTCAAGCGCACACCGCTTTCGACCTACCGGACGCAGCATCGCGGCGGCAAGGGCCGCAGTGGCGTCTCGATGAAGGATGAGGATTTCGTCGTCGAGCTGTTCTCGGCCACGACGCATACGGAAGTCCTGTTCTTTTCCTCCGCCGGCATGGTCTACAAGGAGAAAGTCTGGCGCCTGCCGATCGGCGGGCCGACTTCGCGCGGCAAGGCGCTGGTCAACATTTTCCCGCTGGCCGCCGACGAGCGCATCGAAAGCGTCATGGCGCTGCCAGAGCGCGAGGAAGAACAGGAAAACCTCGACCTCATGTTCGCCACCCGCTCGGGCACGGTCCGGCGCAACAAGTTGCCGGATTTCACCCGCGTGAACCGCGCCGGCAAGATCGCCATGAAGCTCGATGAAGGCGACGGCATCGTCTCGGTGCAGATATGTTCTGAGCGCGACGACATCCTGCTCACCACGGCGCTAGGCCAGTGCATCCGCTTCCCGGTCACCGATGTCCGCGTGTTCGCGGGGCGCAACTCAACCGGCGTACGGGGCATCCGGACAGGCGACGGCGACGAAGTGATCTCGATGGGCATCCTGCGGCATGTCGACGTGACATCCGAAGAGGCCCGCGCCTACCTGAAGCACGCGGCCATGATGCGCCGCGCCGCAACCGGGGAAGACGAGGAGGTCTCGGGCGATGACGAGGCCGAGGGCGAAGAGGCAGTCGCTGAAGCCGCGCTCAGCCCGGACCGCATTACCGAACTCGGCGCTGCCGAGGAATTCATCCTGACGATTGCCGACGATGGCATGGGCAAGCGGTCATCCGCCTACGATTACCGGATCACCGGCCGGGGCGGCAAAGGCCTCGTGGCGCAGAACATTTGGGGCCGCGACAAGAAGAAGGGCCCGGTCAAGCGCGTGGCCCAGTCCTTCCCTGTCGGCGATGGCGATCAGGTCATGCTGGTCACCGACGGTGGACAGTTGATCCGCACACCCGTTGACCAGATCCGCATTGCGGGCCGGTCCACTGGCGGCGTGTGGGTGCTGCGTACGTCGGACGACGAACGGGTCGTTTCGGTCGCCCGCCTTGTCGAAGACGGCGAAAACGTTATGGATGAGGGAAGCGGCACGGCTTAGGCACCGGGTGTCGGGTCTGCAACTGAACCGGGAGGGCGGAGTGCACCGAATCGGACTTTATCCGGGGACATTCGATCCTCCGACCATCGGTCATGTCGACATCATCGGCAGGGCCCGGAAACTGGTCGATACGCTGATCATCGGTGTCGCCGTAAACGAGGCGAAGAAGCCCCTGTTCACGCTCGAAGAACGCGTCGCGATGGTGCGCGCCGAATGCGACAAGCTGAACGGCCCCGGCATGGCGGATATCAAGGTTCTGCCGATGCATGGCCTGCTGATGAAATTCGCCGAGGCCTGCGAAGCCGGCATCATCATTCGCGGCCTGCGAGCGGTTCAGGACTTCGAATACGAATTCCAGATGACCGCCATGAACGAACAGCTCAACCCGGATATCGAAACGGTGTTCCTGATGGCCGACGTGCGCCATCAGGCCGTCGCATCGCGCCTCGTCAAGGAGATCGCGAGCCTTGGCGGCAACATCACGCCCTTCGTCACCCCGGAAGTCAAACAGGCCCTTCTGGGAAAATACCAGAAATAGAACGGGCAGCCGGCAACTGTTCCGCGCCGTTGAAACCCCTCCTGAGATCGCCGATGCTGGCACCTGAGCGCGGTGACGCCGCTGCGCGTGTTGGAGTTTGCCATTCATGAAGATCGCCGCCTTCGCGTTTGCCGCGTCCGCCCTCGCCCTTTCCCTGGTGGCAGGTGCAGATGAAGCCACCCCCGCCGATGTGACGCCGCCTGCGGCGGTGACGGCTGCGGAGGCCAAGGCGGATCCGGCGAACTGGCGCGCGGTCGATCCGCAGAACCTGTTCATCTTCCAGACGACCAAGGGCCGCATCCTGATCGAGGCCTTTCCTGAGGTTGCACCAAAGCACTATACGCAGTTTGCCGCGATCATCCGGTCCGGCGATTTCGACGGCACGAGTTTCCACCGGGTCATCGAAGGCTTCATGGACCAGGGCGGCGACATCTTCGCCCTGAAGGGCCGGGAATCCGGCCTGCCGGACATTCCCGGAGAGTTCACATTCCGGCGCGACCCGGCCGAAATGCCGCTGGAAGCGCCGATCGGCGAAGAGGACATCGCCAAGGCCGGCTACATCAAGGGCTTCCCGATGGCCACGCAGGGCAGCTTCTTTGCCGAAATGTCGGTCGACGGCCATGTCGAAAGCTGGATCCCGCATTGCCGGGGCGTTGTGTCGACGGCGCGGACGGACGATCCGAATTCGGCCAATTCGCAATTCTTCCTGATGCGCGACTATGCAGATCACCTCGACAAGACCTACACCGCCTGGGGCCGCGTGGTTCAGGGCGAGGATGTGGTCCTGGCGATCAAGACCGGTCCGGAAGGCGCCGGCGGAACGGTGCGCGACCCCGATATCCTGACATCGGCCAAGGTCGCTGCGGATTTGCCCGCAGCGGAACGGCCTAAAGTCTGGGTGCAGCGTACGGACGGTCCGGAATTCCTTGAGGAACTTGCCACCAAGGGCGAAGTCGGCGTTTGCTCGCTTCCATCCGTGCCGGCCGCCGTCGATAACTAGGTCTGCCGCCCGGTTGCCGGCGGGCAAGGCCGGGACTAGGGGTGCGGGTATGGACCTGTCGCGATTCCAATTTGACCTGCCGGAGCACCTGATCGCGTTGCGCCCGGCAGACCCGCAGGATGCCGCGCGCCTGCTGGTTGTGCATGGCGACGGACGGCTGCAGGATGCTACAGTCCGCGACTTGCCGGGCTTCCTCAACCGCGGAGATGTTCTGGTCTTCAACGACACGCGCGTCCTTCCGGCGGCGCTGAAAGGCATCCGCCCGGCGCGGGACGATGCCGGCAAGGATGTCATTTGCGATGTGAACCTGACGGAGCGCGTCGACGACCGCACCTGGCTCGCACTGGCCCGGCCCGGCCGCCGGCTGAAGGCCGGGGACGTCATCCGGTTCGCGGAAGGGTTCAGCGCGGCGCTCGTACGCTCCCTCGACGGCGGAGAAATCGAACTCGCTTTCTCCCTCGCGAGTCCAGACCTCGAAGCCGCCCTCGACCGGCACGGCGCGATGCCCCTGCCGCCTTATATCGCGCGCCGCCGGCCGGCAGACGCCAGCGACCGCGAAACCTACCAGACCCGATTTGCGG
>JBGSKI010000065.1:0-10213 GCA_041741315.1 Hyphomonas sp. | reverse complement strand
TGCGCGGCGCCGAGGGCGGCCCGGAGGCCGGAGCCGCCGGCGCCGACGACCACGACGTCATAGGTATGATCGGTCCAGGTATAGGTGCTCATGATTTCATCTCCCGCGGGGCCATCAGGCGCCCGCGCCAATCCACAGTTTCAGCACCGACAGGACGACCACCAGGAACAGCGCGATGCAGGCGAAGCTGTTCAGGATCATGAGGGCCGCGCGGGTGCCTGTCTTGGCAATATAGTCCTCGATCACGACCTGCATGCCGATCCGCATGTGATAGAACGACGCGCCGGCCGTCAGGATCAGCAGGAGCGCGGGCAGGGGCTGTGCGACCCAGCCGGCGGCACTGGCCTCGCCGCCCTGAAAGGCCCTGATGATGCTGTAGAGGAACCATGGCACCAGCCCGACCAGGGCGAGGGCGGAGACCCGCTGGCGAATGTGCTGGAGGGTGCCGGACTTGGCAGAGCCGAGGCCGCGCGTGACCTTGGCAGGCGTCGTGAAGTTCTGGTTGGCCATGAAGGGGCGTTCCTAGAGCAGGGTGGCTGCCGCCCAGATGCCGACGGCACCGAGGATGGCGAAAGCGTAGTTGAAGACGGACACGGTGCTGGCGACTTTGGGGTCGAAGCCCACGGCCGGGCCGTCCCACAGCATGTGGCGGATGCCGTTGACCAGGTGGAACAGGACCGCGACCGTCCACAGGTAGAGCAGGGCCTGGCCGAACCAGGACGAAACAATGGTCTCCACCAGCGGGTAATCGTCCGACCCGATGGCCAGCATGGCCAGCCAGGCGGCGATCAGCACAGTGCCGAAATACAGGGCAACGCCGGTGATCCGGTGCGTGATCGATGCAGCCATGGTGATGTGGGGACGCCAGATCTGCAGGTGTGGCGACAGGGGACGCGAATCGGCCCGGGGTGTGCCTGACATGCGAAGGGACCTTCTGGAAAATGTAAGAGTTGCAAACAAATGTCGCTTCGGGTTCTAGGAGTCTCTATGATCCTGTCAACGCGCGGCAAGGGATAGAGTGACAAAATGAAACTATTTGTTCTGGCGGCAGGTATGGCCCTGATGAGTCCCGTTGCGTGTGCAGACCCCCTCGATCCGCTGATTGCGGCCTATGAAAGCTATGTTGCGGGGGTCAATCCCGAGGAAGCGGCGCGCACGGCAGACAAGAGTCCCGACCGGTGGGGCGATGTGACGCCGGAGGCCGTCGCCGCGCGGCTGGCGCAGGCCGAGGCGCTTCTGGCGGAGATCGAGGCGGCCGATACGGACCGGGAGATCGACCGGGCGATTCTCGAGCGGCTGCTCAAGTCCGACATTGCCGACGCCAGGATGGATGTGTTCCGCGTCCCGTTCGTCGGCGACTGGGGATTCCAGGCCGAGCCGGTATTCGCGGCGATGCAGACCAGGATCACCAATGAGGCCGAAGGCGACGCGTGGATCGCCCGCCTGAACGACGTTCCACGCTATTTCGCCGACAATATCGCCAATATGCGCCGGGGCCTCGACACCGGCTGGACGGCCTATGCCGACCCTCTGAAGACCTCGACCGACCAGATTCGCGAGCAGATCGTCGCCTCGCCTTCCGAAAGCGGCCTCTATGCGCCGTTCCTGGCCTTGCCGGAAGACATGGACCCGGTCGTCGCGCTGCGCCTGAAGGCGGACGGGCTGGAAGCGGCCGGCCGGGCGGTACAGGCCTATTCCGACACGCTGCGCTTCATCGAGACCGAATATGCCCCGCAGTCGCGCGCCATGCCGGGCGTCGGCAGCCTGCCGGGCGGCAGGGAGGTCTATGAAGCGGCGGTCGACCTGCACACGGCCGGGGCCGGGTATTCTCCCGAGGATATCCACGAACTCGGTGTGTCCGAAGTCGCGCGAATCCGGGCCGAAATGGAAGCCATCCTTGTGGAAATCCACTTCGAGGGCAGTTTCAAGGATTTCCAGGCCTTCCTGCGCAACGATCCGGCCTTCTATGCGACATCGGCGGACGAGTTGATGGAGAAGGCGAAGGAAGTCTGCGCGCGGCTCGACGCGATCCTGCCGGTCTATTTCGGCCGCCTGCCGGAGCTTGGCTACGATATCGAGCCGGTGCCCGCCGTGATCGCGCCGGGCTATACGTCCGGCCGCTATGTCGAGGGCGAGCCGAGCGAGGGCCGCAAGGGCATCTACCTCGTCAATACTTATGCGCTGGACCAGCGCCCGCTCTACGAATTGCCGGCCCTGTCGGCGCACGAAGCGGTGCCGGGCCACCATCTGCAGATCGGGCTTGCCCGCGAAATGCCGGACCAGCCGCGCTTCCGGCAGCAGTATTACGCGACCGCCTTCGGCGAAGGCTGGGGCCTGTATGCCGAGCACCTCGCCAACGAGGCCGGGATCAATTCGACGCCGTATGAGCGCTTCGGCGGGCTATCCATGGAAATGTGGCGGGCTTGCCGGCTGGTCGCCGATACCGGCCTGCACTGGTATGGCTGGAGCCGCGAGCAGGCCGAGGAATGTTTCAACGAGAACACTGCGCTGGCACCGCTGAACATCCAGAACGAGGTCACCCGCTATATCGGCTGGCCGGGGCAGGCGGTGGCCTACAAGGTCGGCGAGCTGAAGATCCGCGCGCTGCGGGCGGAGGCCGAGGCCGCGCTGGGCGAGCAGTTCGATATAAGAGCCTTCCACGATGTCGTGCTGGGGCAGGGCGCCGTGCCACTGGATGTGCTCGACCGGCAGGTCAAGGCGTGGATTGCCGGCCAGTTGCCGGAAACCGTGCCGGCGGCACCGTGAACGCAGGCACATAAAACAGGTCCGGACCGCTTGCGCCACAGCAGGCCAGAGGCCAGATGTCCCGGCCATGTTCCGCTTCTTTGAACGCCGTATAGAGCCGTTTCCCGACAGCCGCCTCGAGGTTCCGCCGCGGGGCTTCCTGGCGTTCATCTGGCACTATGTGCGCGACGCGGTGCCCTGGCTGATCCTGATGTCGCTGTTCACGGCGCTGATCGCCATGGGCGAGGTCATGCTGTTCGGCTTTCTGGGCGGTATCGTTGACTGGCTGGCGGCGTCCGAGCGCGAGGGATTTTTCCAGCGCGAGGGCGGCAAGCTGGCCGTCATGGCCGGTGTCCTTCTGGTCGGCCTGCCGCTCGCCACGCTGGCGCAGGGCCTGATCGTCTACCAGGGCCTGATGAGCAATGTGCCGATGAGCGCGCGCTGGCGCATGCACCGGCAGATGCTGGGCCAGTCGATGACTTTCTTCGGCAACGAGTTTGCCGGGCGGGTGGCGACCAAGGTGATGCAGACTTCGCTGTCGGTGCGCGAGACGGTGATGAAGGTGCTCGACGTCTTCGTCTTCGTGATCGTGTATTTCCTGTCGGCGCTGACGCTGGTCGCGTCGGCCGATCCGCGCCTGACGCTGCCGCTGATCCTGTGGGCGGTGATCTATGGCTTCCTGCTGCGCTGGTTCGTGCCGCGCCTCGGCAAGGTGTCGGAAGAACAGGCCGACGCGCGCTCGGTGATGACCGGGCGGATCGTCGATTCCTACACCAATATCCAGACGGTAAAACTGTTCGCCCATGCCGGCCGCGAGGAAGACTATGCCCGTGAGAGCATGGATGGCTTCCTGCAGACGGTGTACCGGCAGATGCGGTACGTCACGAGTTTCAACGTCATTGTCTATCTCAACAATTCGCTGCTGGTCTTCCTGATCGCCGGCGGCGGCATCCTGCTCTGGCAGGGCGAGCTTGTCGGCGCAGGCGCCGTGGCGGCGGCCATTGGCCTCGCGCTGCGCATCAAGGCCATGTCGCAATGGATCATGTGGGAAGTTGCCGGCCTGTTCGAGAATGTCGGCGTCGTGTTCGACGGCAAGGAGATGCTGCAGCGGCCGGTTCACGTTGCCGATGCGCCTGGTGCAAAGGTTCTGCCGCGCGGGGCAGGGGCCATCGCCTTCGAGGATGTGACCTTCCACTATGGCAAGGGCGCAGGCGTGATCGAGAACCTGGCCCTGACGATCCGACCCGGCGAGAAGATCGGCCTTGTCGGGCGCTCGGGGGCCGGCAAGACGACGCTGACCAATCTTCTGCTGCGCTTCTACGATGCCGAGGGCGGCCGCATCCTGCTCGACGGGCAGGACATCGCCCATGTCACGCAGGATTCGCTGCGGGCCCAGATCGGCGTCGTGACGCAGGACACGTCCCTGCTGCACCGCTCGATCCGCGAGAACATCGCCTATGGCCAGCCGGATGCCAGCGATGCCGAGATCAGAGCTGCAGCGGCCAAGGCGGCGGCGCTGGATTTCATCGCCTCGCTGGAAGATTCGAAGGGCCGGACCGGCTTCGATGCGCATGTCGGCGAGCGAGGCGTCAAGCTCTCTGGCGGCCAGCGCCAGCGCATTGCGATTGCCCGCATCTTCCTGAAGGATGCGCCGGTGCTGATCCTGGATGAAGCGACCTCGGCCCTCGATTCCGAAGTCGAGGCCGTGATCCAGGACAAGCTGTTCGACCTGATGGAAGGCAAGACCGTGATCGCGATTGCCCACCGCCTGTCGACCATCGCGGCGATGGACCGGCTGATCGTGCTCGACCAGGGCCGGATCGTGGAAGAGGGCACGCATGAGGAACTGGTCCGGGCCGGCGGGCTGTATTCCGATCTCTGGGCGCGCCAGTCGGGCGGCTTCCTTGTCGCGCCGGAACCGGCGGAACTGGTGGCGGAGTAGGGCCGGATGAAACTGACCATACTCGAAACGGGCTATGTCCCGCTCGCCATTCGCGACCGGTTTCCGGACTATCCGGCGATGTTCCGCACCTTGCTGGCACCGGTGATGCCGGGTGTCGAGTTCGAAACCGTGGACGTGATCGGTGGGGACGTGCTTCCGGACCCGGAGACGCCCGAGGCGGTGCTGATCACCGGTTCGCCGGCGGGCGTCTACGATCCCGAGCCCTGGCTGCCGCAGCTGATGGCGTTCATCCGGGCGGCTGCGGCGGCGGGGGTTCCGATGGTTGGCATCTGTTTCGGGCATCAGGTCATGGCCGAGGCGCTGGGCGGCAAGGTGATCAAGTCGCCCAAGGGCTGGGGCGTCGGCCGGCACTCGTATGACCTGAAGGCCTGTCCCGGATGGACTGGCGGGGCTTGTCCGGAGACGATTTCCATCGCCGCCAGCCATCAGGACCAGGTGGTGATCCAGCCGCCGGACACCGCCGTTCTGGCCGCGTCGGACTTCACGCCCTATGCCGCGCTGGCCTATTCGGCGTTTCCGGGCCTGTCGTTCCAGTGCCATCCCGAATTTGCCGCAGACTATTCCACCGCCCTCTACGAGAGCCGGGAAGGGCGACCGCTGACCGCTGCCGAGGTGCGCGCCGCCACGGCGAGCCTGCAACAGCCATTGGACAATGGCCTGCTGGCAACATGGATTGCCCGGTTCCTGAGCGAGGCGGTCGCCGCGCGGGCAGGTTAACCGCCGGGTGCCGGTGCGAAACCTGCATCCGGTTGCGCCGGACGCCGCAAACGTGTTCAAGACGCCCTGAAGCCGCTGGAGACTGCCCGACATGATGCCGAAACCCCTCGCCGAGATTGCAGACAACACACTCGAATTCGAGATTCTGCCGCTCGTCAAACCGACCGGTTTCCGGGAATACGACGCGCGCTGGTGGTTCAACGGGATCGGCAAGCCGAAGGCGCCGGAACTGAACCTGACCGGCGTGCAGGCGCTCGGCCTCGGCATGGCGACCCTGTTCCACGAACTCGGCGTCGAACCGAAAGTCGTGACCGGCCACGATTTCCGCTCGATCAGCCAGCCGATCAAGAATGCCCTGATGCTCGGCATGGTCCAGGGCGGCTGCGAAGTGATGGATGTCGGCCTCGCCCTGTCGCCGATGGTCTACTGGAGCCAGTTCGAACTGGATGCGCCGTGCTGCGCGATGGTGACGGCGAGCCATAACGAGAATGGCTGGACTGGCGTGAAGATGGGCGCGAACCGCCCGCTGACCTTCGGGCCGGAGGAAATGGGCCGCCTGAAGGATATCGTGATGGGCGGCAAGTTCGTCGAACGGGCGGGCGGCAAGCATTACCGGGTCGATGGCATTCGCGAGAAATACATTGCGGCGATTGCCGACGGCGTGAAGCTGTCGCGGCCGATCCGCGTCATCGCAGCCTGTGGCAATGGCACGGCCGGGGCGTTTGCCGGCGACTGCCTGCGCGCGATGGGCGCCGAAGTGATCGAGATGGACTGCAATCTCGACAACACGTTCCCGAAATACAACCCGAACCCGGAAGACGCCGAAATGCTGCACGCGATGGCGGAAGCGGTGAAGGAACTTGGCGCCGACGTGGCGCTCGGCTTCGACGGCGACGGTGATCGCTGCGGCGTGGTCGACAATACGGGCGAGGAAATCTACGCCGACAAGATCGGCCTGATGCTGGCCCGCGACCTGTCGAAACTCTACAAGGATGCGACCTTCGTGGTCGATGTGAAGTCGACCGGCCTCTACAAGACCGATCCGGTCCTGAAGGCGAACGGCGCGACGGTCGATTATTACAAGACCGGCCATTCCTACATCAAGCGCCGCACCAATGAACTTGGCGCGCTGGCGGGCTTCGAGAAATCCGGCCACTTCTTCTTCCGCCCGCCGATCGGGCTCGGCTACGATTGCGGCCTGACCGCCGCCAAGGCCGTGCTGCAGATGCTCGACCGCAATCCGGCCCGCACCCTGGCCGACCTCAAAGGCGATCTCGGCATTGCCTATACATCCCTCACCATGTCGCCGCATTGCGGGGACGAAGTGAAATACGATGTCGTCGACAAGATGGTCGCCGAATATGAGGGCCTGAAGGGCACGACAATCCTTGGCCGCAAGGTGGTCGACGTGAACACGGTCAACGGTGCCCGCGTGACGCTCGAGGACGGGTCATGGGTCCTGGTGCGGGCTTCGTCCAACAAGCCGGAACTGGTCGTGGTGGTCGAATCCATGGTCTCCGATGCCGACATGAAGGACCTCTTCCACAAGGAAGTGAAGCCGCGCCTCGGCAAGCATGCGGAAGTTGGCGCCTACAACCAGCAGATCTGAAGGCAGGTCAGCCCGAAGGCGGCGTCATGCCCAGGTCTGCCACGGCCTTGTCGTCGAGTTCGCTGGCGCGTTTGCTCGCCGGCCGCTCGGCCAGGCGCGCGAAATAGGACGCCAGCGCGTCATGCGGCGGCAGGGAGCCGAACTGCAGCCCCCAGCCGATATGCGAGCCGACATAGACGTCCGCCGCCGTGAACAGGTCGCCGCAGATATAGGGCGTGTCCGACACGGCCTTCACCAGCGTTGCGTACATGTCGTCGAAGTCGCCATAGCCGGCCATCATCTTGCGCTCGGCCGGCACCGAGAGGCCGAGCGAGCGATCGGTGGTTGCCGCCTCCACCGGCCCGGCGGCGAAGAACAGCCAGCGGTAATAGGCGCCCCGCCGGTCCGGCGCCGGGGCGAGATTCGCCTCCGGAAAGGCGTCGGCAAGATAGGCGCAGATGGCGGCGCATTCGGTGACGGTCTGGTCGCCATGTACGATCGCCGGAACCTTGCCCATCGGATTGATCGCCAAGTATTCCGGCGACTTCATCGAGCCGCCATAGACGAGGTATTCCGTCTCATAGGGCGCGCCAGCCTCTTCCAGCATCCAGCGGACAATCCGGCCGCGCGACATCGGGTTTGTATAGAACTTGATCGCAGACATCGCGGCCCCCTATTGTTCACGGTTTGATCCTGTACGCTGAACGGGCCAGAGTCAACGCGGAATCGAATGGCACCTGCCCGGCTTCGCCCCCTTGACCTTGCGTCGCAAAAATCGCACCCCTCCCGGCAGTTTACGCCCGGACAGAACAGGTGAGGGAATATGCGCGTTGCAATGATTGGCACGGGATATGTCGGACTGGTGTCCGGCGCGTGCTTCGCGGACTTCGGCCATGTCGTCACCTGCGTTGACAAGGACGCCAACAAGATCGCCAAGCTGAAGAAGGGCGAGATGCCGATCTTCGAGCCGGGGCTCGACACGCTGGTGGCCAACAATGTCAAGGAAGAGCGCCTGTTCTTCACCACCGATGCCGCCGAGGCCATCAAGGATGCCGATGCGGTGTTCATCGCGGTCGGCACGCCGAGCCGGCGCGGCGACGGGCATGCGGACCTTTCCTATGTCTATGGCGCGGCAGAAGAGATCGCCGCCCTGATGCAGGGCTTCACCGTCGTGGTGACCAAGTCCACGGTTCCGGTCGGCACCGGCGACGAAGTCGAGGAGATTATCCGCAAGGCACGTCCGGACGGCGACTTCGCGGTCGTCTCCAATCCGGAATTCCTGCGCGAAGGCGCGGCGATCAAGGACTTCAAGATTCCGGACCGTGTCGTGGTCGGCACCGACGATGAGCGGGCGCGCCAGCTGATGAAGGAAATCTACCGGCCGCTCTTCCTCAACGAGACGCCGATCCTGTTCACCTCGCGGCGCACCTCGGAATTGATCAAGTATGCCGCCAACGCCTTCCTCGCAGTGAAGATCACCTTCATCAACGAGATGGCGGACCTGTGCGAAAAGGTCGGCGCGAACGTGCAGGAAGTCTCGCGCGGCATCGGCCTTGATGGCCGGATCGGGTCGAAATTCCTGAATGCCGGGCCGGGCTATGGCGGCTCGTGCTTTCCGAAGGACACGCTGGCGCTGACCAAGACGGCGAACGATCACGGCAGCCCGGTGCGCATCGTCGATACCGTGGTCGAGGTGAACGCCGACCGCAAGAAGGCGATGGCGCGCAAGGTGATCGCGGCCATGGGCGGCGACGTCAAGGGCAAGACGATTGGCGTGCTCGGGCTCGCATTCAAGCAGAACACGGACGATATGCGCGATGCGCCGAGCCTCGATATCGTGCCGGCGCTGCAGGCGGCCGGGGCAAAGATCCGCGCCTACGACCCGGAAGCGATGCACGAGGCGGCGCATCTCCTAAAGGATGTCGAGTTCACCAAGAGCGCCTATGATGCGGCGCAGGATGCCGATGCGCTGGTCATCCTGACCGAATGGGACCAGTTCCGCGCGCTCGATTTTGGGCGCATGAAAACCGCCCTCAAGGCGCCGGTCGTGATCGACCTGCGCAACATCTACAGCCCGGATGACATGAAATCCCGCGGCTTCTCGTATTTCTCGATTGGCCGGCCCTCCGTCTGACAATCCCTCCTCAAAGGACACAGGACATGAAATTCTTCGTCGATACTGCAGATACCAAGGACATTGCCGAACTCGCCGCCAGCGGCCTGATCGACGGCGTCACCACCAACCCGTCTCTGATCGCCAAGGCAGGCCGTCCGTTCACGGAAGTCATCGCAGAGATATGTGGTCTCGTCGAAGGCCCGGTCAGCGCGGAAGTCGTGGCGACGGATGCGGCAGAGATGATTGCCGAGGGCCGCAAGCTGGCGGCGATTGCCGAGAACGTCACCGTCAAGCTGCCGCTGACCTGGGACGGCCTGAAGGCGTGCAAGACGCTGACCGGCGAAGGCACGATGGTCAACGTGACGCTGTGCTTTTCGGCCAACCAGGCGCTGCTCGCCGCGAAGGCCGGCGCGACGTTCATCTCGCCCTTCATCGGCCGGCTCGATGACATCAACCTCGATGGCATGGAACTGATCGCCGATATCCGCACGATCTATGACAATTACCTGTTCGACACGGAAATCCTCGCCGCCTCGATCCGCACGGCAAACCATGTCAAGGAATCGGCGCTCGCCGGCGCCGATGTCGCAACCATGCCGCCATCGGTGATCAAGTCGCTCGTGCATCATCCGCTGACGGACAAGGGCCTTGAAACCTTCCTCGCCGACGCCAAGAAGGCCGGCATCAAGGTCTGATACGGATGGCGGAGGCGGAAGGCCCCCGGGGACGCGTCCTGATCATCGCCGGATCGGATTCCGGCGGCGGCGCCGGCATCCAGGCGGACATCAAGACCGTCACCATGCTCGGCGGCTTCGCGATGACCGCGATCACGGCGATCACGGCACAGGATACGCGCGGCGTGCACGGGATCTGGCCAGTGCCGCTGGACGGTGTGCTGCGCCAGATCGACGTGACGCTGGCAGATATCGGAGCCGATGCGATCAAGACCGGCATGCTGGGCTCGGCTGAACTGGTCGAGGCGATTGCCGAGCGGCTGGAACGGAGCGCCGGGATTGCGCCGCGCGTGATCGACCCGGTCATGGTGGCGACCTCTGGCGACCGGCTGGTCGACGAGCGGGCAATC
>JBGSKI010000064.1:0-2209 GCA_041741315.1 Hyphomonas sp. | reverse complement strand
AGACGGCGCGGCGCAACGGACCGCAGCCCGGCCGCTGGGGCGTGTTTGCGATGGGCAAGCTCGGCGGGTCGGAGCTGACGGCGGGGTCGGACCTCGACATCATCGTCATCTACGACGCAGATCCATTGGAGGCGCAGTCCTGGTACACGCGGTTCACGCAGCGCCTGATCACGGCGCTGACGGCACCGACAGCGGAAGGGGCGCTGTATGAGGTCGACATGCGCCTGAGGCCATCCGGGCGGGCGGGGCCGGTGGCGGTGAGCCTTCCTGCGTTCGAGACGTACCAGAACAAGGAAGCCTGGACCTGGGAGCATATGGCGCTGACACGCCTGAGACCGGTGGCGGGCGATGCGGCGCTCGGAGCCAACGTGATGCAGATCGCGTGCAAGGCCATCGCGGCGCGGGCGGCGATCGACACGGGCCAGATCGCTGCCGACATCGGCGACATGCGTGCGCGGCTCTATCGCGAGAAGCCGGACCAGGGATTGTGGGACCTGAAGACCGCCGAAGGCGGACTGATCGATGTGGAATTTGTCGTTCAGCAGGACATGCTGCTGAAAGGCGACGCAGGGGCCATCACGCCGGTGACGCAGGAGGCGGCTGAGCGTGCCGATCTTGCGCCGAACGACCGGGCGGCGCTCATTGATGGATTGCGGTTGCTGCAGGCGCTGCAGCAGGTGCAGCGACTGGCGGTGGGCACTGAAACGCGGGCGGATGCGATCCCTGAGGGCCTGCGCGACCGGTTGTGCCGGGCCGTGGGCGCCGAGGATTTCGGAGTGCTCGAAGCCCGGCTAGACGCGGCCAAGGCGAGTATCCATGACATCATGGTAAAAAAACTGCAGTTGCCGGCGACGGAAAGCTGATCGTGGGTCGTTCCAGTTGTGATGGGTCCATCAAGAACCCAGATCGACCAGGAGAAACCCCATGAAGAAATTCACGATCCTTTCGCTGACCGCTGTTGCTGCGGCCGCCCTTGCGATCCCGCTCGCTGCAAATGCCGACCGTGGCGGCCACGGTCGTGGGCATGGCCCCGGCATGGGAATGGGCATGATGGAAGAACTCGACACCAATGGCGATGGCGAGATTTCGAAGGAAGAAATCGATGCCAGGCGCGCCGCTGATTTCGCGAAGGCCGACACCAACAGTGACGGCGGACTGACCCAGGCTGAAATTTCGGCTTTCCATGAGGCCAAGCGTGCCGAAATGAAAGCGAAGATGGAAGCCGCGCATTTCGCGAAAATGGATGCGGATGGCGACGGCAAGGTCAGCGCAGAAGAATTCGCTGACGGCCCGATGTTGAAGCATTTCGAGATGCTGGACGCCGACGATGACGGCGCGATCAGCGGTGACGAAATAAAGGTTCGCAAGCATCGCAAGTTCAAGTGGCGTGATCGTGACGGCGCGGATGTCCCTCCGCCGCCTCCCGAAACCGAATAGGTGTAGGTGGTCGGGCAACTTGACGGGCCGGATGCATGCAATGCGCTTTCTTCATTCCGAGCACATTTGCCACGTGCATCCGGCCCAACTCGCACTAAGATCGGCTGCGTGGCATTCTCGTCGGATCTTGACCAGATTACCCGCGCCGCGGCGGGGGACCAGGCCGCGATTGCGGCCCTGGTCGATCGCTACAGTGCCGGTGTGCTGGCGCTCGCAACCCGCATGTTGCGCGACCGGTCGGAAGCGGAAGACGTGACTCAGGAGACCTTCCTTCGCGCATGGAAAGCGCTGCCGGCCTGGGAACCAAGGGCGAAGTTCTCGACCTGGCTGCACCGGGTGGCGCTGAACCTCTGCTACGATCACCTGCGCAAGCGCCGGGAATCCCTGCCAGGGGAGTTGCCGGAACAGGCCGAGCCGGGACCGAACCCGGCAGAGAAAATGGTCCAGGACGAGCAGGTGCGCATCATTGAGGCGGCGATAGCCGCCCTGCCGGAACGCCAGGCCGCTGCGTTGACGCTGTGCGCCCTGCAGGGACATTCTCAGGCCGAGGCCGCAGACATTATGGAAACTTCAGAAGAAGCGCTCGAAAGCCTGCTGGCGCGGGCGAGACGCACCCTTCGGGTGACGCTGATGGAAAGGAGTATCGCATGACCGGACCTGCATTGACCGATGCGCGCATCCTGGCCCTGATTGCGGCCTATGGTGCCGATCCGCTGGCCTTTCCGGAGGCTGAACGCGACGCCGCCCGCCGCCGCATGGCCGAGGCGCCAGG
>JBGSKI010000063.1:0-2287 GCA_041741315.1 Hyphomonas sp. | reverse complement strand
GCCCGCGCCGCCCCCGGCCAGCAGGCCGGTGATGAAAAGGATCGCCGCGAGCGTCATGGCGCGCCCCCGTTCCGGATTGACGTCCGCGCCTGCGCCGTCACAGTCCCGGCCCATGAAAAAAGGCGATATCTCCGGCCACTGGCCCTCCCTGACCGACATGCGTCTGGCACTCGGACCGCAGGGGCAGATTTTGCTGGAACTGTCGCAATCTCCACGACGGGCGCACCGGTATACGCTTTCGGCGGCGCAAGCCCGCATCCTTCAAGAAGCACTTGGCAGCGCCCTTGACCGGGTTCGTCCGCCCGACAATGACACGCCCGCGAACTGACCCGCGCCACCGCACGCGCCATCAGTTCCGGGCCCAGCAGGGCGGCGGCAAGACAGGCCGCACTGGCGAGCAATGCGCTCATGGCGTCACCGCCCGGTCCGCCCGCGCCGCAATCTCCGCCATCATGGCATCGGCTTCGGCCTCGTCGATCTCGTCGGCATAATTGCCGGCATGGATGACGCCATGGGTCACTTCGGCCATTTTTCCGGCCACGTCGCGGCGCGGCATGGTGACCGCCTTGCAATAGCGCTGGGCCTGCGTCCCGTCCCGGCCAAGGGCCAATCCGAGGGCGTCATAGGTCAATCCGCAGGCTTTCCTGTAGGCTTCCAGTCGAATCACGGAGATTCCCCATTCCCAAAAATGCATATTACGCATAATTTGGGATCGTGATTCGAGCAAGCGCGCAAGCCCCATCGTGCAAACTATGCATGTCAGTTGCTTCAGAAGGCCCTGATGCAGTGCAACAATCGGGTATGGCGCGCGGTCCTTACTCCATCGAGAACAGAGACATTCCCCTCTTGATACGGGAATGCCGGATTGCGGCCGGACTGACCCAGGAACAGCTCGCGGAGGCAGTTGACGCATCGCAGGCGACGGTCGCCCGGTGGGAACGGGGAGAGGTAGACCTGTCGGTGCGCAAGCTGATGCACATCGCCGTTATCCTGGACGTGCCCGTCTCCGCACTGATCAAGCAAGGCGACGGCTTATCGGTACACGAACGCCGCATGGTGGAAGACCTGCGGGCCCATCCGAAACACCGGCACATTATCGAAAGTACGCTCCGGGCCCTTCAGGACACGAACCCGCCGCAGGGTTCCTGATCGCCTATTGGTATTTGCCGTCGATATCGACCGGCTGCACGCCACGTTCCGCGAAGCTCGCCAGGGCCGCATCCAGCCCCTCCGCGCCCTGACGGTTCAACAGCATCGGATGGTCGAGGCACATGCCGATGGTGCAGAAATCCACCGCCAGAAGGTGCGTTGAGGCACTGGCCGACCGGAATTCGAATTTGAGCTTGCCGCGAACGCCGGCTGCGCGCCCGATTTCCTTATCGAACTGGTCGCCATCCTCGCGGGCGACGGCCTCCCATTGCAGGAATTTTGCGAGGAATGCCCGATATTCCGGAACGGCCTCGCGGCGGAACCGCGTGAACTCGGTGTCGATGCCGTACTCGTCACGCCCGAACGGGTCATACTCGACTTCCATCACGTCGCCGCCCTTGCGGGTCGTGACCAGCGTGACGAAAGTCGGCACCTCGACATAGTCGCTGCTGAAGCTGTTATAATCGAGCGCCGCGAAGCCCGCCGTCACCTTTTGCTTTTCGGCCTGCGCGGATCCCGCCACCAGAACCGCGACCGACAACACTGCCAGAACACCCCTCACGGCAATCTCCTGATTCCATCCTGAGTCGAACCTACCAAGGCGCGGCATGGGTAACAATCCGGGCGAGAATGCACCTCACGTATTTTTCGACTTTACTTAAATATGCATTTCATGCATGTCTTCGGCCGACCGGCGAACCCGGTTCGCGCGAGGCCGGGGCCTGTGCCCCCTCCCCACCCCTCCGGCCTCGCGCGCTCTCAGCCAACGGGAGGGATCGGAAGGGATACGATCATGTCAGACAGGACCAAAACCTCGCGCGCGCCGACCGGCATCGACCACAAGGTCGGCGAAAATATCCGCCGCCTGCGGCTCGCCCGCAACCAGACGCTCGCCGAGCTCGCCACGGAACTGGGCATCTCGCACCAGCAGCTGCAGAAATACGAGACCGGCACCAACCGGCTCAGTGCCGGCATGTTGTTCGACACGGCTGGCGCCCTCGGCGTCACCATCATGGACCTGTATGGCGAGGAGGCCTTCGATGACGAGGCCGATGACGAGGCCGCCGAGGCCCTGCGCGGCCTTGTCCGGGAAGTCGCCCGGCTCTGCCTCGATATCGAGCGCGCCCTGCGCCCGCGC
>JBGSKI010000062.1:0-3198 GCA_041741315.1 Hyphomonas sp. | reverse complement strand
GGCGCTGGCCGGCCGCCTCGGCGCCATGGGCCTGTCCTGCCTGCCCGAAAGTGATCGCGGCCCGCACTACCTGTCGGCACTGCTCCCCGCCTCGGCCCCCGCCGACCTCACCGCCCGCCTGAAACGCGACAACATCCACGTCTCCCGCCGCGGCGACCGCCTGCGCATCACCCAGCACCTGTTCACGACCGATGCGGATGTGAACCGCCTGCTTGACGCCTTGCAGCAACACCTTCCGGCCTGAACGAAAACAGCCGCCCGGAGGCGGCTGTCTCGATCACGGGGCGGATGGCAACCTAGAACAGCCAGCTGCCGGGGTTCTCGATGGGCTGGCCGGCGGACAGCGCCTGCATGCCCTTGACGTTCCGCACGATGAACCAGATCAGCGCGGCGAGCAGCACGAGCACGCCGATCAGCACCATGGTCAGCACGATCCCGATGACCGTATAGAGGCACAGCTTCCAGAAGATGTTGATCTGGTTGTTATAGTGACTGTCGAGCAGGGCATCGCCTTTGCCTTTGCCCATATAGGCCATCACGACGCCGACAATACTGGTCACGCCGAGCACGATACTCACAAGGTAGAGGATATAGATCAGGTTGGCATTGCCCTTGGTGTTCGGGTCCATGGACATCGGTACTTGGTCGGTCATTGCGGGTCTCCCATTCAGCCCGGATCGAATATCTCCCGAACTTGCTGTCAAACGCAACTGGCTTACGCTCGGTAAACCTTGCGACAGGCCGGTGTCCGCGCCACAAAAGGCAAAATCATGCCCACAGGAGGACACCCATGGCCAATCCGCGCACCATTGCCTACGCAGACCTCGAATCGCTTGCCGGACAGGAAGTCGGTGTGTCCGACTGGCACACGATCGATCAGGACCGCGTCAACCTGTTCGCCGACGCGACCGGCGACCACCAGTGGATCCATGTCGATGTCGAGAAGGCCACTGCCGCGCTCGGCAGCCCGATTGCCCACGGCTTCCTGACCCTGTCCCTCCTGCCAATGCTGGGCAGCGAAGTCCTGCGCGTCACGGGCACCACACGGGGCATCAATTACGGCTCCGACAAGGTGCGCTTCACCAACATGGTTCCCGTCGGCTCCAAGGTCCGCCTGCGCCAGAAATGCCTCGCCGTGGAGCCCAAGGCCGGCGGCAAGCAGATGAAGGTCGAAGCGACCATAGAGATCGAAGGCCAGGAGCGCCCGGCCCTCGTCGCAGAGACAATCACGGTTCTCTACGGCTGATCTTGGCCTATATGGGAAGGGTTCACACCAGCGAGGAGCCCTTCCCATGCCCAAGGCCACGATAGACCGCACCGACCGCGAGTGGCGCGAGCTGCTGACGGACGAGGAATTCCGTGTGGGCGTCAAGGAAGGCACCGAACGGGCCTTCACCCCCGGCAACCACAATGACGAGAAGCGCGCCGGCCTCTACCACTGCAAGGGCTGCGGCACGGCGCTCTGGTCGTCCGGGCACAAGTTCGATTCCGGCACCGGCTGGCCAAGCTACTGGCAGCCCGTCTCGCCGGATGCGGTGGCCACCAAGACCGATTTCAAGATGATCCTCCCCCGTACCGAGTGCCATTGCGCCACCTGCGGCCTGCACCAGGGCCACGTCTTCAAGGACGGCCCCCCGCCCACCGGCGAGCGCTGGTGCATCAACGGCATCGTGCTCGACTTCCGGCCCGCCGGGCCTGACTGAAAACACTGGACAGCCCCACGGGAGGCTGATCCTGTTTCCCGCAAGATGCCCTCATGCAGTTGCCCTCCCTGCGGGCCGGCCTCGCCGCTGCCCTTCCCCTTTCAGGATGCACAATGACCGAAAAAGCCGACCTCGCCGCGCCCCCGACGGCTACGCTGGCGCCCCCCGTCGCCAAGCGCATCGACCATGAAATCACCCAGGTCGGCCGCACGCGGAACGATCCCTATCGCTGGCTCAAGGACGATGCCTGGCAGGAGGTGATGCGCGACCCATCGGTGCTGCGCGCCGACATCCGCGCCTATCTCGAGGCCGAGAACGCCTTCACCAGGGCCAGGCTGGAAGACCCGACCGCCAGCCTGCGCGAAGTCCTGTTCCAGGAAATGAAGGGCCGGATCAAGGAAGACGACACGACCGTCCCGGAAATCGACGGCCCCTACGCCTATTACACCCGCTTCCGCGAAGGCGGCGAATACCCGGTCATCGCCCGCCGCGACGCGGCCCGGGCCTTCGATCCGGAGGCCCCCGAGACCATCCTCCTCGACGGCGACGCGATGGCGGAAGGCAAGGACTATTTCGCCTTCAACGGCATCGACACCTCGCCCGACCACAACACCGTCGCCTATGCCGTCGATACCCAGGGCAGCGAATTCTACCAGATCAAGCTGCGCACCATCGCGACGGGCGAGGATTTCGGCACGGTCATCGACGACGCCTACGGTTCGTTCGAATGGAGCGGCGACGGCACCGCAATCTTCTGGGTCCACCGCGACGCAAGCGCCCGCCCGGACGCCGTCTACCAGCGCAACCTCGCCACCGGCGAAGACACCCTGGTCTACGAAGAGAAAGACCCCGGCTTCTTCGTCGGCCTCTCCAAGAGCGCCGACCAGAGCGTCATCTTCATCACCGCCTCCGGCCACACCACATCGGAAGTGCGCTGGTTCCCGGCCAGCGAGCTGAACCCGCACCTGCGCCTGATCGCGCCGCGCCTGACCGACAGCGAATACTCCGTCGAACTCTGGGACGGCCAGTTCTACATCACCACCAATTATGACGGCGCGGTCGACTTCAAGGTCGCCAAGGCACCGATGGGCTCGGACTCGCGCGACGCCTGGACCGATTTCATCCCCTACCGCCCCGGCACGCTGATCCTCGGCCTGCAGGCCCAGAAAGACTATCTCGTCCGCATCGAACGCGAGGACGGCCTGCCGCGCATCGTCGTGCGCGCCCGCGCCGACGGCGCCGAGCACACGATCAGCTTCCCCGAGGCCGCGTATGACCTCGACCTCGACTCCGGCTACGAATACGACACGCCGATCCTGCGCTTCGGCTATGCCTCGCCGACGACCCCCGACCAGGTCATCGACTACGACCTGGCGACCCGCGCGCGCACCCTGCGCAAGACACGGGAAGTGCCGTCCGGCCACAATCCCGCCGACTATGTCGCCGAACGCATCATGGCGCCAGGCTTCGACGGCGCCGAAGTGCCGGTCACCCT
>JBGSKI010000061.1:0-11431 GCA_041741315.1 Hyphomonas sp. | reverse complement strand
CCGGGCTGGAGGCAAGGCCCTGCGCGGCGCTGGAGGAGGGCCTGCGCGCGGCGGCGGCCAGTGGCGCGGACCGCATTCTTATTTGCGGCTCGCTCTACCTTGCCGGCAGTGTCCTGGCAAAGAATGGCGAAGCGCCGGTCTAGTAAAAAAGAAGGGCGGCCAATGGCCGCCCCTCCACACTCTACCACTTACTCTACTGTTCCCGACCATCAGGGAAAAACCCTAACGGATCGCGAACGCCTTGACGCAGATCCTACTTCGCGCCTTTCGCGAGCAGGTTGCGAATTTCTTCGAGCAGCACTTCCTGGCGCGGAGGCGCCGGTGGCGGAGCGGCTTCTTCTTTCTTCTTGAGGCTGTTCATGCCCTTGATCAGCATGAACATCACGAAGGCGACGATCAGGAAGGAAATCATGGCGCTGATGAACAGGCCGATTTCCATGATGGCTGCCGGTTTCGTCACCTCGCCTGCTGCGTCAACGACAGCCGGCACGATAGTCACCTTCAGCGATGACAGGTCGATACCGCCCATGATCGGTGCCAAGACTGGCAGGAAGACGCCCTGGATGAAAGCGGTAACAACGGTCGCGAAAGCGCCGCCCATGACAAAGCCGACGGCCATGTCGATGAGATTGCCCTTCATAGCAAACTCTTTGAATTCCTTAAGCATATTCCTGTCCCTTTCCTGAGGCACGTCCCAAACGCCTGCAACTTTGATCCGGCTATTTGGACATGCGGTCAAGGCAGCACATGATTTGCGGGAAAACCGGCGGGCTACCTTGCCTCGGGGTCTTCGCCGCCATTTACGCGCGCGCGTAATTCCTTGCCCGCCTTGAAGAAAGGCACCGACTTGGACGGGACCTTTACGGGATCCCCGGTTCTTGGGTTGCGGCCGCGGCGGGCCTCGCGCTTGCGGACGGAGAACGCGCCAAAGCCGCGCAGCTCCACGCGGTCACCCCTCGCAAGGGCCGCACCGATCTCGTCCAGGATCACATTGACCACCTTCTCCAGGTCTTCCTGTCGAAGATGAGAGTATTCCGTAGCGAGCTTTGCAATCAGTTCTGATTTCAGCATGTGGTTGTTCTTAAACGTAATTGCGGCGGAAGCGCTAGGCCTCCGCCGCAAAGATTGCAGGAATTTTAGATAGTGGACGGGCCGCTATACTTGATCAGGCTTCGTTCATGAAGCTTTCGGACTGGCCTTTCCAGTCGTCACGCTCCATGCGGCCCTGGAAGCTCAGTTCTTCTTCCAGTTCTGCGACCTGTTGTTCCGACAGGGCAGCGATCTGCCAGAAGTGGAAGATACCGGCTTCATTCAACTTCTTTTCGAAGGCCGGACCGACGCCCTTGATCTTCTTCAGATCGTCTGCGGCGCCTTCCGCAGCTGCCAGGCGGCCACGAGCATCCATGCTGCCGGATTTGGCGGTTGGCTTCGACGCAGCTTTCTTGGGCTCTGCCTTGCCAACGCCGGAGGAGGCGAGGGCCGCGCCCAGGATGTCGCCCAGCGAGGCACCGGCATCTGCCGACCCGTACTGTGCAACGGCTTCGGCTTCCTCGGCGATTTCGAGCGCCTTGATCGACAGCGAGACGCGGCGCGAGGCACGGTCCAGCGTGATGATCCGGGCGTCGACCTTGTCGCCGACGGCAAAGCGTTCCGGGCGTTGGTCTGCGCGGTCGCGGCTGAGGTCGGAGCGGCGGATGAAGGATTTCATCGCCGGGGTGCCGAACTCGACTTCGATGCCGCCGGACGTCACTTCGGTCACGGTGCAGGTCACGGTCGAGCCGCGCTTCACACCGCCACCGCCGCCGGCGCCGCTGGCATCGGACGAGGCTTCAAGCGGGTCACCCGACAATTGCTTGATGCCCAGCGAGATGCGCTCCTTGTCGATATCGACGTCGAGCACTTTCGCCTTGACCATGTCGCCCTTGTTGAACTTCTCGATGGCCTGGTCGCCGGACACGTTCCAGGCGATGTCGTTGATGTGCACCATGCCGTCGAGATCGGGGCCGAGGCCCACGAACAGGCCGAACTCGGTGATCCCGCGGACTTCGCCTTCGATTTCCGAACCGACCGGGTGTTCAGCCAGGAAGGCATTCCACGGATTGTCCATGGTCTGCTTCAGGCCGAGCGAAATGCGGCGCTTGTCGCTGTCGACATCCAGCACTTCGACGTCGACTTCCTGCGAGGTCGAGAGGATCTTGCCCGGGTGGACGTTCTTCTTGGTCCAGCTCATTTCGGAAACGTGGATCAGGCCTTCGACGCCATCTTCCAGTTCCACGAACGCGCCGTAGTCGGTGATGTTGGTGACAAGGCCCTTGAGGCGTGCGCCGACCGGGTAACGCACCGAAATGCCATCCCATGGGTCGGAGCCGAGTTGCTTCATGCCGAGCGAGATGCGCTGGGTGTCCGGGTTGAACTTGATGATCTGGACCGTGACTTCCTGGCCGACTTCGACGACCTGGCTCGGATGGTTGACGCGCTTGTAGGACATGTCGGTGACATGCAGCAGGCCGTCGATGCCGCCGAGGTCAACGAACGCACCGTAATCGGTGATGTTCTTGACCACGCCCTTGCGGACATCGCCCTCGGCCATGTCGGAGACGATCTCGGCACGCTGTTCGGCGCGGCTCTCCTCGAGGATGGCGCGGCGCGAAACGACGATGTTGCCGCGCGGACGATCGAGCTTGAGGATCGCAAACGGCTGGACTTCGCCCATCAGCGGGCCGACGTCGCGGACCGGACGGATGTCCACTTGCGACCCCGGGAGGAAGGCGTTGACGCCGCCCAGGTCGACCGTGAAGCCGCCTTTGACGCGGCCGGAAATGGCACCCTTGACGGGTTCCTGCTTGTTGAAGCTGCGCTCCAGCTTGATCCAGCGCTCTTCGCGGCGAGCCTTGTCGCGCGAGAGGACGGCGTCGCCGAGGGCGTTCTCGATGCGGTCGAGATACACGTCGACGATGTCGCCGGGCTTCGGCTGGTCATCTTCGAGGGCGAATTCGCGGGCCGGGATGCGGCCTTCGGTCTTGAGGCCGATATCGACGAGAACGGTGTCGTTCTCGATGCGGATGACGGTCGCCGGAATGACCTGTCCTTCCTGCATCGCCGCAGCAGCGGCAGACGTTTCGAACATTGCTGCGAAATCGTCGGTAGTGGGATTCATTTGCTTGTTCATCTGGTTTCCTTGGTCCGGGTCGAACGGTTCAAGGCAGGCGCGCACCATTGCGGCCGGCGTCGGAACGACCCGTCGGGGTGGTCACTTGTTTCAAAGTGGGGCGGCCTGTTTGGATTTGAGGCCTCGAAAGGCCCCTTCAGGCGCGGTTTCCACGGGCGAGAACAGCTTCGACAGCTGCGAGCGCCTTTTCCACTGCGGCCTCTATAGTGAGGTCGGTCGTATCGATCAAGACGGCATCTGCTGCCATGGTCGCTGGCGCATCCTTGCGGCCCTGGTCGCGCGCATCGCGCCGCCGCAACTGCTCGATCACTTCGGCCAGCGTCACGTCCTCGCCATTGCCGACCAGTTCGCGCCAACGTCGTTCCCCGCGCTGCTCCACAGCTGCGTCGACCCAGAGCTTCACATCGGCGTCCGGCGCGATCACCGTGCCGATATCGCGTCCGTCGAGCAGCGCGCCACTCGCCTGCAGGGCGAATGCCCGCTGCAATTCGAACAAGGCGAGGCGCACTTCGGGAATGACCGCGACTTTTGACGCGGCATGGCCGGCCTCTGCCGTGCGCAGGTCCGCCTCTTCGAAATCGTCGAGATCCAGCGACTCTGCCACCCGGGCCAGTCCGGCGGCATCGTCGAGCGCGATACCGGCCTTCAGCGCCGCCACACCGGTCGCGCGATACAGCCGGCCGGTGTCCATGTGCGGCAGGCCGTACCAGGCGGCCAGCCGTTTGGCGATGGTGCCTTTGCCGGAGGCCGTTGTGCCGTCAATCGCAATGATCATGGGCGCGGGAAGTGCGGCAGGCATGACCGCGAGTCAAGCATGCTAGCGCGGCGCCATGCGTATCCCGCCATCCAGCCGGATACACTGGCCGTTGAAATAGGTGTTGCGCACCAGTTCCAGGGCGAGCGAGGCATACTCCTCCGGCTTGCCAAGGCGCTTGGGGAAGGGAACCGACGCGGCAAGGCTGTTCAGCACCTTGTCCGAAGCGCGCAGCATCAGGGGTGTCGCAAATATGCCCGGCATGATCGCGTTCACGCGGATGCCGATATCCATCAGGTCGCGCGCCATCGGCAGGACGAGGCCGTTGACGCCCGCCTTGCACGATCCGTACACGACCTGTCCGATCTGGCCATCCTGTGCGGCGACCGAGGCGGTCAGCGTGATCACGCCGCGCTCGCCGTCCTCCAGTTCGGGTAGGGATGACATGCCGAGCGCGGCCAGAGAGGCGATCCGGTAGGAGGCGACGAGCACGCCCTGCGCGCCGAAGGCATAGTCTTCGGTCGGCAGGCGTTTGTAGCGGGCATTCTCCTTGTCCCACGATAATGTCTTGCCGCCCTTGGCAGTCATCGCGCAGTGGACGGCGATCCGTTCCTGGCCGTTCGCCTTGCGGGCCTTGTCGAAGCCGGCAAGGCAGGACTCCTCGTCCATGATGTTCACATTGCAGAAGACCCCGCCGATCTCGTTGGCGATGGCTTCGCCGGCGTCTTCGTTGATGTCGAAGATTGCGACTCTCGCACCGGCGGCGGCGAGCGCCGTGGCGGTCGCCCGGCCGAGGCCGGAGGCGCCGCCGGTGACGATGGCGGCGGTATCCTTTGTGATCTGCATGATGTCTCTCCCTTTGACTTTTTTGTTGGCGGGCGGATCGGTTCAAATCGGGTCGGCGACGAAGCCCTTCCAGGTCTTCATGTAGGCAACGAAGGCATCGCCGAGTCCTTCGGCGCGAAGGTGTGCTTCCGGCACCGGCAAGGCGATGGGCGTGAAGCCAGGATCGGCGGCAACCTTCTCCGGGAAGTCATGATGCAGGATCGCCCCGCGGCCGACGACGACGAAATCGAGCCCGCTCTCGAGCGCCTTCTGGCAGGCCTCCCCAGTGGTTAGCTTCCCCGCCGCGCCAAGGCGGCAATTGCCGCGCTTCAGGTCCGTGAACCAATCGACCAGCGGCTTGTCCTTGAAGGCCTCCTCGGCCGGTTCCTTGAATGTGTCCCACAGGGACATGTCGAGATAATCGACCTTTCCGCCAGTCATGATCTCCTCGGCGAGGCGGCGGATCTCGGCAAGGTCCATGCCGAAGCGTTCGGGCGAGAGGCGCACGCCGAGGGAGAAATCCTTCCCGCACTCGCTGCGCACGACATCAATCAGGTCCATCAGGAGTTTGACCCGGTTCTCATACGGCCCACCCCATTCATCTTCGCGCAAGTTCACCTCGCCGCTGATGAACTGGCCGATCAGGTAGCCATGCGCTCCGTGCAGTTCGACGCCATTGAATCCCGCCTTTTCGGCGCGCTTGGCTGCCGACACGAACGCGTCGAAGGCACCCTTCACTTCATCGCCGGTCATTGCCCGCGCCCCGAATTCCTCATTGTCGGACGGGCAGACCGGAGCTTCGCTGATCAGTTCCTTCGGCGAGCGCATGCCGGCATGGTGCAGCTGGGCCACCGAATGCGTGCCGGTCTTGTTCAGCGCAGCAGCCAAGCGCGTCAGGCCGGGCAGATGCTTGTCGTCGAAAATGCCGAGCTGGCCGGGAAAGCCCTGGCCCTTGGCCTGCACATGCGCCGCGCAGGTCATGGTGAGGCCGAAGCCGCCCTCGGCACGATAGGTGAGCCAGCGGAACTCGTCATCGCTTAGCACGCCATCGGGGTGGCTCTGAAGATTGGTGAGCGGCGCCAGCATGAAGCGGTTCTTCAGGGCCGGGCCGTGCGAAAGGGTCAGCGGACAAAAAAGGTCGGTCATGCCCCATCAAGGCGCGTTCCAAGCGCGCCGTCAATTTTGCCGTCGGGGCAGGGTCGCCTCAGAACGGATTGTCCCAATTGTTGAGGCCGTAACGGATGTCATTGGCGAGGGAGTCGCAGCCATAGGTTTCGGCGGTTGAGAGTTCATCTTCCAGACGGCTGCGCAGTCGGCGGTAGAGATCGCTCAGCTCGCGCTCCTGGTCGTAGTCGCGCACACCGCCAGCAAAATAGTCCTCCATTGCGTAGGTCCACGTGTTCATGATGCCCGTCGCGCGCCGGTCGGTCGTATCGCACTCGGCTGAGTCTGCACGTGACGGGGCGGGGGCGGAATACTGGGGCTCCTCGGTGTTCTCGAACGTGGTGATGTCGGCGCTGGTCGTTGGGGAAGGGGCGGGCGGTGGGGCATATTGAGCGGCATGGTCCGAGGCATCGCCGCTCCACGCCACGTCGCAGGCTTCCACGATCTCGGTCAGACCTTCACTGCTGAGGCCGACGTGCGCCTTCAGTTCGGCGGTTTGCTGCGCGACCGCTGCGCTGACCGCATCCTGGTCCTGCACCGCAACGGCGCGAAGGGCTTCATAGGTTTTCTCGGCACCATCACGGTCTGCTGCGCTGCGCTCCGGTGAAGTCGTGGCTTGCCAGTCGAGTTGGTAGGCGGCAGTGCAGGCAAGCGCGGAGACGTCCTGTTCCGGCGCCTCGGCTCCGGCCCTTCCGTGTGAACCGCCGATGAGCAGCAAGCCTGCCAGTCCGGCCAACCCGCTGACCCCAATTGTCCTCAACTCCCGCATTCAGTGCGTCCGCAACAGGCCGACCCGCTTGGTCTGGAAGGCAATCTATCCACCATTTCCTGGGGTCTGCAACGGCGGAAACGCTGTTCACGCTTTGCCGATATCCGCTCTCAGGGCCGCCATGTGGGCGAGGAAGTCCGGATAGCTCGTGTCAATCATCGAGATGTCGTCGACGCTGACAGGGTTCTGTGCCGCCGTGCCCATGATAAGGGCACTCATGGCGATACGGTGGTCGTGGCGGGTCTCGACGAGGCCGCCGCCCGGCACCTTGCCGGCGCAGCCCTGCACGATGAAGCCGTCCGGCGTTTCCTCGGCCTCGACGCCATTGGCGCGCAGCATGGCGACCGTGGCGCCGATCCGGTCGGATTCCTTGACCCGCAGCTCCTCGGCTCCGGTGACGACCGTCTCGCCCTCGGCGAAGGCGGCGAGGACCGCGAGGATCGGGAATTCGTCGATCATCGACGGAACGAGGCGTTCCGGCACGTGGATGCCCTTCAGCGGCGCATAGCCGGCGGCGATGTTGATCAGGCGTTCGCCGGCGGCTTCGCCGATTTCCTCTGCCCCGAGATGCGCGCCCATCAGGTTCGCTACGTCATAGAAGCCGGAGCGGGTCGGGTTGGACATCACGCCGTCGACCTGAACGTCGCTGCCACGGGCGAGGATGCCCGCCGCGACAAGGAACGCTGCGGACGAGGGGTCGCCGGGAATGGCGGCCTCGAGGGCGCGCAGGCGCTGGCCGCCGCGCAGGGATATCCGCACCGGCCTGCCTGATTCGCGGGTGACGCCGACCTCGGCGCCGAAGCCGCGCAGCATCCGCTCGGTATGGTCGCGTGTGGGCTTGGCCTCTTCGACGATCGTCGTGCCCTGTGCCGACAGGCCGGCCAGCAGGACGGCGGACTTGACCTGTGCGGAGGCCTGCGGCGGGGCATAGGTTATCGCCTGCAGCGACCTGGAACCCGTGATCGAGAACGGCAGGCGGCCGTCCGGAGCGGCGGTATCCGTCAGGCCCATCTGCCGCAACGGGTTGAGGATGCGGTTCATAGGGCGGGAGCAGAGGCTCTTGTCGCCGGTCAGGCTGGCGGTCAGGGCGTGGCCTGCCATGACGCCCATCATCAGGCGCGAACCGGTGCCGGAATTGCCGAAATCGAGGACGTTCCTGGGTGAGGATAACCCTTTTGCACCCACGCCGGTGACTTCCCAGTCGCCGCCGCCGAGCTGTTTCACGTCCGCCCCGAGCGCCGCCATGGCTGCGCCGGTGCGCAGGACATCGTCGCCTTCGAGCAGTCCCGAGAAGCGGCTGGTGCCCTCTGCGAGGCCGCCAAAGATCAGTGCGCGGTGGCTGCAGGATTTGTCACCCGGCGCGCGGACGGCGCCTTTCAGGGATGCGACGGGACGGCTGGTCCAGACCATGAAAGATTCCAAGCTGAGAGAGAGCGTGAATTGGGGCTTTGACAGCGCGCAGCGTTCATGGCAAGCGCCCGCCCAGACCAAATTCACCCAATCTGCTGAGGAGGCGCGTCCCGTGTCGAAAGACAAGCTCGGAACCAAGCAGGTCTGCCCGTCCTGCGAATCCCGTTTCTACGACCTCAACAAGCGCCCGGCGGTTTGCCCGAAGTGCGGAGAGGAATTCGACCCGGAAGACGAAGTCATCCGCACCACCATCACCAAGGTGAAGGCGAAAGCCGCCCGCGCCGCCGTCAAGTCGGACGATGATGACGAAGACTATGACGACGAGGACGAAGTGGCCGCCAAGGGCCGCAGCGGCGACGATGACGATGCCGACGACGAGGACGAAGGCGTCGAGGAAGAAGACGCCAAGGAACTCGTCGGCGAGGAAGACGATGTCATCCTCGAAGGCGCCGACGATGCCGACGAGGAAGAGGCCGTCCCGGCCAAAGTCCCAGCAGGCTTTACAGAAGACGGCGTCGAAGACGATGACGAGGACGATGTCCTCCTGGCCGATGACGAAGACGAGGACTTCGAAATCGACGAGGATGCCGACGACGATCTGGTGATCGACGACGAGGATGAAGAATAGACTTGAAAGCCGGAGGAGCGGGCTGTAAACCGCGCTCTTCCCGGTCAGGGGCCATAGCTCAGTTGGGAGAGCGCTTGCATGGCATGCAAGAGGTCAGGGGTTCGACTCCCCTTGGCTCCACCATTTTTCCTGACAATTCAGGGGTCACGGTGTCGTGACGGGCGCCTTGTTTGGGCCGCACTCGTGCACTTGTGGCGCCACAATCATCCCCCATCTTGGTGCTGAACGGAACGCACACCCCCGTGCCGGCGTTCGTCAGTATCAGTCCCGTGACAGGGAAGGAGTGCCAAGATGTTGAATGACCGGAAATCCCATCCTTTCGACCAGGATGCCTTCGTCTATGTCCGCCACCTCGAAGTGGACGAGATCCAGGACCTGATTCCCGAAGATGCCATGGAAGGCGTCGGCAGCCCCGAAGACCTGTTCATCGTCTCCTCGGCCACCGGCGAGCAGCTGGCCATCGTCGAGGGCCGCGATGCCGCCTTTGCGGCAGCCCGGATGCACAACCTGCAACCGCTCAGCGTCCACTAGAACCGGGGGAAAGACCCGGGGATAGATGGCACTTCGGGTGTCCATAAATCTGTCCATAAAAACGGGAAAACTGTACTTAAACTGTCCCGATGAGGCCCTGTTTTCCGGACAGTCCGGAAGCGGGGCCTTTTCTTTTGCGGGCCAATCCGGCCGGTCACGGCTTGCCGCAGGCGGCGGGCTGGTGCGAATATGCGCCGCAAACGGAGCCCCAAGCAGACGCGCCGGGCCATGGGAGGAGCGGACATATGAGACATTTCCTGATCGCGGCATCGGCCGTGGCGCTGATGGCCACCGGCGCCTGCACCAAGAAGCCGGTGCCTGTGCCCGATGACGGCATCCGGCGTGTCTCCGCCGAGGGTGACTTTGCCGCCAACCTCCAACTCGCCCTGATCAATGCCAAGCCCGGCGAGACGATCCTGATGCCGGAGGGAACGTTCAAGTTCACCACCGGCGTGTCGCTGGATGTCGATGGCGTCATCCTGAGCGGGTCAGGCCAGGACAAGACCGTGCTCGATTTCGGCGGCCAGGAAGGCGCGGGCGAAGGCCTGCTGGTGACGGCGGACAATGTCATTCTGACCGATTTCGGCATCCGCGACACCAAGGGCGATGGCATCAAATCGAAGGGCGCCGACCAGATCACCTATCGCTATCTGACGGTCGAATGGAGCGGCGAGCCGGACGAGACCAATGGCGCCTATGGCATCTATCCGGTGGAATCGAAATACGTGCTGATCGAGAACTGCACCGTGCGCGGCGCGTCGGATGCCGGGATATATGTCGGCCAGTCCGACCAGATCATCGTGCGCAACTCGGTCGCCGAGTTCAATGTCGCCGGGATCGAGATCGAGAATTCCTCGAATGCCGACGTGTACGGCAATGTCGCGCGCAACAATGCCGGCGGCATCCTGGTGTTCGACCTGCCGGACCTACCCGTGACCGGCGGCCACTCGACCCGCGTCTACGAGAACCGGATCGAGCAGAACAATACGCGCAATTTCGCACCCGCCGGCAATATCGTGGCGGGCGTGCCGTCCGGCACTGGGCTGATCGTGATGGCCAATAGCGACGTGCACGTGTTCGACAATCAGTTCACGGACAACCGCACCGTGCATGTGATGCTGACCGCCTATCCGCTGCCCTTCGAGGACAGCCGGTACAATCCACTGCCGACCGATATCGTGTTGCGCGGCAATACTTATACCGGCGGGCTGGACGATCCGCAGGGCGACCTTGCCCCGATCGCGGCCTATCTCGGCGGATCGCTGCCAGCGATCGTCACCGATGGCGTGACGCGCTGGGGCGGCGGCGGCGACCAGACGGTCAACCTGGTCATCGACGAGGCCGAGGATGTCGGCTTCATCAGTCTCGGCCTCGGCGAAGCGCCGCTCGATCCGGCGAAGCTCAATCCTTCCATGGCGCGGCCCACCGGAACGGACGTGGTCGAGCGGGCCGAGATCGACCTGCCGCAAGTGCCGCACGTTCCTGAATGATGCGGGCGGCGCTGACCGGTGCGCTGCTGCTGGCACTGGCGGCCTGTGGGCCGGGCAAGGCGGCGGGTCCGGACCTTGGCGTGATCCTCGCAGAGGGGCCGGCGCCGGTTCTGTCAGACTACGGATTCTTCCGCGATGCAGCGGCGGACGTGCCGGCCGAGCGGGTCAAGCCCTATGACCTGATCAATCCCCTGTTCTCGGATGATGCGGCCAAGCACCGGTTCGTGTTCGTACCGGCGGGCAAGACAATCGAGGCGGCGGGCAGCGGCATTCCGGAGTTTCCGGTCGGGTCCGCCCTGATCAAGACCTTCGCCTTCGCGCCGGACATGCGCACGCCGGAGGCGGGGGCCTACAAGGCCGAGACGCGGGTCCTGATCCGAAGGGCAGGCGGGTGGGTCGCCTATCCCTATGTCTGGAACGCTGAAGGCACCGTCGCAACTTATGCGCCGACCGGCGGGCGCAGGCAGGTGTCCTTCCTGTCGCCGCAGGGCGAGGCGGTCAGCTTCGATTACCAGATCCCGAACCAGAACCAGTGCAAGACCTGCCACCAGGCCGGCGATACGATCACGCCCATCGGGCCGAAGCTGCGCAACCTCGCGCATGACGGGCCGCTGGGCGTCGCGCAATTGGCGGAATGGGTGGAGGCGGGCCTGCTGGATGATGTGCCGGCGGACCTGACGGCGACGCCGGC
>JBGSKI010000060.1:0-7341 GCA_041741315.1 Hyphomonas sp. | reverse complement strand
ATGCCGCTGGCGCGACTGTTCGGGGCCGCCCTGCGCCGCGGTTTCAGTCCGGTCCCGGAGGTCCGCCAGCAGGGCCTCCATGGCGGCCCGGTTGGCGGCGAATTTGGGGCCCGCAACGTCCAGGCTCGATTTTAGGACGGGCATTCAGTCTCCCTTCAGCAGTTTGTGGCAGACTTAGCGGGGTGCGGCTCCGGTGTCACGCAGCGGTCACCGCAATTTGCTTTGGGTTCTGGGTCCCAGGGGTTTGAAAGGTTGGGAATTGTGCGCATCTTGCCGGGCATGAGTATCGACGTCACGCCGTCCATGAAATCGATCGCCTTCCTGCGGGACGTGCCCGCACGGGCGATGCGGGCCGCCGGGCGCGAGGCGATCTGGTTTTCCCTGCCCGCCGGGCAACCCCTGTTCCTGAAGGGCGAGGCCGCCGACAAGATCTATTTCGTCCTGTCCGGATCGCTCGGTGCCTTCCGCGAGGTCGCCTCCGGGCAGACGGAATTTGTCGGGCATATCCGGGCCGGGGAACCGGTGGGCGAGATGGCGATGTTCCTTGGCGGGGTCGACCGGGACGGCGACGGCACCACGGACGATGCCCCGCATTCCGGATCGGTCTATGCCCTGCGCGATGCCGAGATGATCGCCTTCAGCCGCAAGGGCTGGAAGCGCCTCGTCAAGGCCGAACCCGAACTGCTGGAACACATGATCCGCCTGATCCTGCGCCGGCTCGGCCGCGAGGGTCAGCGCAATCCGCGCAACGCGCCGAAAGTCTTCGCCCTGATCGGCACATCGCCAACCATCGACCTGAAGCTGCGCGCCAGGGCCCTCAGCCAGGCGCTGCGCCGGTATGGCAAGACCTCCGTCATCGTCGACGAATCGTCCGGGGATGAAAAGCCCGCCGCCTATTTCGACGAGCTGGAACAAAACAATGATGTCGTCATCCTGACGGCAGGGATCGCCGATACGGCATGGTACCGGCTGGCCGTGCGGCAGGCAGACCGGATCATGGTCGTCGGCCGCGCCGACGCGCGCCCGTCCAATCCGCTGATGCCGGACGATCATTCACCCGCCCGAACCCTGAAACTGATTGACGTCGTGCTGCTGCACCACAGCGACGAACGCCGGGCCTCGCGCCCGGTCGAGTGGCTGGAAGCGGCCGGCGCGTCGCGCATTTTCCATTGGTCGGGCGTCGAGGGCGAAGGATGCGACCGGCTGGCGCGCGTCATGTCAGGCGTGTCCGTCGGTCTTGTCCTGTCCGGCGGCGGCGCACGGGCCTATTCGCATATCGGCGTCATCAAGGCGGCGCGCGAGGCGGGCATCCCGATCGATTTCGCGGGGGGCGCCTCCATGGGCGCCGTCATTGCCGCCTGCGTTGCGCTGAACTGGTCGGATTCAGAAATCGACACCCGCATCCGCAAGGCCTTCGTCGAGTCGAACCCGCTCAGCGACTACACGCTGCCCGTCGTCGGCCTGGTCAAGGGCCTGCGCGTCAATGCCCGCCTCAAGGAGCATTTCGGCGATGTCGAGATCGGCGACATGCCGATGCCCTTCTTTGCCACATCGACCAGCCTGATGAGCGGCTCCCAGCGCATCCACCGCACCGGCCTGCTGCGCGACGTGCTGCGCGCGACGATTTCCCTGCCCGGCATCCTGCCCCCGGTCGTCGATGGCAATGACCTTCTGGTCGACGGGGCGGTGCTCAACAATTTCCCGGTCGACGTGATGCGCGACCTGCACCGGGGTTTCGTGGTCGGTTCCGACGTGACCCGCCAGCCGGAAGGCCTGCGGCTGGAGGAATTCACCAATCCCGGCGGCTTTTTCAGCTGGGTGTCGAAGCACGGCTTTTCCAGCGCCCCGCCGATTGCCGGCATCCTGATGCGGGTGGCAACCATCCGCGCCAACCACCAGTTCGGACGCGACATTACCGACGTCCTGATCCTGCCGGAACTGAAGGATACCCAGCTGCGCGACTGGGAAGACTATGACGCCACCGTCGAGGCCGGCTACGACGCTGCCAAGGCGGCGTTTGCGGCGAATGATGTCCTGGCGGCTTGCCGTCCCGCAAATCGCTGAATCCATTTCAGGTTCAGAAATATTATATTAAGCATGGCAGCGCTCTAGTGGTGGCAGATTGTCGTCTAGGAGCGATGCATGGATCCCACCCTTTTTGACCACCTGCCCGTGGTCGTGTGCGAAACCATTCCGGTCCGGGACGATGCCGGCAATATCGTCGATCTGGAATGGAGCGCCGCCAACGCGCTGATGAACCGGTCGATCCTGCCCGAGGGCGGCAGTATCGTCGGCATGCGGGTGTTCGAATTCGACCCGTCCTATCGCGACAGCGAAATGGTCAGGGCCGTCCTGAAAGTCCTTGAGACCGGCGAGCCGCTGACCTTCCTGACCAATCGCGGCCGCGCGGCGCAGATGTTCCGTCAGGTCATGAAGACAGTGATCGTGCCGACCGAACGCGGTGTCCTCAGCTGCTCGCATGAAGTCACCGATATCGCCCATGAGCGCGACGCTGCCCTGGCGAAATCCGAACTGATGGACGCCGCCTGCGACAATGGTGTGCATGGCCTCGTCATCAGTGACCACAAGGGCAAGATCCTCTACGTGAACCGCGCACTCTGCGGTTTGCTCGGCTACGCGCGCGAGGAACTGGTGGGCGCCGACGCCGGCCTGATGATGGGCACCGGCCGCTTCCAGCCATCGCCGGAACTGATGGAGAAAATCCGCTCCCGCCAGGCCTTCGAGCATGTCACGGATTCAGAAATGGTGACCAAGTCGGGCGACATCGTCCGCATCTCCGCTGCCATGAGTTCCGCCTACCCGACCGCCGACCAGAAACCGGTCTTCATCACGCACATCCAGGACGTCCGCGAGGAGCGCCGCAAGGCGCACGAACTGCGCGATGCGCTGCACCGGGCCGAACAGGCGACGCGCATGAAGTCGGAATTCCTCGCCAACATGAGCCACGAAATCCGGACACCGCTCAACGGCGTGCTCGGCATGGCGGAAATCCTGTCGAAGGGAAAACTGACACCGGCCCAGCAAGAACAGGTCGAAACCATTCTCGATTCCGGCAAGACGCTGATGTCGATCCTCAACGATATTCTCGACCTCTCGAAGATCGAGGCCGGCAAGCTGGAAGTGTCGCCGATCGCGGGAGACCTGCGCCACAAGCTCAGCCGGGCGTTCAAGATGCACGAGGCAATGGCCCGCGAGCGCGGCCTGAACCTGCAGTTGTTCATCGACCCGAGCGTACCGTCCCGCCTGATCTTCGATCCGGTCCGCGTGCGCCAGTGCGTCGACAACCTGGTTTCCAACGCGATGAAATTCACGCAGCGGGGCGACGTGCTGCTGGTCGTCACCTGCGAACCCCTGCCACAGGGCGAGAACCGCATCACCATCCACGTGTCCGACACCGGATGCGGCATCCCCGCCGACAAGATCGACAGTGTATTCGAATCCTTCTCGCAGGCGGATGGCTCGACCACGCGTCAGTATGGCGGCACGGGCCTCGGCCTGCCGATCACGCGCAAGCTGGCCCGGATGATGGGCGGCGACCTGACGGCGGTCAGCGAGCCCGGCCGGGGGTCCGTCTTTACACTGAAATTCATTGCCGAGACATCTGAGTCGGTCTGGGACGCATCGGATTTCCGGGGCGATCATCCGGTTCGCGCAGGGCAAGGCACACGCCTCGGCGGCCACCGCGCCCTGGTCGTCGACGACAACAGCATCAACCGGAAAGTCTCGCGCAGCTTCCTCGAACATGCCGGACTGGACGTAACCGAGGCGGTGGACGGGCGGGACGCCCTGAAGACACTCGAGCGGGAGCCGTTCGACATCGTCCTGATGGACATCCACATGCCGATCCTGGACGGGGTCGAGGCGTTCAAGCGCCTGCGGGAATCGGAATATCCCAACCGGCACGTGCCGGTGGTGGCGCTGACCGCGGACTCGATGCGCGGCGACCGCGAGAAGTTCATCGCCAAGGGCTTCGACGGCTATGTCTCGAAACCGGTCGACGAACGGTCGCTGACAACCGTGATCGGCCAGATCCTCGGCGTCACCTCGGACCTCGAAGAGCGCCGCCGCAGCGCCTAGAGCGCTGTCGCGAGGATTTCGGCAATGCGCGGAATGTCCCGCGCGTTCAGGCCCGCAATGTTGATGCGGCCGCTCGACGGCATGTAGAGACCGAGACCGTCGCGCAGCTTTTTCGTACCATCGGGGGTGATCGGCAGCTGGCTGAACATGCCGTTCTGATCGGCCAGCCTGGCAAGCTGGTTGGAGCCGGTCTTGGCGACCAGCGCATCTGCCAGCGCCGTGCGCAGCGAGATCATCCGCTCCCGCATGCTCGCAAGTTCGCTTTCCCATTCCGTACGCAGGCCCGCATCGCCAAGCACCGTCGCGACAATGCCTGCGCCATGCGCCGGCGGCATCGACCATGTCGCCCGGCCAATGTCGGCAACGTGCGTCGCGGCGGCCGCGATGCCTTCCGGCGTTGCGCCGATGGCGAGGAAGCAACCCGTCCGTTCACGGTAGAGTCCGAAATTCTTCGAGCAGGAATAGGCGATCATTGCCTCGCCGGCGGCGGCGATGAAGGCCCGTACGCCGTCCATGTCCTTGTCCAGCCCGTTGGCGAAGCCATGATAGGCGACATCCAGCATGACGACGAGGCCACGGGCCTTCGCAAGCGCGCCAAGCTCGGTCCACAGGCTGACCGGCAGGTCGATGCCGGTCGGGTTGTGGCACGGCCCCTGCACGATCACGCCATCGCCGGGCGCAGCCTGCATCAGGGCATCGAGAATGGCCGTCCGCGACAGCGCGCCCTCGACGGCATAGTCGTATTCCGCCACCTCAAGCCCCAGCGATTTGACGACGTTCGGATGGTTCGGCCAGGTCGGGCGGGACACCCAGACCCGGCGCGTGCCCATGCGGCGCATCAGGCTGGCCCCGGCAAACAGCGCGCCGCACCCGCCGGGCGTGGTGAAGGACAGAACCCTGCCTTCGCGCCGCGCAGGAGCGCCGGCGCCGAGCACGAACTCCTCGATGTGTGCGCAGAAATCGGGATTGCCACGCGGGCCTTCATAGACTTTCGTCGCCTGCGCCGCGATCAGCTTCGCCTCCGCCTTCTTCACGGCCGACAGGATCGGCGTATTGCCGTCCGCATCCTTGTAGACGCCCACGCCAAGATCGAACTTCTCGGCCCGCTTGTCTTCCCGATAGGCAACCATCAGGCCGAGCAATGCGTCGGGCGGGAGCGTTGAAAGCGATGCGAATGCAGAAGTCATGAGGGCGTTCCATTGGTTCCGGGGCACGCCTAGCGGGTTTTGCCGTTCGACGGAACCCTCGCCAAACGACGCGGCGGCACCTGTTGCCAAGCTGCACGGGAACCGCGATCAATCGGGTGAAACCAGACTGGAGACACCCGATGGCCGCCTATGTGATCCTGATCCGAGACAAACTGCGCGACGCGGACGCCATGGCGCGCTATGCCGAAGCGGCCAAGGCGGCGCGCGGCGATCACAAGATCACGCCGCTCGCCTTCTACGGCCCGCATGAAGTGACCGAAGGCGCAGACGCCGACGGGGTGGTCATCCTCTCCTTCCCCAGCCTGGCGGAAGCGAAGGCCTGGTATGACAGCCCGGACTATGCCGCGGCGCGGGCGCACCGGTTCCAGGCGGCGGATTACCGGGTGATTTTCGTCGAAGGCGTCTGACGGCCGTCAGACGACCAGCGTCGCTTCTGTCTTGGACTTCACGTCTTCCATCGTCACGCCGGGGGCGAGTTCGATGACTTTCAGGCCGCCGGGAACGACATCCATCACGCAGAGGTCGGTGATGATGCGGTCGACAACGCCCTTGCCGGTGAGCGGCAGGGTGCAGGCTTTCAGCACCTTGGATTCGCCGGCCTTGTTGGCGTGGTCCATCACCACAACGATGCGCTTGACGCCGGCGACGAGGTCCATCGCGCCGCCCATGCCTTTGACCAGCTTGCCGGGGATCATCCAGTTGGCAAGGTCGCCATTCTCGGCCACTTCCATCGCGCCGAGGATGGCGATGTTGATGTGGCCGCCGCGGATCATCGCGAAGCTGGTGGCGCTGTCGAAGAAGCTGGTGCGCGGCAGGGTGGTGATCGTCTGCTTGCCGGCATTGATGAGGTCGGCATCTTCCTCGCCCTCATAGGGGAACGGGCCCATGCCGAGCATGCCGTTCTCCGATTGCAGCGTCACATCCATGCCTTCGGGGATGTGGTTGGCCACCATCGTCGGTATGCCGATGCCGAGGTTGACGTAGTAACCGTCGTGCAGTTCCTGCGCGGCGCGGGCCGCCATTTCATCGCGTGTCCAGGGCATTAGTGAGCCTCCCGCTTGCGCACGGTGCGCTGTTCGATGCGCTTTTCGAAACCGCATTTGACGATGCGCTGCACGAACACGCCCGGCAGGTGGATATGGTCCGGGTCCAGATCGCCCGCCGGCACGATTTCCTCGACTTCGGCAATGGTGATCTTGCCCGCCATCGCCATCGGCGGATTGAAGTTGCGGGCGGTCTTGTTGAAGATCAGGTTGCCCTGCGTATCGGCCTTCTCTGCCTTGACGATGGAGAGGTCCGCGACGAGGCCGGTTTCGAGTATGTAGGTCTCGCCGTTGAACTCGCGGTGTTCCTTGCCGTCGGCGACGAGCGTTCCGACGCCGGTCTTGGTGTAGAAACCCGGGATGCCCGCCCCGCCGGCGCGGCAACGTTCGGCCAGCGTGCCTTGCGGGTTGAATTCCAGTTCCAGCTCGCCGGAGAGATACTGGCGCTCGAACTCCTTGTTCTCCCCCACATAGGACGAGATCATCTTCCTGATCTGGCGCGTCTTCAACAGCAGGCCGAGGCCGAAATCGTCAACGCCGGCATTGTTGGAAATCGCCGTGATGTCCTTCACGCCCGAATCGCGCAGGGCGAGGATCAGGTTCTCCGGAATGCCGCACAGGCCGAAGCCCCCGGCCATCACGGTCATCCCGTCGAAGGGAATCCCCGCAAGGGCCTCGGCGGCGGTTTTATAGACTTTGCTGGCCATCCGGGATGGGCCTCCCTTGCGTCATGTTGCACCGCAGCAGGGTTTAGACCTGCTCGACCTTTTGTTCAATCGCCCCGAAGACCGAATGTCCGGCCTTGTCGAGCATTTCGATGCGCACCGTGTCACCCGCCGCCATGAAGGGCGTCTTCGCCTCACCGCCGAGAATGGTTTCGACGGTGCGGATTTCCGCGATGCAGGAATAGCCAAGGCCCCCATCGCTCACCGGCTTGCCGGGGCCGCCGGCCTCGTCGCGGTTCGACACGGTGCCGGAGCCGACGATCGTGC
>JBGSKI010000059.1:0-4685 GCA_041741315.1 Hyphomonas sp. | reverse complement strand
CCGCGGCCTGCACCGCGTCGACCGCCCTGCCGCCCTTGCGCAACACTTCGGCCCCCGCCTCGAGCGCCGCCGTCAGCCCGGCGATGAAGTCGGCCTCCTGTTCCGGCGTCATGCTGCCGCGGGTGATCACCCCGGCCCCGCCATGGATGGCGAGGCGCCATTGCGGCGCTGCGGGGTCAGCGGGCACAGGCGCAGTCTGGCAGGCCGCGAGCAATATCGCAGCCGCCGCGAGAAGCGGTTTCAGGGTCAAGGGTCTGCCTCCTGTCCATTCCCTACAGGTTGGACCCGAACCTCAGAGCCCTTCAAGCCCTTTCCGTGCAGCACGCAACTTTTCGCGGCGGGCCGTCCAGTCGATCACGCGCTGGCGGTTCTCCTCGACGATCTCTTCCGGCGCGCGCGAGACGAAGTCGGCATTGCCGAGTTTCTTCTCCGTCGCCAGGATGTCCTTGTCGAGTTGCCCCAGTTCCTTGTCGAGCCGCTTCAGCGCCTCGGCAACGTCGATGAAATCGGCAATCGCGAGCGCGGCGACCGTATCGCCGAACACCAGCGACACGCTGCCCGGCGGCGGCGCGTCGGTGATCGCGATGTCTTCCAGCCGCGCCATCCGCTTAAGCACATCCTCGTGGCGCATCGCCAGCGCCTCGACTTCCGCGCCGGACCGCACCAGCGCCAGCGGCACTTTCGCCCCGGCGGGCACGTCGAGATCATTCCTCAGGGAACGGATTTCCGTGATCAGGTCGATCACCCAGGTCATTTCCTTCGCCGCGTCGGCGTCGCGGAAGCCGGTGATCTCCGGCCAGTCCTGCCGCATCAGGAAGCCCTGCTCATTGGCGCGGCCGGCGGCGCGGCGCTCCCAGAGTTCTTCCGTCACGAAAGGCATGAACGGATGCAGAAGTTTCAGCGACTCATCCAGCACATGGCCGCACACCGCGCGCGTCTCTTCCTGCGCGCCGTCGTCTACACCGCCGAGCAGCGGCTTGATCAGTTCGACATACCAGTCGCACACCGTGTTCCAGATGAACCGGTAGAGTGCTCCTGCCGCCTCGTTGAACTTGTAATCCTCGATGCCCTTGGTGACGTCCTCGACGCAGGTCGCCAACTCGCCCAGGATCCAGCGGTTGACCGGGCTCTTCACCGTCATGACATCGACCGCACCCGGAGCACCGCACTCGTTCATCTCGGCGAACCGCGCCGCGTTCCACAGCTTGGTGGCGAAGTTCCGGTTGCTCTCAACCGCCTGTTTCGACAGGCGGATATTGCGGCCCTGCCCGGCCATCCGGCTCATCGAGAAACGCAACGCGTCGGCGCCGTATTCGTCGACCAGTTCCAGCGGGTCCATGGCATTGCCCTTGGACTTCGACATCTTCTGGCCCTTCTCGTCGAGGACGAGGGCGTGGATGTAGACGTCGCGGAACGGCGCCTCGCCGGTGAACTCGAGCCCCATCATCATCATCCGGGCGACCCAGAAGAAGATAATGTCAAACGCCGTCACAAGCGTCGTGGTCGGATAATACGTGGCCAGATCTTTCGTCTGCTCCGGCCAACCCTGCGTCGAAAACGGCCAGAGGGCGGACGAGAACCAGGTGTCGAGAACGTCTGGATCTTGCTTCAAATAGATTCGCTTAACTCTGCCATCTCGATACTCGGGTGAATTTTGGATATTCTCGGTTCCGGGCTGCTCTGGGTCGATCTGAATGTCCACCTCGTACCCAAGAACCTCGGCGTACCTCAGCCGCGCCAAGCTGATTGCTTCGTCAGCCCTCAGAGCGACAAAAGGTTCGGTCTTTTCGGATGATTCAAGATTACTTGTAGGTGTACCATACCAAACAGGAATCCGGTGCCCCCACCAGAGCTGGCGGCTGACGCACCAGGGCTGGATATTGTCCATCCAGTTGTAATAGGTCTTCTCCCAGTTCTCCGGCACGAAGCGCGTCTTGCCGTCCTGCACCGCCTTGATGGCGGGCTGGGCCAGCGTCTTCGCATCGACATACCACTGGTCGGTCAGCCACGGCTCGATCACCACGTTAGAGCGATCGCCGAACGGCTGTTCGATCTTCAGGTTCTCGATGCGTTCGAGCAGTTCCGCCGCCTCGAAATCGGCGACCACCTTGTCGCGAGCCTTAAACCGGTCGAGCCCGCGATAGTCTGCCGGAATGCCCGCCGCGTCGGCTTCACCGCCATCCACAATGGCCGCAATCGCCGTCAGAATATTCAGCGGCGTATGCCCCGCGCGCTTGCCGACTTCAAAGTCGTTGAAATCGTGCGCCGGGGTAATCTTCACCGCGCCGGAGCCCTTTTCCGGGTTGGCATATTCGTCCGCCACGATCGGCACGCGCCGCCCGACGATGGGCAGGGTCACGAACTTGCCGACAAGGCTCTTGTAGCGTTCGTCGTCCGGATGCACGGCCACACCCGTATCGCCCAGCATCGTCTCCGGACGCGATGTCGCGACGACGATATAGTCGCGCGTCTCTGTGCCGGTGACATTGCCAGCTTCGTCCTTGACCGGATGCTCATAGGTCACGCCATCGGCGAGCGGATAGCGCAAGTGCCAGTAATGGCCATTGACCTCGCGCTGGTCGACCTCGAGGTCCGAAATCGCCGTCTGGAAATGCGGGTCCCAGTTCACGAGCCGCTTGTCCCGATAGATCAGGCCCTTGTTGTAGAGGTCGACGAACACCTTGGTCACGGCCTTCGACAGGCCCTCGTCCATGGTGAAGCGTTCGCGGCTCCAGTCGCACGAGGCGCCGAGGCGTTTAAGCTGCTGCACGATCGCGCCGCCGCTCTCTTCCTTCCAGGCCCACACCCGCTTGACGAATTCCTCGCGCCCGAGGCTCGCCCGGCTCTCATTGCCACCCGCCGCCGCCAGTTGCCGCTCCACCACCATCTGTGTCGCGATGCCGGCATGGTCGGTGCCCGGCTGCCACAGCACATTCTTGCCGCGCATCCGCTCGAACCGGATCAGCACGTCCTGCAGCGTGTTGTTGAGCGCATGACCCATGTGCAGCACGCCGGTCACGTTCGGCGGCGGAATGACGATCGAATAGGCCTGCGCGGATGTATCGCCCGAAGGCTTGAAGCACCCGTCTGATTCCCACGCGGCATAGAGGCGCGGTTCGGCTTCGGCGGGGTCGAATCTCTGGTCAAGCATCGTCAGGTCGTATTCCGGGCAAAAAGAAAAGGCGCGCCGGTGGCGGCGCGCCCTTCCCTATAATGGTTTTCGCGGGAGAGGCTAGCGCGCCATGCGGGCGATCCGGGCGACTTCGGCCTCTACCTTCTGCTCCACGATCTTGGCGAGGTTGGCATCGAGCCATTCCTTCATCATCGGGCGCAGCATCTCGCGGACGAGGCCTTCCAGCGTGTGATCGCCGCCAAGGTCCATCTTGCCGATCAGCTTGGCCATCGCACCGGCCGCCGCCGTTGCGGTATTGTCATCGGTAAGGATGGCATCTTCGTAGCGGGATGGGCTGGGCACGGGTTCCTCCACGGGAGCAGGACGGGGTTTCAGTGCAGGTGCGGGTTCACGCGCCCTGGCAGGTTCAGGCATGAATTCCCGGACCGGCGGGGCCGGCGCAGGTTGCGGCACGGGCGCCGCGACGGCGGCACGGGCCGCTCCCAGCAATTCTTCGAACGATTCGCCCTCGCCGTCTTCGTCGGCATCCGCGAACATCGCTTCGTCCAGTTCGCCGCCCGGCGCCTCGACTTCCGCGTTTTCCCATTCGTCCTCGTTTTCGTCCTCATCATTGGCGAAAACAGGTTCCTGAACGGCAGGCGCCACAGCCGCAACGGCCGGTTTGGCTGGCGGGGCGACCGTGTCGTCCGAAATAATCTTGCGAATCGACGCGAGGATTTCCTCCATCGTCGGTTCCTTGTGCGCTTCGTTGGCCATATCGGCCCCCCTGATCTGCAAAACCTTCAAGCTATTTTATGTAACCCGATATCCCCATGGCTAAGGCGATTGGGTTAACAAGCATTTGACAAGGTTAACGCGTTTGTGACGAAGCCGCTATGGCTGCGACAATTGTCCTGCCGCGCGGAGCAGCCGGTGGGCCGCGACATAGGCATCCCGTTCGGCCTGCACCACAGCCAGGCGCGCTTCGAACAATTGCTGCTCCTGATCGAGCACGTCGAGCGTCGTGCGGACGCCGACCGCCAGTTCTTCCTTGGCCCCGTCATAAGCGATCTCGGCCGCATCGACCTGCCGGCGGGACGCCTCGATCGACCGCAGCGTGGCCTCATACCCGAACCATGCCGAAGCGACCTGCGCCCGGATCTGCCGGTCGAGGGCATCGATCTGCTGGCGGGCCTGATCGCGCTGCAGGCGCGCCGATTTCAGCTGGCTCTTCACCAGGCCCCCGGTGACCAGCGGAATCCGGCCCTGCGCCAGTGCCGTAACGCTGGTGTCGCGGCGGCTGGTATCGCCAAATGTCTCCTGCACGCCGGCCGTGCCGACAATGCTCAGAGACGGGCGGCCCTGCGACCGTGCCACTTCAATCGCTTCCGAAGCGGCCCGCTCCGCATGGCGCGCAGCCTGGATGTCCGGATTGGAATCGAGCCCCATCTGCACGGCTTCTTCAACCGAGGCCGGCAGCGCCGGCACCGGCGGCGGCGGCACGAGGTCGCCCGGCTCGGCCCCGGTCAGGAAGAAATAATTGGCCGAACTGGTCTCCAGCGCCGCCTCGGCC
>JBGSKI010000058.1:0-3612 GCA_041741315.1 Hyphomonas sp. | reverse complement strand
AGGCGGAACAGGCCGCCGGCCCCGGCGACGAGCGAGCGCTTGACTTCCGGAAGGCCGAAATTGGTGTCGTCGGCGCAGATGATCATGTCGCAGGAGAGGGCGACCTCGGTGCCGCCGGCGAGGGCGGAGCCGGTGATGGCGGCGATCAGCGGCTTGGTACGCTCGCGCCGGGCAATGCCGGCAAAGCCGCCTTTCCTGGTCGAGAGGGCCGCGCCATTGCCCGCGGAAATTTCTTTCAGGTCAGCCCCGGCACAGAAGGCCTTGCCGACGGCGGTGAGGATGCCGACCCAGACTTCGGGATCGGATTCCATCTGGTCGAGCGCGGCCTCCATCGTGGCGGCCATTTCGCCATTGATGGCGTTGCGGGCCTCGGGACGGTTCATCGTGATGACGGCGACGTGGCCGTGCTTGGCATACTCGACGGGCATGGGGCTTCCTCCTTTATGGTTTCGGCGAGCTAATCGCCTTGACGCTGGGTCGCGCAAGGGGCCGATTTGCCTTGTGATGGGGGGCAGCGGGGGGTAATTGTCGGGCAACCGGGCTATCCCTGAGCCCGCGACAGAGGGACACGCACTTCCATGGCAGAGACCACCACCGCCGTCGCCACATCCAGCCCCACGGCCCTGCAATACCTTGACCGGGCCATGGGCGGCCTCAAGGAACTCGGCCTCGGGCCCAAGAAGAACGCCAAGGCGGGCTCGGCGCCGATCGTGGCGCTGCTGGAGCAGATTTCCGATCTCGACGACACGCGCGTGGCGGCGATTGCCCGGACGCTCGACCAGATGAGCCTGTTCAATGACGTGGTGCGCGAGCAGGTCGCCGGGATCACCGTCGGCGAGCGCTATGAGGGGATCACGACGGCGTTCAATTCAATCCGCGACGACGCCAAGGGCCTGGTCGACCAGTATGCCGACGGCAAGATATCGACCATGGAACGGGTATCGAACGTCTGGATGAAGATGACGCGCGGCGACATCGCCTCGCGCTTCGGCAAGATCAAGGACGTTTACCTGGAAGTGCAGGACGAGAGCGCCAACCAGATCGACCGCGAGCACAAGATCCTCAACGCCTACATGGATTTCCGCGGAGCAATGAAGCAATCCGAAGTGATGGCGCTGGAAGTGCTGAAGAAGGCCGAGGGCGAACTCGCCAAGGCGCGGGCGAATGTCAACGAGGCGGTGGCCAAGGTCGCCGGCTATATCGGCGAGGACCCGGCCGAGCGGGCGCGGCTGGAACTGACGCGGGACGAAAAGCTCCGTGCGCTGCAGAACGAGGACAAGCGCTATCAGGTCGCCAAGGACCTGTCGGACAATATCACCATCGGCTACAATACGTCGGAAGTGATTATGGCGCGGCTGGTGCAGACGACCAGCGCCAAAGAGCGGGTGTATGCCCAGTCGGTGAGCTTTTTCTCGACCAATGAAGTCGTGCTTACGGCGCTGACGGCGAGCTTTACCGGCATGCACGGCCTGCACGAGTCGACGCAGACGCTGGAAGCGATGAAGAAGGGTGTCAACCAGTCGCTGGAAGTGCTGGCCGAGATTGGCGGTGAGATTCAGGAAGCCGCTACGCGGGCCGGCTATGGCCCGACCGTGTCGGCGGCATCGGTGAAGATGCTGGTCGACAGCGTCGTCTCGTTCCAGGAGCGCAGCCAGGCGATCATCACCGAGATGCGAACCCTGTCGACCAGGAATTCCGAGGAGATCCGCGAGGCGGTGGAAGACGGCAAGCGCCGCCTGACCAAGCTGATCGAGGACGGTTCGGCGCTGGCGCTGGCGCCGCGGAGCTAGACCGGCTTGGCCGAGACGGTCGCTCTTCCACCGGTCCCGCGCAAGCTGGACGAAGTGCTCGTCGCGATGGACGTGGTCGACACGTTGCGTCATCGCGACGAGGCGCTGCTGCGCGAACTGGATACCGAAGGCCGCGAGGAGGAATTGATCCGGCGGCTGAAGGAAATCTACGCGGCGCAGGGCATCGAGGTGACCGATGACGTGTTGCGCCAGGGTGTGAGGGCGCTCGACGAACGACGGTTCCTGTATGTGCCGCCGGAGCGGTCGTTCCAGACATGGCTGGCCGGACTCTACATCACGCGGGACCGCTGGGCTAAGCCATTTGCGGCGGCGGCAGTGGCGCTCGCCCTCGGGGTTGCCGGGTGGCAGTTTGGCGTGGTTGCACCTGCCAAGGCACGGGCGGCGGCGGAACGGGTGGAACTGGCGCAGACGCTGCCGGCGGAACTGGCGGATTTGCGGGACAAGGTTAAGGCGGCGGCCCCGGAGGACGATGTGCAGCGGCTGGCGGAGACCTATTATCAGGACGGCATGGCGGCGGCCGGGGCGCAGAATGCGGATGGCGCGCGCAAGGCGATTGCGGACCTGAAGCTGCTCTCGGCGGATATCGCGGCGATCTATGATGTGCGGGTTGTCTACGGGCCGGGCGAGGCGCGGTCCGGCGTGTTCCGCATTCCGGACGATGCTCCGTTGACGCGCAATTATTACCTGATCGTCGAGGCGGTCGACCCGGCGGGACGGGTGATCGAGGTGCCGGTGACGAGCGAGGAAGACCAGAGCGTGCGGCGGACGAAGAAATGGGGCCAGCGCGTATCGGAAGAGGATTTCAACCGTATCGCCGCCGACAAGGGTGATGACCAGATCATCCAGCACAATGTGATCGGCGCGAAGCAGGCCGGCAAGCTGCGGCCGGACTATTCAGTCGATACACCGGGCGGGGCGATCCTCGAATGGTAGGGCGCGGCGGAATGATCCAGGGCCTGTCGGCGCTGGCGCAGATCGATGCGTCGATTGCCGACATGCGGCGCAAGCTGGGCGATGCGATTGCCGGTGCCGACCGGATCTCGGCGCGTGAGGCAGAAGTGCGCAGCGCGCAGGTGGCGGCGTATCGGGAACTGGCGCAGATCCGGCTGGACCTGGTGACCGGCGGCGCAGGCGAACTTGACCGGATGCATGCGGAAGCGAAGCGCCTCCTCGGCCAGCATGCCGATTACGTCCGTGCCGAGAGCGAGGCTCTGGACGAAGCGGAGCGGGCGGTAACCGGGCTGGAGGCGGCGCGGGCGGCACTGGCGGCGAAACACCAGGCGGCGGTCGAGACCTATGAGGCGAAGGTCGCCGAAGTCGAGACGGCGCTGAAGGCCAGCGAGGGCTACAAGGCGACGGCGGCACAGAGCGAGCAGGCGGCGGCGATTGCGGCGCGGGCGCACCAGAAGCTGGAAGTGGCGCGCGCCGACCTTGCCGAGAAGGGCAAGCCGTATGAGGACGATCCGCTGTTCGCTTACCTCTGGAAGCACAAGTTCCGCACGCCGGACTACAAGGCCGGGCCGTTCGGGCGGTTCATGGACAATTGGGTGGCGCGCCTGTGCAAGTATGACCAGGCGTGGATGAACTACCAGCGCCTGAGCCAGTTGCCGGAATGGCTGGAGGCGCACGCGACCGAGCAGGATGCCAGGGCGAAGGCGGCGCTCGAGGCGCTGGAACAGGCCGAGGAGCAAGCGCTGGAGGAATCCGGCGCAAACGCCCTGCGCAAGGCGGCGGATGACTTGCTGGAAGAGACGCGCGCGGCAGACCGGGAGATCGATGCGGCCGAGGCGCGGCATGGCGA
>JBGSKI010000057.1:0-23723 GCA_041741315.1 Hyphomonas sp. | reverse complement strand
CCGCCGCAGCGCCCGTCCTGGCCGCTGCCCCGACCCTGACGACCGCCGAACGGACCGCCCTGCTGGGAGAGGTCGCCAAGTCGATGCAGGCCGTAAAAACCGCCTCCGGCGTGTTCGAGCAGATGTCCCCGGATTTCTCGCTGGTCACCGGCCGGTTTGCGCTTTCGCGTCCGGGCAAGGTCCGTTTCGACTATGACGCCCCTTCCCCGCTGCTGATCGTCAGCGATGGCACGACCGTCGCGCTGCAGGATTCAGAACTCGAAACCACTGACCGCGTCCCGCTCGGCTCGACGCCGCTGTCGCTGCTTCTGGATGACAAGCTCGACTTCGCCAGCGAGGCCGACGTGGTCGATGTCGTGCACGCCAACGGCCTGATCGGCGTGACGCTCCGCGACAAGTCGGGCGAGATGGACGGGACGTTGACCCTGCTCCTCGATGATTCGACCAAGGAACTCACCGGCTGGCGCACCGAGGATTCGGGTGGCGGCGTCACTTCGGTCCAGCTCAGCCAGGTGACCTACGGAAAAAAACTCAATCCCCGCCTGTTCATCGTCAAGGACTTCGACGACCGTTAGCAGGCGCAGGGAGTATTACAGGTTCCAACGGATCGCCCGCCCCGGAATTTCCCCTCCGGGGCGAGTGTATTTCTGCACTACTCAAGCAGTTAACACATAATTTACTTGAAATTTTTGGCCGTAGTGACATCTTTACCACTGTCGACACACGGCATACCCCGCGCAGCACCCGACCCCCCGCTGTGAACCACCGTGTCGTCGCCGCCGGAGCCTTCCCCTCCCGGCGAGACGTCGAAGAACGCGTCAGGCGCGCCCGAACTCCCCCGCGTTCGGGCGCGTTGACGTTTCCGGGCCAAGTGCTACGCCGGGAACATGGCAAAGCCCCTCAAGATCGTCAGCTGGAACATCAACTCGGTTCGCCTGCGCGCGCCGAATGTCGAAGCCTTCATTGCCGCCGAAAAGCCAGACATCCTCTGTCTCCAGGAAACCAAGTGCCAGGACGGGGAATTCCCGGAAAGGGCGTTCCGGGAAGCGGGCCTGAAGCATTTGCTGCTGAACGGCCAGAGGGGCGGCCATCATGGCGTCGCCATCGCCTCGCGTCTGCCGCTTGAGCGGATCGATCCGCCGGAACTTTGCCGCGAGGGACATTCCCGGGTCGTCGCGGCGCGCGTCGGCGGCATCGAGGTGCACAACATCTACCTGCCCGCCGGCGGGGACGAGCCCGATCCCGCCATCAATGACAAGTTCGCCCACAAGCTCGACTTCCTCGAACGGCTGGGACCCGCCTACAAGAAGCAGACCTCGACGCCCCGCATCCTCGTCGGCGACCTCAACGTCGCCCCGCACGAGAACGATGTCTGGTCGCACAAGCAACTGCTGAAGATCGTGTCGCACACACCGGAAGAGACCGGGCGGCTGGAGGAATCGCGCAAGCAGGCGAAGTTTGCCGACATCGCCCGCCTTGCCGTGCCGGACCACCAGAAGCTCTACACCTGGTGGAGCTATCGTGCGAAGGACTGGGCGGCCGCCAACAAGGGCCGCCGCCTCGACCATATCTGGGTCAATCCCGCCGCCCTTCCGGGCACGAAGCTCGATTCCTACCGCGTCCACCTCGCCTGGCGTGGCGGCTGGAAACCCTCCGACCACGCACCGATCAGTGTGCAGGTGAGCGTATAGACGCGCCGCCGCTGCGATTGCCCCCGGATTGACACGCCTGTCGGCGTACGGAATGCTTCTGTTCACGGGCTCGGGACGGTCTTCGGGAGATCAATCGCATGTGGATGAAACTGGCCGCCGGATGGCTCATTGCCATGGGCCTTGCCATCGGCCCCGCGACCGGCGAGACGATGCAGGCCCGGTGCAAGAGCGACCACACCAGCGACACGAGCAGCTTTCCGAACAAATCGGAAAAGACATCGGACTTCATCCGCAGCCGCGAGGAATACGACTGGGTCTTTGCCTATGATCTTGACCTCGGGCGCGCCTGCAAGGTCGCCGCCGAGGGCATCTGCTGGTTCACGTCCGACGACTTCGCCGCAGGGGACAATGGCGAACTGAAGGGATCGACGAAATCCTTCCCCTCGGAAGACTCCGGCAACCTGTATCTCTTCCCGTCAACCGGCCGATGGGCGTACCAGTCAGGCACGACTCAGACCGTTGGCAAGGCGGGCGATTGCACGGTTTCACCCGCAAGCCGCAGCCAGATTGCTCTTGTGGCGCGGGACCCGTCACTGGATATCGACATCCTGTGTGCCGGCCGGCTCAATGTCGAAGCCATGATCCTCAATCGACTCGGCGAGGACATGACGGGCGGGGAGGTTTACCGGGCGGAAAAGATTTCCGAGGCCCGGAACTTCATGGCAATCGCCAATGCATTGCTGGACCGGACAAGCAATCGCGGTTTCGGGCGCGATGAAGGCCTGTTGGCAGCCTTGCAAGAGTCGGAAGAATACACGCAGAGGAGCGATGTCCAGCGTCAGGCGGACATGGCCGAATGCGAAGCGCGGCTTCAGGAATTGAATCGGTAGTCACTCGATCCGTCCTCAGACTGACGAAACGGGCTGCCCCGCGCCCAAACATAATGGCAACTTGTGCGCCGGTGAGCCTCGTCATATTCCGAGCGTTGCAGACGAAATCCTTCGCGCTCGTAAAACCGCCGGGCACGGACATTCTCTTCCTGCGTCACCAGCACGATCCGGTCCGGAAGCTCCTGTTTTGCAAAATCGAGGAGAGCCAGACCGATACCCCTGCCCTTGTGAGCCGGTGCCACGAAAAGTTGGTCAACGCGCTGTTCGGCCGGCACAAGGGCGAGCATTCCAAGCAGCGCGTCCTGCTCCCGGGCAGCGAAGAGGTGCCAGCGCCCGGCGACTTCCTGGTACAGCCGTTCCCTGACAGTTTCGCGCGGCCAGTCCGTCTCGTTGGATATACCGATGGACGTCCAGCTGTCGAACCAGAGGTCCGCCAGGGCAGGATAATCCCGCGCCTCTGCCGGCCGGATGATCACGGCTGCAGGCGGTAGCCGCCGGCATCGGTCAACAGCAGGCGCGCATTTGCCGGGTCCGGCTCGACCTTCTGGCGCAGGCGATAGATATGCGTTTCCAGCGTATGCGTCGTGACGGCGGCATTATAGCCCCAGACCTCCGACAACAGCTCGTCGCGCGCCACGGCCTTGCCGCCGGCACGGTAGAGGTATTTCAGGATATTGGTTTCCTTCTCGGTCAACCGCACTTTCCTGCCGTCCGACGTCTGAAGAATTTTCAGCGCCGGCCGGAAATCGTACGGGCCGATCTTGAAGGTCGCATCTTCCGACTGTTCGAAACTGCGCAGGTGCGCGCGCACCCGCGCCAGCAGGACCGAGAACTTGAACGGCTTGGCGACATAGTCATTGGCGCCCGATTCGAGGCCGAGGATCGTGTCGGCATCGCCGCTCTGCCCGGTCAGCATGACGATCGGTGCCGCGACGCCCTTCTGCCGCATCAGTTTGCAGGCCTCGCGGCCATCCATGTCCGGCATGTCGACATCCAGCAGGATCAGGTCGATCCGTTCGGCCACCGCCGTCCGCACACCATCCGCCGCATTGGCCGCCTGAAGGACGTCAAACCCGTCATGCAGCTCGAACTGCTCGGCCAGCGCCTCGCGAAGGTCATCGTCATCGTCGACAAGCAGAATTGTCTTTTTGGCGGTCATAGACGGGTTCCTGATCCGGTGGCGCGCGCGCTCTTATGCGAGCCGCGACGCAATGCCATAAGTAAGCGATGCTGGCACAATCACAAGAAAGGGAGATTCCTGTGAGCACTCACTTCGCCGCATCCGGCGCGGGGGTCTTCCGGTTCGCCGGGCGCGAGGTCCGCTGCGCATTGGGCAAGTCAGGCGTGGTCACCGCCGACAGCAAGCGTGAGGGGGACGGTACCTCACCGGCAGGGACCTGGCCGATGCGCCGCGTCCATTACCGGCCGGATCGCATTGCCCCGCCGGACACCGGCTTGCCAGTCGCCGCAATCGGCCCCGATGACGGCTGGTGCGATGCCCCGGATGATCCGAACTACAATCGCCCGGTCAGCGGGCCCTACAATGCCAGCCACGAGCGGCTCTGGCGGGACGACCATGTCTATAATCTGGTGGTCGAACTCGGCTACAATGACGACCCGCCGGTTCCGGGCCGTGGCAGCGCAATCTTCCTGCACCTGGCCCATCCTGACTATCGGGGCACGGAGGGGTGCATCGCGCTCGCCGGGGCCGATTTGCTGGATGTCCTGAAACTTGCGGGGCCCGGCTCGACCTTGACGATCGAAGCCTAGTTTCGTGCACCGAACAGGGCGGAGCCGACCCGGACATGCGTCGCGCCGAACCGGGCCGCAGTCAGGTAGTCGCCGCTCATTCCCATTGAGAGCAGCTTGAGTCCGTGGCGGCCCGCAAGCTTCGCCAACAGCGCGAAGTGGGGGCCGGCGGGTTCGCCTGCGGGGGGAATGCACATCAGGCCGGTCACGTTCAGCGACACGGACGCCGCATGCGTGAGCAGCGCGTCCAGGTCGCGCGGCGCGACACCGGCCTTTTGCGGCTCCTCGCCCGTATTGACCTGGACCAGCACGTTCGGGCGCTTGCCCACCTTGTCCTGCGCGCGGGCCAGGGCATCCGCAAGTTTCGCACGATCCAGGGTTTCGATCACATTGAACAACCGGACGGCATCTTCTGCCTTGTTGGTCTGCAGCGGACCTATCAGGCGCAATTCGATACCCGGCCATGCTTCAAGGCGCGGCAGCCAGCGATTCTGGGCCTCCTGGACCCGGTTCTCGCCGAAAACCCGCTGGCCCGCCGCCAGAATCGCCTCGATGGCCTCATCCGGCTGCGTTTTGGTGACGGCAACAAGCGTTGGCGGGGGATCTGCAGCGCCAGCCAGCTCCGCCAGAATGTCGCTGCGCCGCTTGGCAATGCCGGGTGTGTCGGTATCAGTCATTTCGATGCAGCAGGAAGACCGAAACCGCGCCGAACGCAAGCTTGCCGCCGCTGCCCGGCGTGCCGGAAGGCACCTTCCGGCGTATCTGCCCCCGGTCTTCTATCTGACGGACCCCCTGCGCACGCCCGACCCGGCCGCAACCATTGCCAACCTGCCCGCAGGTTGGGGCGTCATCTACCGCCATTTCGGCGATGTCAACCGCATGGAGGAGGCCGGGAGGATCGCCCGCGCGTGCAGGGACGGTGGCCAGGTCCTGCTTGTCGCCAATGATCCGGCGCTAGCCATGGCGGTTGGTGCGGACGGCGTGCACTGGCCCTTCAAGGCACGCGGCGGGGCGCGCCACTGGCAGACCCGGTTTCCCCTGATGACCGCCAGTGCGCATTCGCCCCGCCAGTTGCAGCAATTGCAGGATGCGGCGATCGATGCCGGCCTGCTGTCCACCGCGTTCCCGTCGGCCAGCGCAAGTGCCGGGCAGGCGATGGGTGCCGTCAGGTTCCGGCAACTGGCGAACCGGTCGCCCCTGCCGCTTTACGCTCTTGGCGGGGTAAATGCGTCAACGGCAGGAAAAATCGCCCGCGCAGCGGGCGTGGCAGCGATTGAAGGGTTGGAAGAGGTCTACAGACCTAGAACTTGAACGCGGATTTGAGCCGGATGCCGGTCTCGATCTCGCGATTGTCCCACTGGGATGTGTCGTTCAGGTTGTCGGCACCGACGCTGACTTCACCGCCAACCGAGAAGCGCGGCGTGATGCGGAAGGTCGCCCCGGCCTGCATTTCCTCGCGCGGCAGCGGCGAAGCGCCCGGACGGGACAGTTTGTCGAGGCTGAGCTGCCAGCGCGTATCGGTGCCGAACTTGACCGAGAAGTCCTCGGTTGGCTCTGCCTGCCAGACGGGGCGGGCCTCGGCGGGCTTGCTCTGGGCGAACTGACGGTACCAGTCGGACCGGGCAGAATTGGTTTCGGACAGGGACGGGGCGTCAACCGTGACCACGGTTTTCTCGGACGCGTCCTGTGCAGCGGCTGGCAATGCCAGCGCCGACAGCGCAATCAGAGAGGAAGCCATAAGCCCGAGTCGCATAATCCCACACCTTATACAGGGCCTAGTTAGACGCCCAGTGCCGTAAATAGAAGATTAAGAAACTGACAGACCGGCAATTCTATCGCGATAGTGTGATTTCGATCACTATACCATCACCCCCAAGGGTTGAGTTGCGCGAGATCTGCTGTCCTGACAGGCGATCCCGCACATATGCCACCGCCAGATTGATATGTTCATCGACCGGTACGGCAACCCCGGCACGCCAGGATTCGCCTTCAACGCCGACCGAATCATCCGTCGAACGGCCGTATTCCGCCCCCCAATCGAGGCCAAAAGCGGATGTTTTCGCCCCGAATGTCCACGCCTCATAGTCGCCGGGCCGGCCATCGACGCCATTATTGCTGCCGAGCCAGGACGCGCCGGCTTCGACCTTGTCGAATTCCACAACGCCTCCTGCCGAGCAGGTTTTGAGCGTTTGAAAGTCGACCGGAGAGGTCGGCGCGGCGTCGACATCTGCCCGGCTGCAGGCGGCGGAGGCCCGGACTTTCAGCCCGCTGGAGCGAAACAGGTGGCTGAAACTGAGTGCGGCTTCGGCCGCATCGCCGATGGCAATGGCGGGGACATCTGGCTGGATTCTGGCTGGATCCCGGTCCAGTCCGCGCGTGCCGGCGTCCGGCGTGTAGGAAAACCCGCCCCGCAGTCCGACAATGCGCGGTGTTGCCAGGCTGACCTTGGCGGACGGGCCGGTCAGATCGTGGTCGGTCCGGACGATCGCCCCGCCGGTCGGGTCAAGCCGGGGCGCGGACAGGGAAAGCGTCCGGAAAATCGACGGACTGCCTTCGGAAAACCGCTTGGCCACGCCGGTATCCCGGCCGAGCCGTACCTCGCCATATCCGCCCTGGGCATAGAGATAAGCGGTCTCGAGCGACCCCCGGCCGGTTTCATCCTCGACACCGGACGACTGGCCGAGGCCACTGAAGGCCCCGGCGCGGGACGGAGAGCCGGCAGGCGGCACGGTGACAATCCCCGAGAACCCGGCGCGCTGGGGATGATCCTTCTGAAACTCGACGCCACCCACCGCGCCCAGAAGGACTCCGTTGTCGAGCACCCGCTCCGCAGAAAAGCCGAGCCGGGCCGCATACAGCGCCCCGGCGTCCGTATCGGGCGCAATCGCGACTGTCCCGTCCGCCGTCCAGCCAAAATCCCACACGCCGACGTCATCCCAGACATCCCGGGCGGCCGCGGGCAGGCCGGCAACCGTCACCAAGGCGGCCATCAGGGGGAAGTACTTCATTACGGTCTCCTCAGGTGCGCTTGCGCATATCGGCACTGGCGAGCGGTGACTCGCCTTGTTATACAAACCCGCGTCAACAAGGTCTTGTGCCCGGGAACCTCTCTCATGAACAAATACGTCTTTTCCGCAGCTGCAGCAGCAATGCTGGCTGTGACCGGGTGCCAGTCCGGATCCGGATCGGCCAACAAGGCCGCAAATCGTGTGGCTATCGAGAACATTGGTACGGTGAACCCCTATCTCTGGCGCGCCGCGCTGGACACGTTCCAGAACATGCCGATCCAGAGCACCGACTCGATCGGCGGCACGATCGTCTATGACTGGAAATCCTTCCCGGGTTCGGAAGGCGAGCGCATCAAGGCGACCGTCTATATCCTCGACACTCGACTTAGGGCCGATGGCGTGAAAGTCTCGGTGTTCCGGCAGGTCAACAAGGACGGCACATGGGTCGATACGACCGTCGATCCCGAGACCGCGCTGCAGCTGGAAAACAGCATTCTTGACCGGGCCCGCAACCTGAAGAATTCGCAACTCGGCTAGATCGCCGGCTCAGACAGTCCACATTTGGGAGAGAGGCCGATGGCCACTCGCTACGATCCGCAGGCCGCGGAGCAGAAATGGCGTGAGGCGTGGGACGCCGCACAGCTGTTCAAGACGAAATCCCCGCAGGAAGCGCCGGGCGCCCCGAAGGCGTTCGTGCTGGAGATGTTCCCGTATCCCTCCGGCCGGCTCCACATGGGCCATGTGCGCAACTATGCGATGGGCGACGTCGTCGCCCGCCACCGCCGCGCCAAGGGATACAACGTCCTGCACCCGATGGGCTGGGACGCGTTCGGCATGCCGGCCGAGAATGCCGCCATGGAGCGCGGCGTGCATCCGGGCAAATGGACCTACCAGAATATTGCCGCGATGAAGGCGCAGTTCCTGAAACTGGGCCTTTCGCTGGACTGGAGCCGCGAATTCGCGACGTGCGACCCGGAATATTATGGCGCGCAGCAGGCGCTGTTCCTGAAAATGATGGACAAGGGCCTCGTCTATCGTAAGGCCTCGAAAGTGAACTGGGACCCTGTAGACAATACAGTCCTGGCCAATGAGCAAGTGATCGACGGGCGCGGCTGGCGCTCCGGCGCGCAGGTCGAGCAGCGCGAGCTGACCCAATGGTTCTTCCGGATCACGCATTATGCCGAAGACCTGCTGGAGGAAGTCCAGAAGCTCGAACGCTGGCCGGACAAGGTCCGGACGATGCAGGCAAACTGGATTGGCAAGAGCCGGGGCGCGACCTTCCGTTGGCCGGTTGTTGGCCCAGTCCCGGCCGGGTTCGATTCCGGCATCGAAGTGTTCACGACCCGGCCCGACACTTTGTTCGGCGCAAGCTTCGTCGCCCTGGCACCCGACCATCCGGTCACCCGCGCGCTGGCAGAGACCCGTCCGGAGGTGAAAGCCTTCATCGCCGAGGCGACCCGGATCGGAACGACCGAGGAAGCCATCGAGAAGGCACCCAAGCTGGGCGTCGACCTCGGCCTGCGCGTGAAACATCCGTTCGACCCGTCCTGGACGATCCCGGTCTGGTCGGCGAACTTCGTACTGTCGACCTATGGCACGGGGGCGATTTTCGGATCCCCGGCCGGCGACCAGCGCGACCTCGACTTTGCCCGCAAGTATGACCTGCCGGTCCAGCCGGTGGTGCTGCCGCCGGGCGTCTCACCGGCGGATCACGCGATCACGACGGAGGCCTATACCGGCCCCGGCACGATCTACAATTCGGGTTTCCTGGACGGGATGACCACCGACGACGCCATCGAGGCGGCCGTCGAGAAGCTGGAAAGCCTTGGCCTCGGCAGCGCGACGACGACCTACAGGTTGCGCGACTGGGGCGTGTCCCGTCAGCGCTATTGGGGCTGTCCGATCCCGGTTATCCATTGCGAAGCCTGCGGCGTGGTCCCGGTACCGGAAGACCAGCTGCCCGTGCGCCTGCCGGACGATGTGGCCTTCGACAAGCCGGGCAACCCGCTGGAGCGTCACCCGGCCTGGAAGCATGTCGACTGCCCGGCCTGCGGCAAGCCTGCCCGTCGCGAGACCGATACGCTCGATACCTTTGTCGACAGCTCCTGGTATTATGCCCGCTTCGCCAGCGTGAACGACATGGAGGAGCGGGCCTACTGGCTGCCGGTCGACCAGTATGTCGGCGGGGTTGAGCATGCGGTTCTGCACCTGCTGTATGCGCGGTTCTTTGCGCGGGCGATGCGCGATGTCGGCGAGCTGGACCTGCCCAGCGGCGAGCCCTTCGCCGGCCTGTTCACGCAGGGCATGGTGACGCATGAGACGTATCGGGAAGTGATACGTCGAGAAGTAACTCTGGTGGAGTGGGACGCGCCCGCCGACGGCGCTGCTGTTCAAGAAGCCAGAAGTTTGGGTGAGGCGTTGCAAAAGCCGATCGGCGCGGGCGTTCAGCTGAGTTTTGAGAATGAAGAAGTCCCGTTTGGTACAATTGTATCAATGGGCAGTTGGATTTCGCCGGATCAAATTCAAGAAGTTCGGGCGGCCCCTATCAAAAAGGCTGTCCTCACTGGACCGATCGAGAAGATGTCGAAGTCGAAGAAGAACACGGTCGACCCGGACGCGATCATCGCGCAGTTCGGCGCCGACGTTGCGCGCTGGTTCGTGCTGTCGGATTCGCCGCCGGAACGCGATGTCGAGTGGACGCAGGCCGGCGTCGAAGGCGCGTCGCGCTTTGCCCAGCGCCTGTGGACCGTGTTCGACGGCCTGCCGGAAACAGCCACCGATGCGGCCGATGCCGCCGAAGCGCTGGCCCTGCGCAAGGCGAGCCACAAGGCTGCGGCAGCCATCGACAAGGCGATCAACGAGTTCCGGTTCAATTCGGCCATCGCCTCGATCCATGAATGGGTCACGGTGCTGAAGAAGGCCGAAGCGAACAGCGGCCTGCTCGCGGAACGCCGCGAAGGCGCGTCCATGCTGGCGCGCTGCCTGGTGCCGTTCATGCCGCACTTGGCCGAATCCTGCTGGGAACGCCTCGGAGAGGCCGGATTCGCGTCTGCCGCGCCCTGGCCGGAAGCCGAACCCGCCCTGCTGGTGGACGACACCGTCACCATGGCAGTTCAGGTCAACGGCAAGCGGCGCGGCGAGATCACCCTGGCGAAGAGCGATTCCAGCGAGGCGGCAGAAGCCGCAGCAATGGCCTTGCCGGACGTCGCTTCCTTCATCGCCGGCAAGGCAGTGAAGAAAACGATTGTTGTGCCGGGCCGCATCGTGAATATCGTGGTCGCATGAAACGCTTGCTGATCGCGCTCTGCCTCGCCCTGCCCGCCTGCGGGTTCCAGCCCGTCTATGCCCCGTCGGGCGGTGCCAGCCTCAGCGAAGGCTATGTCACCGTCGAGCCGATTGCCGGCCGGTCGGGCTACATGCTTCGCCGGGCGCTGCAGCAGGAACTGGCAATCGGCCTGCCCGGTGTCGCCACGTCGGCGTCCCTGAAGGTGAAGCTCCAGGAAGACCTGACGCGCCTTGCCTTCAAACCGGATGGCGCGGCCTCGCGCTCCAGCATCATCGCCAAGGGAAACTATGTGCTGGATGTGAACGGCACGGCCGTCCGCGGGTCGGTCGACAGCGAGACCAGTTTCACCGTGCCGGATCAGCCCTATGGCGACATCGCCGCCCAGTCGAGCGCATCGGACCGCGCGATGCGCCAGCTCGCCCGGAAAATTGTCGACGACCTGCGGCTGCAATTGTCCGCGAGCGACTGATGCTGCTGCAGGGGACGGCGGCTGCCCGGTTTACCCGGAACCCCGATCCCGGCATCTGGGCAATTGTCGCCTTCGGTGAAGACGAGGGACTCGCGCCGGACGCCGCCCTGTCGATCATCAAGGCCTGGTCGGGCAGCGAACCGGTGGATGTCACCGTGCTGGACGACGAAGCGGTCCGCAAGGACCCGGCCATGTTCCTGGACGCGCTGGAAGCGGTCTCCCTGCTTGGCGACAAGCGCATCCTCCGACTGCGGACGAGCGGCGACAAGCTCGCGGCGCTACTCACCGACTGCTTTGTCGCGGCCGATGCCGGCACGGCGCATTATGAGGCGAAGCTGATCGTCGAATGCGGCTCACTGGCGAAGAAGTCCAAGCTGAGGGTCGCTGCCGAAAAGGCCGCGAAAACCGCCTGCCTGCATCTGTTTGCCGACGAAGCCGCCGATATCGAGGCGCGCGTGAAGTCCGCCCTCGGCATGGAGGGCGCGGCGATCGAGGCGGACGCCCTGCGCCTGTTCGTCGGCGATCTGCCTGGCAACCGCCTCGCCGCGAATTCCGAAATCGAGAAACTGGCACTGTATGCGCGGGGCCTCGGACGGGCGGTGTCCGTTGCGGATATCAGGGCGCTGTGCGCGACCGAGTTCGAACAGGACCTGTCCTCCGCCATCGACGCGACCTTCCAGGGCAAGCCGGATGTCGCCAATACGATGCTCGACCGGCTGGCGCTGAGCGGGACGAGCGGCATTTCCATCCTGCGCTCGATGCAATTCGAGGTGCATCGCATGATGGATGCGCATGCTCGTATCGAGGAGGGCCAGGCCAGCCCCAACATGAAATTGCGGCCGCCCGTATGGCAAAGCGAATGGCCGTCGTATCGCGCGCGCCTGCAGCGCTGGCCGGTGAAACGGCTCGCGCGGGTGCTGGAGCGGATCTACGATGCCGAGGCGCAGGCCAAGCGGGCCGGCGGGAGCGCGGACGCATCCGTCCGTATACTGATGATAGCGATTGCCCGGGCAGCCGAAGCCGCGCGCTGAGCGCTACTGCTTGCGGCGGGTCAGGCGCCGGCAGACGTCATCGAGCTGTTCCAAGTCGCGATACTTGATGCGCAGTTCGCCGCCATTCTGTCCGTGGCGGATGTCGACTTCCAGCCCGAGGGCGCGCGTGAGATCGGCTTCCAGCGCTTCGGTATCGACGTCTTTCTCTCCGGCAGACCGGGCAGACTTGGTTTCCAGCGGTCCGCCGCTGCGGGCTTCCTTGGCGAGCGCCTCGACATCCCGGACGCTCAGGCCCCTGGTCACGGCGAGGTCGATCAGGCTAGCCGGGTCGGGTGCACCGAGCGCAGCGCGCGCATGGCCGGCAGTGATCTGGCCAGCACGGACATGGGCCCGCGCACTTTCCGGCAGTTGCAGCAGGCGCAGCGTATTGGTGATGTGCACCCGGCTCTTGCCGACACTCGCCGCCAGGCTGTCCTGCGTCCGCCCGAAGCGCTTCATCAGCGCCTCATAGGCTTCCGCCTCGTCGATCGGGTTGAGGTCGGCCCGCTGGACGTTCTCGATGATGCCGACTTCCAGCAATTCCAGCTCGTCCACATTGCGGACGACCGCCGGTATCTCGGTCAGACCGGCCAGCTTGGCGGCGCGCCAGCGGCGCTCACCGGCAATGATCTGGTATTTCCCGGCCTCTTTCGGGTCTGGCCGGACCAGGATGGCCTGAAGCACGCCCTTGCTGCGGATCGACTCGGCGAGTTCCTGCAGGAGCGCATCGTCGAAGGAGCGCCGGGGCTGGGCCGGATTCCGGCGGATATCGCCAAGCGGGATCGCACTGACGCCGGCCGGGCGGGCACCATCGGCCGCCGGAATGGCAGGGGTGATGGCCTCGACTTCGCCGATCAGGGAGGACAGGCCCCGTCCGAGCCGGCTGGGTTTGCTTTTCGGCTCATCGACCATGGGTTATGCCGCCCGTGCCTTCTCGCGTTGCAGCACTTCCGACGCAAGGCGGATATAGGCCTCGCTGCCCGGGCAGCGGTAATCGTATAGTAGGGCCGGCTTCCCGAAGGATGGCGCCTCGGACAGACGGACATTCCGCGGGATGACCGTGTTGTAGACCTTGTTGCCGAAGAATGCCCGGACTTCGTCGGCCACCTGGTCGGACAGGTTGTTCCGGCGGTCATACATGGTCAGCACGACGCCCTGGATTTCGAGCGTCGGGTTGAGGCCGGAGCGGACGACTTCGACAGTGCGCAGCAACTGGCTGAGGCCTTCCAGCGCAAGGAATTCGCACTGCAGCGGCACGAGCAGCGCGTCGGCGGCCGTCATGGCGTTCATGGTCAGGGCGGAAAGCGATGGCGGACAGTCGATCAGGATGTAGTCGTACTGGACCAGTCCGCCGGCTTCGGCGCGGTCGACATAATTGTGGAGCGCTTCACGCAGCCGGTAAGACCGGTGGGGGTCGGAGGCGAGTTCTGTCTCGACGCCGGACAGGTTCTCGTCGCCGGGAACGATGTCGAGACGCGGCACGATGGTCGACAGGACGGCCTGTTCCAGCGGCAAACGGTCGACAATCAGGTCGTAGGACGTCAAATCGCGCTCTAGCCGGCCGATGCCGAGCCCGGTGGAGGCGTTACCCTGGGCGTCGAAGTCGACAATCAGGACGCGGCGGCCGACGGCCGCGAGCGCGGTCCCCAGATTGATCGACGTCGTGGTCTTACCGACGCCGCCCTTCTGGTTCACGATGGCGAAAATTCTCGGTCTAGTGCCCGACACGCTGGAGCTCCCTCACAATCAAAATTGTTCCAGACCCACCCGATCGGCTTGGAATCGCCTGATGCGCGAAATTCCACCTTTGGCGCGCCTCCGTCAATTCCTCATTCCAGCGTTCGCCCTTCTGGAAAAGCCCTGTTGCACCGCGCGTGAGCCAGGGTGCCGCATAATCCAGCAGTTTTGGAAGGGCGGCAAAGGCCCGCGCCGTGACGATATCCGCCGAAAATGGTGCCACAGACTCGACCCGTTCCTGGAGAACCGACGCGTTGAGGTCCGCCGATTCGATCGCCGCGCGGAGGAAGGCGCACTTCTTGCCGACACTCTCGATCATCGTTACATGGCAATCCGGACGGGCGGCAGCGATGATCAGACCGGGGAAACCGGCGCCGGAACCGAGATCTACGATCCTGAAGCCATCTGGAATGTGGTCGAGGATCTGGAAGCAGTCGCCGACATGGCGGGTCCAGATTTGCGGCCATTCGCGCGGGCCGACCAGATTCATCCGGGTCCGCCAGTCGTCCAGAGCGTCGATCACGACGTCCAGCCGGGCCAATGTTTCACGTGAAACATCGTTGGCGGCCAGGAATGCCGCGCGATCTTCGTTCACCATGGTTTAGCCCGTCTTCCGGCGGCGGCGGACGTGCCCAAGCAGTGCGGTGAGCGCCCCCGGAGTCACGCCTTCGATCCGGCTCGCCTGGCCAAGCGTGGTGGGGCGGATCGCTGCAAGTTTCTGGCGGACTTCATTGGAAAGCCCGCCGATGGCGGCATAGTCGATCGAGTCCGGGATCGCGAGCGCCTCATCCCGCCGGAGGGATTCGACGTCCCCGGCCTGACGTTCGATATATCCGGAATAGAGTGCCTCGATTTCCAGTTGGACCGAAACGGCCGGGTCCATGGCTGCAAGGCTCGGCCAGACGGCGGCGAGGTCGCCAAGGCCAATATCCTTGTAAGCAAGATATTCCCAGGCGGAACGGACGCGGCCATCCTGATTGACGCCCCATCCGGCCTGCGCCGCTTTTGCGGGCGACAGGGTCAAGGATTTGAGGATTTCGCGGGCTTCGCTGAGGGCCCGATGTTTCACGTGAAACATTGCGGCGCGTTCGGCACCGACGCATCCGGACTCGATGCCCCTTTGCGTCAGACGCTGGTCGGCATTGTCGGCGCGCAAGGCGAGACGGTATTCGGCCCGCGATGTGAACATCCGATAGGGTTCGGTGACACCCCGCGTGACGAGATCGTCGATCAGGACGCCTATATATGCCTCGGCCCGGTCGAAGATGACCGGCTCGAGGCCGTTCACGGCGCGCGCGGCATTCAATCCGGCCATCAGGCCCTGAGCGCCGGCCTCTTCATAACCAGTCGTGCCGTTGATCTGTCCCGCCAGGTAGAGGCCCGGAAGCGCCTTGACTTCCAGCGCGGTCGAGAGGGCGCGCGGATCGACATAGTCATACTCGATGGCATAGGCGTGCTGGAGGATCTTGACAGCCTCGAGGCCCGGAATGGTCCGGATGAAGCGTTCCTGCACGTCTTCCGGCAGGGAGGTCGAGATACCGTTCGGATAGACGGTGTGATCGTCGATGCCTTCCGGTTCGAGGAAGACCTGGTGCCGGTCACGGTCGGCGAACCGGTTCACCTTGTCTTCGATCGAGGGGCAGTAGCGCGGGCCACGCCCGGCAATCGCGCCGGAATAGACCGCCGACTGGGCGATATTCTCTTCAATGATCCGGTGGGTTTCGGGCGTCGTCCAGGTGATGCCGCAGGAGACCTGTGGCACCTCGATCCGGCCGGTCATGTAGGAGAACGGCACCGGCTCATCGTCGGCCGGCTGCAGTTCCAATTGGTCCCACGCAATTGTTCGTCCGTCGAGCCGCGCCGGGGTGCCGGTTTTCAGACGCCCCATCGGCAGTCCAAGGCCATAGAGGCGGTCCGACAGGCCAATGGCCGGCGCTTCGCCGACGCGCCCGGCCGGGATGCGGCGCGCACCGATATGGATCACGCCCTTCAGGAAGGTTCCTGTCGTGATCACAACACATCGCGCGCGATAGACTTCGCCCGTCAGGTCGACAATCCCGGCGACATGGCCGTTTTCGACGATCAGGTCTTCCGCGCCGTCCTCGATGACCGTCAGGTTCTCGTGGGTCCGGATCGCGTCCTGCATAGCCTGCCGGTAGAGTTTCCGGTCGATCTGGGCGCGCGGACCCCAGACGGCCGGCCCCTTGGACCGGTTCAGCATGCGGAACTGGATGCCTGCCTTGTCCGCCATCCGGCCCATCAGGCCGTCGAGTGCATCGATCTCGCGGACAAGGTGGCCCTTGCCGAGGCCGCCAATGGCAGGATTGCAGCTCATCTCGCCAATCGTCGCCGCCTTGTGCGTCACGAGCGCAGTCTTCGCGCCATGGCGGGCAGCGGCGGACGCGGCTTCGCAACCAGCATGGCCGCCGCCGATTACGATCACATCAAAGCGTGCTGGGCCCGTCATGGGTCTGCTGGTCCGGTCCTGTGGATAGTGAGCGCGGTATATAACGCCGCCGGGCTTCAAACCCTAGGGGTCATTTGCCGATGCAGAATTGCGCGAACACAGCGCCCAGGACGTCTTCGACCCCGACGACGCCGATCACGCTGCCGAGGTGGCGAAGCGCCATGCGGACATCTTCGGCCGCCAGTTCCGCGCCTGTATCGTCTTCCAGGGCTGTCCGGGCTGCCAACAGGCTCGCCAACCCGGCGCTCAGCCGGTCGCGATGGCGCGCGCGGGTGATCACCGGCGCTTCCACCGATGCGGCGCGCTGCGCAATGTAGCTCGCAATCCAGGCTTCCAGATTGTCCAAGCCCTCGCCGGTGCGGGTCGACAGGGGCAGGGCGCCGTCCGGGGCGGGTGTGGCCACGCGCAGGTCCACCTTGTTGAACACGACAATATCCTGGGGTTCGACCGGACCTGCAGGAGGCTCCGGGTTTTCCGCGTCGATGACGTGAATGCGCAGGTCTGCGTCCAGCGCCGCACGCTGGGCCCGGCGCACGCCTTCGGCTTCCACCACATCGAATGTTTCCCGCAGGCCCGCTGTGTCCGCCAGCCAGACGACCTGGCCGCCAAGCACAAGCCGCACCTCGATGACGTCGCGGGTCGTGCCGGCAATATCGGTGACGATGGCGGCGTCGCGCCGGGCGATGCGATTCAGCAGCGAGGACTTGCCGGCATTCGGCGGACCGACAATCGCGACCCGGAACCCGTCGCGGATCCGCTCGCCGATGCCGCGGTCGCCGAGCGCTTCCTCAATGCCGGTAATCAGCCGGTCCAGCTTGTCGAGGATCGGACGAAGGGTGCTCTCGGGCGTATCGCCCTCGTCCGGGAAATCGACCATCACTTCGATCAGCGCGAGCACGCCGGTCAGCTCCGCCCGCCAGGTCTGGTAGGTGTCCGACAGGCCGCCGGCCAGCTGGCGCAGGGCCTGCGCTTTCTGAGCCTCTGTCTCCGCCTCGATCAGGTCGGCGACGCCCTCGGCTTCTGTCAGGTCCAGCTTGCCCGCCTCGAAGGCCCGGCGCGTGAACTCTCCGGGGCCGGCCAGCCGCACGCCGGGCTGGCTGGTCAATGTACGAAGTGAGTGTTCGATCACTGCCGCCCCGCCATGCAGGTACAGTTCCAGCGTATCCTCGCCGGTATAGGAATGCGGGCCGGGCATGAAGATGACGAGGCCTTCGTCGATCAGGTTGCCGTCCTCGTCGCGAAAGCGGGTGAGCGTCGCCTTGCGCGGATCGGGCAGGCCGCATTCCAGCAGCTCCCCGGCAATCTTCCAGACGCGGTCACCCGACAGGCGGATGATACAGATCGCCGCCGGCGGCTGGCCCGAGGCGAGGGCGCAGATCGTGTCGCGCTCGCTCATGGGCGTCCCGCTCCGGTCAGTTCTTCATTGCGTCGAAGAATTCGTCGTTCGTCTTCGTCTGGCGCAGCTTGTCGATGAGGAAGTCGATGGCATCATTGGTGCCCATCGGGCCGAGGATGCGGCGCAGGATATAGATCTTGGACAGCTGGTCGCTTGGCGTGATCAGCTCTTCCTTCCGCGTGCCGGACTTCATGATGTCGATGGCCGGGAAGGTCCGCTTGTCGGCGATCTTGCGGTCGAGCACGACTTCGGAGTTACCCGTGCCCTTGAATTCCTCGAAGATGACTTCGTCCATCCGGCTGCCGGTATCGATCAGGGCCGTCGCAACAATGGTCAGCGAGCCGCCATTTTCGACGTTCCGCGCCGCACCGAAGAAGCGCTTCGGGCGTTGCAGGGCGTTGGCGTCGACACCGCCGGTCAGGACCTTGCCGGAGGAGGGGACGGTCGTGTTGTAGGCGCGGCCGAGACGGGTAATGGAGTCGAGCAGGATGACCACGTCGCGCTTGTGCTCGACGAGGCGCTTGGCCTTCTCGATCACCATTTCGGCGACCTGGACGTGGCGGGTGGCCGGCTCGTCGAAAGTCGAAGCGACGACTTCGCCTTTCACCGTGCGGCGCATGTCCGTCACTTCTTCCGGACGCTCATCAATCAGGAGGACGATCAGGTAGCACTCGGGGTGGTTCTCTTCGATGGCCGCCGCGATGTTCTGCAGCAGCACGGTTTTACCCGTCCGGGGCGGGGCGACAATCAGGGCGCGCTGGCCCTTGCCGATCGGGGCGACGATGTCGATGACGCGGCCGGAGCGGTCCTTCTTGGTCGGGTCGCGGCTTTCCATCTTCATGCGCTGCTCGGGATAGAGCGGCGTCAGGTTATCGAAGTGGACTTTCTGGCGGGCCTTTTCGGGTTCCTCGAAATTGATCTTCGACACGTCGGTCAGCGCAAAGTAGCGCTCGGTGTCCTGCGGCGCCTGGATCGGGCCCTCGACGGTATCACCGGTGCGGATATTGGCCTTTTTCAGCACTTCCGGGCTGACATAGATGTCGTCCGGACCGGGCAAATAGTTCGATTCCGGCGAGCGCAGGAAGCCGAAGCCGTCGGTGAGCACTTCCAGAACGCCCTGGCCAGTGATCTCGACTTCGCTGTCTGCCAGTTCCTTGAGGATCGCGAACAGCATGTCCTGCGTCCGCAGGGCAGAGGCGTTCTCGATTTCGAGCTCCTCGGCATAGGCGAGCAGTTCTTCCGGCGATTTCGCCTTCAGTTCGCGAAGGGTCACGCTGGTTAGGTTGTCGAGCATCGAAGAGGCCATGCCGATGGAATCCGATTATGAAGGTCTGCAGGAGACTGGATTTGGGGGAACCGGGCGGACGGGGCGCCGCAGGGCACAAGGACTGTGCACCGGTTTGCGGCATATGGGCGGAACCTGCCGTGGACGTCAAGGGGCGTTGAGCGGAACGGACGGCTTAGAACGGCCGGACGATCACCATGATCACCACGACGATCATCAGCAGGAACGGCACCTCGTTCAGCATCCGCAGGGTCTTTGCCCGAACACCGTCGCCGCCCCGGTCGATCTTCTTGCCGAGGCCGATGAAGTAGCCGTGCAGCCCCGAGATCGCCAGGACGAGCGCGAGTTTCACGTGCATCCAGGTTTCCGAGAGCAGGGCAGGATTGAGCCAGAGCATCAGGCCGCCGAAGACCCAGACGAGGATCAGGCTCGGATTCATGATGATCATGCGCAGCTGGTTCGAGGCCTTTTTCATGGTCTCGAACAGGGGCTCGCCGGGTTGGCTCGACAGCTGGTGGATCTTGTAGCGCGGATAGATCAACAGGCTCGCCATCAACGCAATGACGAACACGACATGGGCGGCCTTGATCCAGTTGTACAACATGTCAGGCCTCCACGGGCATGGCTGGATTGACCCGCTGGCCCGCCTTGCGTTCGGCCTGCTTGAGCGGACACTTGGTCCAGTCGTGGGGACAGAGCCGGTCGCCGGCGCAGGACCGCATCGGGCCTGTCATCTCGAGCGCGGCCAGGGTTTCTCCGGCGAGCATCCGGATGAATCCCGGGTTCGTTCCCAGCGCTTCGACGCGGGTATAGCTCGCCGCGCCATGCTTCTCGGCCAGCAGGCGGTATTCCTCGCCGAGTTCGACCAGCGTCTCGATATGCTCGGACACGAAGGCGATGGGCGCGATCAGGATGTTTTTTCCCGCTGCCGCGCGCTCTTCGACGATCCTGTCGGTCGGCGGGCCAATCCATTTCAGCGGCCCGACGCGCGACTGGTAGCAGCCGGTAACCTCCCAGTCTGCGGGGACGCGCCCGGCGATCATCTCGACCAGCGCTTCGCATTGCCACTGGTAGGGGTCGCCATCCGCCACGATCTTTTCCGGCAGGCCATGGGCCGACAGCAGCAGGGACACGTTGCCCGGCTGGCCGGCCTTGTCCCAGGCCGTCATGATCTGGTCGACATGCGCGGTGACGAAGGTCTCTTCCAGCGGGTAACAGCAGACGGTTCGCGATGCTCCCTTGTAGGCCTTGTTCCACGCCTCCAGCGAAGAGCCGGTCGTCGTCGTCGAGAACTGCGGATAGAGCGGCAGCAGGACCACTTCGTCCGCGCCCCATGCGATGACGTCTTTGGCGGCATTTTCGGTGAACGGATGCCAGTAGCGCATGGCAATGAAGCAGCGGACGGTGTCATCCGGCAGGCGCGCACCCAGCTCGGCCGTGAGCGCGGCCGCCTGTTGCTCGGTTTCTGCGAGGAGGGGGGAACCGCCGCCCGCGTCCATCATCGCATAATTGGCCCTGGCTGATTTGGCGCGGGTGCGGGAAATGAAGCGGGCCAGCATCCACCGGATTGGCAGGGGGGCGGTGATGATCGCCGGATCCCGGAACAGGTTCTGCAGGAATGGCTGAACCGAAGCCGGCCCGTCAGGCCCACCCAGATTGAACAGAACGACGGCGATCTTCCGGCCCAAAACTCACCCTTCCCGCAGGATATTCAGAACGCGCTCGACATTCGCAATCGGTGTTTCCGGCCGCACGCCATGTCCGAGATTGAAGATATGGGGCCGTCCGGCATAGGCGGCCACCAATTCCCGCACGCGTTCATCGAGCCGCGATCCGCCTTCGATCAGCAACAGGGGATCGAGATGGCCCTGTACCGGCATCCCGCTCGGCAGCACGGAATTGACAAAGGCTGGCACCGCTGCCGTGTCGAGGCCAACCGCAGTCACACCGGTTTCCTTCGCATAGGCATCCAGCATCACGCCGGCACCGCGGGGAAACCCGACGATCGGGACAGTGACGCCCATGGCGCGCAATTGCGCCACCAGTTTCTTCGTCGGAGCGATGATCACTTCGCGGAAGATGTTATCCGGCAGTCCCTCCGCCCAGCTGTCGAACAGCATCACGGCATTGGCACCCGCCTCAACCTGCCGGACCAGATACTGCGCGGTTACATCCGACACCGCCGACATCAGCGCTGCAAGATCCTCCGGCCGGCCATGGGCCCAGCGCCAGGCCTCCGACTTGTCGGTCTTGCCCCGGCCCTCGATGGCATACAGGCTGACCGTCCATGGCGACCCGGCAAATCCGATCAGAGTTGTTTCAGTCGGCAACGCCGAACGCACACGCGACACCGTCTCGTAGACGGGCGACAGGCGATCCGCCGCCAGCACGGGCGTGACTCTCAAGGCATCTGCCGGTCCGCTGACCTGTTCAACGACAGGCCCGACGCCTTTTTCGAAATCGACGCCGAGGCCCATGGCATCGAGCACCAGAAGGATATCCGCAAACAGGATCGCGCCATCCATCCCGTACCGGCGGACCGGTTGAAGCGTCGCTTCGGCGGCGAGTGAAGGCGTGTAGCAGAAATCGAGGAAGTCCTTCGCCCGGCCGCGCAATTCCAGGTATTCCGGGAGGTGCCTGCCAGCCTGGCGCATCATCCATACCGGAGGCTTCTTGGCGATCCTGCCGCCAAGGACTTCCAGCAATGGTTTCGAGACATCGGTCCCCATGGGTACCCTTCCAGAACTACAAACAAGCCCGTCAGGGCGACTTATGACTATTAGTCTGTGACTCCCACGGAAAAAGGCGGATGCGCGCTTTTGTCCAGAGAAATCCACAGGCGAGTCACAGGCATTCCGGACCCTTGGCGAATGCGGAAAGTGGCCGGATTCCAAAGGTTAACCAATCGTAAACACCCCAGCAGGACTCACAGACGCGAACGGAAGGTGACTCCCCGGGAGTCGAATTCGTCCCATTGTGGGATTCGTGTGACTCGAATCCGGAAGCCCATCTATCCACAGGGGAGTCACAGGACTTGTGCAATTCCGAAACCTCGGCAAGACAGACTCTCCATGAACCGACCCTTGCGACCCAGCATCTATTTCAACGTCCATCTCGTCTCGGACAGTACGGGCGAAACGCTGAACGCCATACAGCGCGCGGCCTGTGCGCAGTTCGAGAATGTGCATGCGCTGGAGCACAATTACTATCTGGTGCGCTCCGAACGCCAGCTCGAACGCGTGATGCGCGAGATCGAGGCGGCCCCCGGCGTGGTCTGGTACACGATCTCCGACGAGAGCCTGCGCGGACGGCTCGAGACCTTTTGCCGGGAGCGCAGCGTGCCGACCCTGCCGGTGCTGGATGCGTCCGTCGCAATGCTCAGCCGGCACCTTGGCGTGGCCGCCAACCACAAGGTTGCCGGACAGCATGCGCTCGACGAGGATTATTTCGAGCGCATGGAAGCGATCAATTTCACCCTCGCCCATGATGACGGACAGAATGTCGACGGCCTGACCGGGGCCGACGTGATCCTGCTCGGGGTCAGCCGGACCTCCAAGACGCCGACCTGTGTGTACCTGGCCAACCGGAAAGTCCGTGCGGGGAACATTCCGCTGGTGCCCGGTGTGCCGCTGCCGCCATTCATAGAGCAGATGGGCGAGACCGGCCCGCTGGTTGTCGGCCTCAAGATCAGCGCCGAACGGCTGGTGCAGATCCGCCGCGCGCGCCTCATCTCGCTGAACCAGGACGAGACCACGATCTATGCCGACGAAGACGCCGTGCGGGATGAAGTGACGCAGGCCAATCGCCTGTTCCAGCTCAACAAATGGCGCACCATCGATGTCTCGCGCCGTTCGGTGGAAGAGACAGCTGCGGCCATCCTGAACATGCTGAACGAACGGCGGAGCCAGTTTTGAGCCTCGACGTGATCCTTGCCTCGGGCAGCGAAAGCCGCCGGCGCGTGCTGGCCGCTGCCGGCGTCGTGGCGACATCGGTGAAGCCGAATGTCGACGAGGATGCGATGAAGATCGCCCTGCGTGCAGAGGGCCTGACGGTGCGCGACCAGGCCATGCGCCTTGCGGAGATGAAGGCGATCAAGGTTTCGACGCGCCAGCCTGGCCTGGTGATCGGCGGCGACCAGATGCTGGCGCTCGGCGAGGAAGGCTTCGACAAGCCGTCGACATTGGATGCGGCGCGGGACCATTTGCGCAAGCTGTCCGGCAAGCCGCACACGCTCGAGACGGCAATCGTCGTCTGCGAGGAGGGCGTACCGGTCTGGCGCCACCTTGCCCGGCCGCGCCTGACCATGCGGGTACTGTCGGAACAGTTCATCGACCGGTATGTCGACACGGTCGGCGAGCCGCTGCTGGCGACCGTCGGCGCGTACCAGCTCGAAGGTCTCGGCGCGCAATTGTTCGCGCGGGTCGACGGCGATTTCTTCTCCATCCTGGGCCTGCCTCTCCTGCCTTTGCTGGACTATCTGCGCGTGCGGGGCGTGTTGCCGGCATGAAGGCGCAGTATGGTGTCATTGGCGATCCGATCGCCCATTCGCTGTCCCCGCTGATTCATAATGGCTGGATGGCCGAGCACGGCATCCAGGCGAAATACGTGCCCCTGCAGGTCAAGGCGCGCGAACTCGCCGTGGCGCTCGACACGCTGGAACTGGATGGCGGGCGCGGGTTCAACGTCACCCTGCCGCACAAGGAGGATGCGCTCCATCTCGCGCGCGCCGCCAGCGAGACGGCCCGCCGGATCG
>JBGSKI010000056.1:0-6689 GCA_041741315.1 Hyphomonas sp. | reverse complement strand
CGCCAAGGAACCCATCTCGCTGGAAACCCCGATTGGCGACGACGAGGATTCAAACCTCGGCGACTTCATCGAGGACAAGATGGCGCTGCTCCCCGTGGACGCGGCCATCCAGTCGAACCTGCGCGAGACGACCACCCGCGTGCTCGCCTCGCTCACCCCGCGTGAGGAACGTGTTCTCCGCATGCGCTTCGGCATCGGCATGAACACGGATCACACGCTCGAAGAAGTTGGCCAGCAATTCAGCGTGACGCGCGAACGCATCCGCCAGATCGAAGCGAAGGCGCTTAGGAAACTCAAACACCCAAGCCGGAGCCGGAAGCTGCGCAGCTTCCTGGATACCTGATCCAATTCCAAAGGGCGGCCCCAACAGGCCGCCCTTTTTGCATCTGAGGCATTTTCATTTCGCGTGTGCAACCAACGCGCATGTCGCGCATTCGCTTAGCTCGCTGCCGGCGTCCCGGCATTCATTCCTCTTAGCCCGGACCATGCCCATGCGCGTGAAGATCGAAGCTGTCCTGTCCTATCATTTTTTTGCACCGACGGATGTCGTGCTGGCGGTCGAAGCGATCCGCTCCGATGACCAGTTCGTCGTGTCCGATTGCCTCGCTGTGGCACCACCCTGCCAGCTGACGCGGGCAGACGGTCCGGAAGGGCTTGGACGCCGGCAATGGATGGCAGCCAACGGCGAGATGACGGTCACCTATGACGGGCTGGTCGACGTAACACGCGGTCCTGTCGATCTGTCCGGCCTGCTGGTGCCGCCGCGCCGCGACCTGCCATCCGATGTGATCGCCTATCTGTTCCCGAGCCGTTATTGCCAGTCGGACCAGTTTGCCCCCTTCGCCCAGCGCGAATTCGGGGGCGCGCAAGGCGGCGACCAGGTCCTGATGATCGCTGACTGGATCTACCGGAAGTTCGAATATTTTCCGGGGTCGAGCAATGAGACGACGACGGCGGCGGACAGTTTCGTTTCGCGCCAGGGCGTCTGCCGCGACTATGCTCATGTGTTGATCAGCTTCGCCCGGGCGGTCGGGATTCCGGCCCGCATGGTGTCGGCCTATGCACCGGACCTCCAGCCGCCGGATTTCCATGCCGTTGCCGAAGTCTGGCTGAACGGTTCCTGGCATCTGGTCGACGCCACGCGGCTCGCGCCGGTCGACAATCTCGTGCGTATAGCGGTCGGCCGGGACGCCACCGATATCAGCTTCATGACCATCTTCGGCACGGCAGAACTACGTTCGCAGCAGGTCACCGTGACGACAGTGTCGCCGGTTCCGGCTTAGGCTTCCCGCGAGTTCACCTGAACGTGTCGCATTGGTTAGGGTCACCCGTCCGGATGCCTTTGTTCAGCCATTCGACGCGCTGTTCGGCGCTGCCATGGGTGAAGGCTTCCGGTGTGACATAGCCTTGCGTGCGCTTCTGGATCATGTCGTCGCCGATTGCCTGGGCCGTCCGCAGGCCTTCCTCGACATCGCCAGATTCGAGCGCCACGCGCCCGCCTGACACGTCCGAGGCATGCGCGGCCCAGACACCGGCATAACAGTCGGCCTGCAATTCCATCGCGATCTGGTAGGCATTCGCCTCTTCTTGGCTGCGTGCCTGCTGCTGTCCTGCCTGGACCTTCTTGGCGACGCCGGTGAGCAGCTGGACATGGTGGCCGAATTCATGGGCAATGACATAGGCGCGGGCAAAGTCCGCCCCCGAGGCACCGAGCTGGGTCTCCATCTGCTGCCAGAAAGACAGATCGAGATACACGGTCTGATCGCCGGGACAGTAGAAGGGGCCCATGGCGGCCTGGCCGGTGCCGCAGGCGGTCTGGGTGCCCTGTTCGTAGAGCACAACGCGCGGTTCGGTGTAGCCATCGAGGGTCTGGCTCCAGACATCGTTGATATTGGCACCGATCACATCGACGAACTGGCCGGCCAAGTCTTCTGGTGTGCCTTCGACCGGTGTACCGGTCGCGGCGGTTTCGGACGCGGGCAGGGATTCGGCCAGCTTGTTCGCCGCGTCCGATCCGAACACGAAATACACGATCAGCGTGATCACCAGAAGGCCGATACCGCCACCCGCCATCGTACCGCCCTTCAGCCCCCGGCGGTCCTCGACATTGCCGCCCTTGCGTCCATCCTGCCAACGCATCTGCCATCCTCTTCATTGCTTGCCTGTCCGCATCCAAACATGCGACGAGGAACCCGTCTATCGGGGAGCCGACATGTACCGCACATTGACGATTCCGACAGCCGGGCAGGGCCTGTACGAATTCACGGAAGATGTGCAGGCGGCATTGCGCGACGGCCGGGTCTCCGAAGGCCTGCTGACCCTTTTCTGCCAGCATACGTCCTGCTCGCTGCTGGTGCAGGAGAACGCCGACCCGGACGTGCGGACCGATCTGGAGGCGTTTTTCCGCCGGCTCGTGCCGCCGGCCAGCGATCCGTCGATGAGCTACCTTGTCCACCGCACCGAAGGCCCGGACGACATGCCAGCCCATATCAAGGCGGCGCTGTTGCAGACCTCGCTGTCGATCCCGGTGATGGGCGGCCGGATGGCGCTCGGCACCTGGCAGGGTATCTACCTGTTCGAGCACCGGGATACGCCGCACACAAGGCGCGTCGTGCTCTCCGTGGTGAAGGCCGCCTGATCGTCAACTTTCCGATGCGGAGAATTACGATACAGGTTGCTGCTTGAAGCCCACCGGGAGGTAGAATAGCGTTCCCGAAAAGGTGCGAGGGAGATGCACATGAGGGCGGCAATCGCAGCAGTCTCGGTTTTCCTGATCTGCGCCGGTGCATTGACGGCATGGGCACAGGTTCCCCATCCGCCCCTCGAAGCCTATGGCGAACTGCCTCAGGTTCGCAACATGGCCCTGTCGCCGGATGGTAATCTGATCGCCTTCCTGACGCGCGCGGACGGCGCCGACTTTGTCACGACCTTCGATGTCCGCACATCGAAACTGGATTTCCATGTCCGGCTGGACAATGTCTCGACCCGGAACCTCTGGTTTGCCGACAATGAATTCCTCGTCATCCTGGCCTCCGATACGACTCTGTTGCACGGCTTCCAGGATAAATTCGAGTATTCTGCGGCTTTCTCGTTCAGTACGAAGACGAATGAACTTGCGCCGCTGCTGCGCAAGACGAAAGACCTTTATCCCGCCCAGGCAGGCCTCGGCCACGTGCTCGGACATGCCGCCGGCGAAGCGGCCGTATTCATGCCAGCCTATATCGGAAAGGTCGGCGTGGAGCCGACTTATGACCTGCTGAAGGTGAATCTCGCATCGGGCCGCGCCATTTCCTTCAAGAAGGGATCGCAAAGCACGATCGATTGGTTCGTGGATGCCGACGGCAAGGTGCTCGCCCGCGAAGACTATAGCAACGCCCGGAACCACTATGAGATCCAGACCTATATCACCGGCAAGAAAAAGACGATCTTCAAGGCAGATGGGAACCGGCCACCTTTTTCGCTGATGGGAGTAAAGGCGGACCGCTCGTCTCTTATCCTGGCGGGATCTGGCGCTGACGAGGATACGCCCGACAACTTGCTGGAAATGGATTTCGAGGGAAACATCAAGCCGGCCGGTCTGAGCAAGCCGGATACCGACATTGCAGCGACCTACAGCACCGACAACCGGCTGGTCGCCGGTGTTCGCTATGATGGCCCCCGGCCGAGTTACAAGTTCTTCGAGCCGGGCGCAGATGCGGCTGTTCAGGAGGTAGTCGATGGATTTCCGAATTCTTCTGTGTACGTACTCTCGCATTCCAGTGACTGGTCGAAAATCCTCTACCTTGTCGAAGGTGGCACTACGGCGGGACAGTTCATCCTGCAGGACCGGACAGCAGGGAAACTGATGGGCATCATTAGCGCACGGGACACGATTCCGGCGGAAGCCATCGGCGAGGTCAATGCCATCAGCTATCCGGCGCGCGACGGGCTGAACATTCCTGCCATCGTGACCTGGCCTGCCGGGTCAACAATCGAGACGCGGGACAACCTGCCACTGGTCGTGATGCCGCATGGTGGGCCGGCAGCGCATGATACAGTCGGGTTCGACTGGATGGCGCAGTATTTCGCCAACCGCGGCTACGCCGTCCTCCAACCGAACTTCCGGGGATCGACGGGTTACGGTTATGACTTCATGCGGGCCGGTGCAGGGGAGTGGGGCGCCAAGATGCAGGATGATGTGACCGACGGGGTCGAAGCCCTGGTCAGGGAAGGATTGGTCGATCCGGACCGGGTCTGTATCGTCGGGGCGAGTTATGGCGGGTATTCCGCGCTCGCCGGCGGCGCCTATTCGCCTGATCTCTACAAATGTGTCGTCGCCATCGCGCCGGTGTCGGACCTGCCTCGCATGATCCGGGGCGAAGCCAGCCAACATGGCCGCGACCACTGGGCTGTCGATTACTGGAAGGATATCATCGGCAATCCGAAGACCGAAAAGGACAAGCTTTCCCGCATTTCCCCTGTCAATTCGGCGAGCCAGTTCAAGGCGCCGGTGCTGCTCATTCACGGGCGGGACGATACGGTCGTGCCGTTCGAACAAAGTGATGTCATGCGGGCCGCCCTAACGTCGGCCGGTAAGTCCGTCGAACTTGTCGCGCTGAAGAACGAGGACCACTGGCTGTCTGAAGGCGACACGCGCAAGCAGGCGCTCGAGGCAATGAGCGCTTTCGTGGATCGTCATATCGGCAGCGAATAGATGGGCACAGGAAGGCGGTCAGACATCCGGCGAGAGGCGGCTCTCGCGGATATCGACGTCAGCGGCGCGGCGTCGGGCGGCCTCCTTGGCGCGATGCACGTGCTTTGCGCCCTGACGCTTGTGCGGCTTGCACAGCATGCAGCCGGCACGGGTCGACTTCGGACCTTTGCGCTTGTGATGGGCCATGACACGTCTCCCGAAGACGGTCCGATATGGGACAGGTCCCGCCGCGTTTCAAGCTGGAGCCCGGCGCGTCTGGCCTGACCATTCTGCCTGCTAGTAAATGCCGTTCATGTCCCGCCAGCGGTCCATGGCTTCGCAGCGCGCGCCCTGCAGGGCCGCCTTGGCGGCCGTGTTGAACTGGTCCGATGCAGATGCAGCCCATACACCGGCGGCAGCGTCATAGCTGGTGAAACCGACTTCCGACATGCCGCGCTCGATCCGGTTGCAGATCAGGTTGGCAATATCCGGATCGCCGGAATCGTTCAGCGCCGAAATCCGGTCGGACAGGTCGAGGCGGGAGAAGACATAGTCATAAACCGTCAGGTCCTCGCCCACATCGAAGGCAAGAATGTCGCCCGAAGTCATGCCGGAAAAGTCCGGCGTGCCGTCACCGCGGTCAATGCCGCTGAAGACGGACGGGATCGGCTGGTCGAGATAGACCGCCCATTGACCGATGGCGCCCTTGCCCGTCGTGTCCTTGATATTGTCCGCATCCGGCAATTCCGCCGAGACGATCAGGATTGGCCGGTCGGTCCAGGATTTCACCGAGAAGGCGCTGACCGACTGTTCGGTGATCGACTGGCCGAACAGGGTGCTGGCCGACGTGTTGAGAAAGTTCGACGCTTCGAGCATTAGAGGCGAATTGAACGTGGTGATGAGGGTGGAGGCCGGCGCGATCAGGTTCGCCGCCGTGGTCAGAGCGCCCATCACATTGGCACCGGCAGACGATTCTTTCTCGTCCGACAGCTGCAACCGGAACCGGCCTTCGATCGTGGTATTCGGGCCGACCTTGAAATAGGGAGTCGCGTAGACCGAGATCGACTCGTTCGTGGTCCAGGACTCGCCCTCACGATTGTTCGAGGAAAAGGTTGCCGAAAACAGGGCATTGGTGGCCTTGATGTCCGGCTTCTGGATATCGAATTCGGCGATCAGTGTGCGGGTTACGTTGCGCGACGCCATCATCCGGGCGATCCAGCTTCGACTTTCGTCCTTGTAGTTGCGGCTCTCGACCTTTTCCTTGCGGGTACCAGAGGCGACGCCTTCGATGTCATAGGCGTCCGGCTTGAGCGTCACGATCTGGATGCGCGTGTATCGGTCCTGCAGCATCATGCCGTACTCGGAATATAGCGCTTCCTCGTCGATCGCGACGTCGATATAGGGCAGGTAGTCCTTGGCGGGTTTCGAATTCTGGACCGCCCGGCCTGTGGGGCGGCTGGCACGCGGCGTTGGTGCTGGCGATCCGACCATCGGTCCTTCTTCGAAATAGGGCTCATCGTCGCCAGCCGATTCAGATGGCACAGGCAGGCCGCGCACAGGTGGTGGTGGGGCCGGCGACGTGACGATTGGGGGGGGAGGTGGAGGCGGTGGAGGCGGAGGACCGCTGCCGCCGGACTCCGTCGGCGTCGATGCACAGGCACTTACCAACGCACCGAGGCACATTCCCGCAACAATGGAAATTCTCATACTCTACTCCCCTCAATTCCCCAGCACCGCTCAAATGTTAACAGAGTGTAACTGGCATGGCGAGGTTTGATTTGAATGGAGCGCCTACAGCCCTGCCGGCGCGGGCAGTCCCTGGCTTGACAGGCAGATCGCCTTGAAGCGCTCGCCCATGTCCTTCGGTTCGATCAGGCGGCGCGCCGCCTCGAATACGGTTTCGGCACGGTCCGGGCTGCCTTTGACCAGTTGAGCCAGGCGCGCCTGCGCCCCGAGACCGAGCAGGAACAGGCCTTGCGGGACCGGCCCCGCTACATCAAGACCGGCCTTGCGGGCG
>JBGSKI010000055.1:0-33194 GCA_041741315.1 Hyphomonas sp. | reverse complement strand
GCGCAGGCGTATCCGTTGGCGGCGCGGGCAGGTTCGGCAGGGTCTTGCCATTGCGCGAGCCATCGAACAGCGACGGATCGGTCAGCACGTCCGTGCCGCCTTCCGGCGCACTGTTGACCCGGTCGACCTGCGGACCGGCATCGACGTCCGCGCCATTCTTCAGGCGGGCAAGAATCTGGGTGAGCGAATCCGGCGTCAGGTCTTCGAAATAGTCGTCATTGATCTGCACCATCGGAGCATTCACGCACGCGCCAAGGCATTCGACCTCTTCCCACGACAACCGTCCGTCGTCGGTCACGTACATCGCCTTGCCGATATCCTTCTGGCAGACCTCGATCAGCTTTTCCGCGCCCCGGATCTGGCACGGCGTCGTGCCGCACAGCTGGACGTGGAACTTCCCGACCGGCTGCAGGCGGAACATCGTGTAGAAGGTCGCAACTTCGTAGACGCGGATGTACGGCATCTCGAGCCGGTCGGCGACCTCGCGCATCGCCGGCTCGGACAGCCAGCCATTATTGTCTTTCTGCGCCAGCCACAGCAGCGGGATCACCGCCGAGCGCTGCTTGTCGTCAGGATACTTGCCGCGCCAGAACGCGATCTTCTCTTCCGTCTCCGGCTTGAAGGCGAACGTGTCGCCGCCGGCCTGGATGTCAAAACGGCGCAATGCCATCGGTCAGTTTCCTTTCGCGGCCGGGATGCTGACATGGCCGTCCGCATCGATGGGCCAGAACGGGTTGTGTGCGATCTCCCAGGCATTGCCCTCGGGATCTGCGAAGTATCCGGAATATCCGCCCCAGAACGTTTCGTGCGGCGTCTTCGAAATGCGTACGCCACCGTCGCGAAGGCGGGCGAAAATCCGGTCGACCTCCTCGCGCGAGCGCGCATTGAACGCCAGCGCAAAGCCCTTGAACGCGCCCGCCCGGTCCGCCGCCATGCCGGCATCGTCCGCGAGCTTGGCTTCATCCCACAGGCCGATGACCGTACCCCCGGCATTGAAAAAGGCCACCTCGCCTTTGACGCCGCGATCCTCGAAGCCCAGAACGTCCGTATAGAAACGCACCATGCCGTCGAGGTCCCTGACCCCGATCGTCACGATCGACATGCGCTGTTCCGGAAACGCTCCCATGCTCAGGCATCTCCCCGCGCATAGTCCACGCGCACGATCTTGCCTTCACGCAGCGTGTAGATCGCCGCCACCTGGAACCGGTCGCCGCCCGGCGAGCGCTCGACCTGTTCATGGTCGATCACGGTGCTGCCAAGATCGATCCGGTTGACCAGCCTGGCATGGTTCTTCGGGAACTGGAAAAACAGCTCTTCATGCCGCTTGCGGATCGCCTCGAGCCCCGTCTGCGTGATCGCGCCATTCAGCCCGGCCAGCACGGCATCCTCGGCATAGCATTCGAGGAAGGCCGTAATGTCCTGCTGGTTGTAGGCGTCCAGCTGTTTCTGGACCAGTTGCGACGACGCACTCACCGGTCGATCTCCCCGAACACGATGTCGAGCGATCCGAGAATGGCGGAAACGTCGGCCAGCATGTGGCCCTTCGACAGGTGGTCCATCGCCTGCAGGTGTGGATAGCCCGGCGCGCGGATCTTTGCCCGGTACGGACGATTGGTGCCGTCGGCCACCAGGTATACTCCGAACTCGCCCTTCGGTGCCTCGATCGCGGCATAGCATTCGCCGGCCGGAACGTGGAAGCCTTCCGTATACAGCTTGAAGTGATGGATCAGCGCTTCCATCGAATTCTTCATCTCGGCGCGGCGCGGCGGCGACAGTTTCGAACCCGGCACCAGGACCGGCCCGGGCCCTTCCTGGTTCAGCAGGTCGATGCATTGCTGCATGATCTTGGTCGACTCGCGCATCTCTTCCATGCGGCAGACATAGCGGTCGTAATTGTCGCCATTGCGCCCCACCGGTACCTTGAACTTCAGCTCATTGTAGCACTCGTAGGGTTGTGCCCGGCGCAGGTCCCAGGCAAAGCCCGATCCGCGCACCATCACGCCGGAAAAGCCCCAGTCCATGATCGTCTTCTCGTCGACCACACCGATATCGACATTGCGCTGCTTGAAGATCCGGTTCTCGGTGATCAGGCTCTCGATATTGTCGAGTTTCTTCGGGAATTGCGCGCACCATTCGGCGATGTCGTCGAGCAGCGCCTGCGGCAGGTCCTGGTGGACGCCGCCCGGGCGGAAATACGCTGCGTGCATGCGGCTGCCCGAGGCGCGCTCGTAGAACACGCACAGCTTCTCGCGTTCCTCGAAGCCCCAGGTGATCGGCGTCAGCGCGCCGACATCGAGAATCTGCGTCGTCACGTTCAGCATGTGCGACATGATCCGTCCGAGCTCGGAATACAGTACACGGATCAGGCTCGCCCGGCGCGGAACGGCCATGCCGGTCAGCTTCTCGATCGCCAGGCACCAGGCATGCTCCTGGTTCATCGGCGAGCAATAATCCAGCCGGTCGAAATACGGCATGCCCTGCAGGTAGGTCTTGTATTCGAGCAGCTTCTCGGTGCCGCGGTGCAGGAGGCCGATATGCGGATCGACGCGGGTGACCACCTCGCCGTCAAGGTCGAGGATCATGCGCAACACGCCATGGGCGGCCGGGTGCTGCGGCCCGAAGTTCAGCGTGAACTTGCGGTTGTCCATGTCGGAGATATGTGCGGAATCGGCCATGGCCTATTGGTCCTTCGCCTTCTCGTCGCCGGGGATGACGCTGGTCATGCCTTCCCAGGGCGAGAGGAAATCGAAATTGCGGTATTCCTGCGGGAGCTGCACGGGCTCGTAGACGACCCGTTTCTCGAGATCGTCATAGCGGACTTCGTAATGCCCGGTCAGCGGGAAGTCCTTGCGCAACGGCCAGCCTTCGAACCCGTAATCGGTCAGGATGCGGCGCAGGTCCGGATGGTCCGAAAAAGCGATCCCGTACATGTCGAACGCTTCGCGCTCGAACCAGTTGGCCGCCGGCCAGATCCCGGACAGGCTCGGCACCGGCGTGTCCTCATCGGTCGATATCTTGACGCGAACCCGGTGGTTCATGCGCATCGACAGGAGATGGTAGACCACTTCGAACCGCTCGCCGCGCTCCGGATAGTCGACACCGCAGAGATCGATGAAGGTTTCGAAATTGCATTGCGCGTCCTCGCGCAGGAAGCGCAGCAGGTTCACGACATGGTCGCGCTCGGCGAAAATGGTGAGTTCGCCGCCCTTGATCTGCACGCTGCGCACGGCATCGGGACGGGCGGTCTCGATATGCGCGCCAAGATCGGCGAGGGCATCAATGGCAATGGCATCGGGCATGGCGTGTCCTCAGCGGTCCAGCGAACTGTCGCGGCGGATCTTCTTCTGCAATTGCAGGAAACCGTACACGAGCGCTTCGGCGGTTGGCGGGCAGCCCGGCACATAAATGTCGACCGGCACGATCCGGTCGCACCCGCGCACGACGCTGTAGCTGTAATGGTAGTAACCGCCGCCATTGGCGCAGCTACCCATCGAGATCACATAGCGCGGCTCCGGCATCTGGTCGTAGACCTTGCGTAGGGCCGGGGCCATCTTGTTGGTCAGCGTGCCGGCGACGATCATCACGTCCGACTGGCGGGGCGACCCGCGCGGGGCCATGCCGAAGCGCTCGAGGTCGTAGCGCGGGTTGCCGGCATGCATCATCTCGACGGCGCAACAGGCGAGGCCGAACGTCATCCACATCAGCGAGCCGGTGCGGGCCCAGGCGATCAGGTCATCGGCGGCGGCCGTGAAATAGCCCTTGTCCGCCAGCTGGTCGGACAGGCCGGAATAGAACGGATCGTCCTGGCCGGGCTTGTGCCCGCCTTCGACGCCCGTGCGCGCCGCACCGAGTGCGTATGTCTTGTAGTCGTCGGACATCATTCCCACTCCAGCGCGCCACGGCGCCATTCGTAAATGAACCCGATGGTCAGGACGCCGAGAAAGCCGACCATCGACCAGAAACCGAGCAGGCCGATCTTGCCGAGGCTCACCGCCCACGGAAACAGGAAGGCCACTTCGAGGTCGAAGATGATGAACAGGATGGCGACGAGATAGAATCGGACGTCGAATTTCATCCGCGCATCGTCGAAGGCCGGAAATCCGCACTCATAGGCCGAGTTCTTCTCGGGGTCGGGCCTGGACGGGGCCAGAAGCGCCGAACCTATAACGAACAGGCCGGAAATGATGCCGCCAAGGGTAAGGAAAATGATCACCGGAAGGTAATCGAGCGCCAGGCGTTCGACGTCGGACATGTTCGCAAGCCTCCAGACCTGTGCTGGCGCCGGATTAGGACGGTTTTGCCATCCACGCAACTGACCCGCGCCACATTCGCTACAGCGCCACCCTACCCCTTCGGCAGCCACACTTCACGGCCCCGGGGTGCGGCGGTGCGTCACGCCGGAATGTTTCGGCGCTCACGGTTTGCTATCGTCTCCGGACCGCCCTAAAAAATGCAGGACAGGCACGCCACAGGCGGCCGGGAGGGAAAGCATGCAAGCAGCGCCCGGCCAGATCGAGCGGGTTGTCATTGTTGGCGGCGGCACCGCTGGCTGGATGAGTGCCGCGGCGCTGGCAAATGCCCTGCCCGAACAGGTCTCCATCACGCTCGTGGAGTCCGACCAGATCGGCACAATCGGCGTCGGCGAGGCGACGATTCCGCCGATCAAGCTGTTCAACCAGTCGCTCGGCATCGACGAGAACACCTTCCTCCGGGAAACCCACGGCACGTTCAAGCTGGGCATCCAGTTCATCGACTGGGGCCGCAAGGGCGACACCTATTTCCACCCCTTCGGCAAGTACGGTGCCGATTTCGACGCCGTTCCGCTGCACCAGTACTGGCTGAATGAGCGCCTGCAGGGCGATCCGACGCCGGTCAGCGATTATTCCATGGCCTGGGCCGCCGCCTCGCGCGGGCGATTCGAGCACCCGATCCGCGATCCCCGCCGCGTCCAGTCGACCTATGACTATGCCTACCATTTCGATGCCGGCGCCTATGCCGCATTCCTGCGCCGCCATGCCGAAGCGCGCGGTGTCACCCGGGTCGAGGGCCGCGTCACCGGCACCCGGCTGCACCCCGGAACCGGATTCATCGAAGCCGTCACCCTGGACGATGGCCGGACGGTGGCCGGAGACCTGTTCCTCGACTGCTCCGGCTTTCGCGGCCTGCTGATCGAACAGGCGCTCGCCACCGGCTATGAGGACTGGTCGGCCTGGCTGCCGGCCAATTCCGCCGTCGCCGTCCCCTGCGAGGCGCCGGAAGACCCGATCCCCTACACCCGCTCGACCGCCCGCGATGCCGGCTGGCAATGGCGCATCCCGCTGCAGCATCGTATCGGCAATGGCTACGTGTTCTGCAGCGACCACGTCTCGGACGACGAAGCCTCCGCCACGCTGATGGCCAACCTGCCCGGCCGCGCCACCGCCGGCCCGCGTGTCCTGCACTTCACCACCGGACGCCGCAACTCCTTCTGGAACCGCAACTGCGTGGCCATCGGCCTCGCCGCCGGCTTCATGGAGCCGCTGGACTCGACATCTATCCACCTGATACAATCCGGCATTACCCGCCTCCTCGCCCTGTTCCCGGACAAGTCCTGCGACTCCCTTGCCCGCGACGAGTTCAACCGCATCACGCGCATCGAGTATGAGCGCGTCCGCGACTTCCTCATCCTCCACTATTGCGCCACCCGGCGCGACGACACGCCGTTCTGGAACCGTGTCCGGACCATGCCGATCCCGGACTCGCTGCAATACAGGATCGACCAGTTCCGGACCTATGGCCGCATCGTCGCCGACGATCTCGAACTCTTCCAGAACCCGAGCTGGCTCGCCGTCTATACCGGCCAGAACATCGAGCCGGAGCGCTGCGCCCCCCTCGCCGTCCAGCGCGCCGAGGCGGTACAGGCCCGCCAGCGCCTTGCCGGCCTGCGCCAGGTGATCGCCGAGTCCGCAGCCGCCATGCCCGGCCACCAGGCGTACATAAACCAGCACTGTTCCAGCCAGGCTTCCGCATGACCCGGCCACAAACCAGCCAACGAGTCGCTGTTTACCAGCACGTTTCCGCCGGCGATTTCCATGAAATCATCCAGCCAAAGGGCGAACCGGCCCTCCTCAAAGGCCTCGCCCGCGACTGGCCAATCGTCCAAAAAGGTCTCGAAAGCCCCCGCTCCGTCGCCGATTATCTCGCCCCGTTCAGCCTAGAACAACCGATCGAAACCTTCGTCGCGCCCCCGGAAACCGGCGGCCGGTTCTTCTATACGGACGACCTGAAAGGCTTCAATTTCGAGCGCCGGAGATCCACCTTGCGCGGCGTCCTGCAGCAATTGCTACAGGATGCGGACAAGGCAGACGCCGACTACCTGTATGCCGGGGCCGTCAACATCCCGGCCCACCTGCCCGGATTCGGGGCGGTCCACCCCGCCCCTTTCCTGCCCGCCGGAACCGACCACCTCGCCTCCGTCTGGATCGGCAACCGCACCCGCATCGCCCCCCATTGGGACCTCGCCCAGAACATCGCCATCTGCGCCGCCGGCCGCCGCCGCTTCACCCTCTTCCCCATCTCCCAGGTCCCGAACCTGTATATAGGACCGATAGATTTCACCCTCGCCGGACAACCCTGCAGCCTCGTCGATCTGGCCAATCCGGACCTCGAACGCTTCCCCCGCTACGCCGAAGCTGCGCAGCATGCGCTGGTCGCAGAGCTTGAACCCGGCGACGCGCTCTACCTTCCGAGCTTGTGGATCCACAATGTCGAGTCGCTCGAACCGTTCGGGATGCTGGTGAACTACTGGTGGCGCGACGGACCGCCCTACCTGATCACGCCGACCCTGACCCTGATGCATGCCCTGCTCAGCCTGCGCGACATGCCCGAACACGAACGGGCGCAGTGGAAGACCCTGTTCAACCACTACATTTTCAACGCCGGCCCGGACACGCTCGCCCACATCCCGCCCGACGCTCGCGGGGTTCTCGGGGAAAAGACCGACAGGGACCTTCAGGCCCTGCGCCACTTCCTCGCCAACCGCCTCGGCGCATGAAAAAGCCCCCGGCAGCGCGCTGCGGGGGCTTTCACGGTTTCCGGAACGGCTGCTTGCCTAGTTCGGCGATACGCCCAGCGACTCGACCGTGCTGACGGTCAGGTAGCCGACCGGCAGGCCATTGTCGCGCTGGTAGGATTCCATCGCCTTCAGTGTCGCGGGGCCAAACGCACCATCGTCCGGAACGGCATAGCCCTTCGCGGTCAGGGCCCGCTGGACTTCCGCAATCTTCTCCGGCGAGGCATTCGTATCGCACAGCACCGTGCGCCATTCGAGGCCGCCGCCACCGGTGACGACCCGCTTCTCGACTGTCTTGTAGGTGGCCGGTATCACGACGGTTTCTTCGCGCGCCGGTGTGGCGAGTGTCTGGACCGTCACTGTCTCGTAGACCGGCGGCACGATTTCCTCGATCACCCGCGCCGGGGTTTTCACCGTTTCGCGCGTGATCGTCCGGTAGGTGGCCGGCACGACCTTGGTCTCGGTACGCTCCGGCGTCTTGATGCGCGTGCGGGTCACCGTGTCATACTGTGCCGGAACTTCGACCCGGCAAAGCAATTCGCCGGTCGTAACCGTCACCGACCCGTCCGCAGACTTTCCGCCAGTGCGCCCGAACAGGCCGGTCCCCGGCTTCCAGGTCATGTAGGCGGGGCGGATCAGCACTTCCTCCGTGTAGGTTTCGTACTCGGCGGGAATGACCACCGTTTCGGTGTGTTCAGGCGTTTCGAGGACTTCCTCCGTGACGACATCGAACGCGGTCTCTATCACCGTGTATGTCTTGACCGCCTCCCGCACCATCACCTGTTTTGTGGACGTCGTGTATTCTGCGGGAATGACCTTGATCTCTGTGGATTCCGGCCGGTCGATCACCTGCTCGGTCTGGATCTCCGTGGTTTCCGGGATCAGGACCCGCGCGTAGCACGCCCCGGCATCGGCTTCCGGCGGATAATCGGCCGAGCCCTGTGCACATGCCAGTCCTGCAAGAACCGAGGCCGCGGCAGACACTGCGAAATACCTGTTCATTGTCACTCCCCTTCATGGCCTCCGGGGCGCTCCCCGGCAGGTACGCGCGCCCCTGCCGGCAGACGCAAGCGCCGGATTGTGAGGGCAAAGCAGCCGCTTGCGCGGTTGCGTCACAGGAAACTGTACTCCACCGGACGGCAGAGGACCAGATACCGCTCGGCGATTTTTTGCCTTGAGGGTTGATATGGAACGATTTTTAGCTCGCGCGACAGGTTAATTCCTCAACCGTCGGCGTTTAATGCGCGCGGCAGCCGCCGGGGGTTCCAAATCCCGGCTTTGCGCGTAAGAAGGCCCAACACGACAGGAGGCGACCGATGATTCCGCGTTATACACGTCCAGAAATGGCGGCGATCTGGTCGCCGGAATCCCGGTACGGTATCTGGCTGGAAATCGAAACGCTCGCCGCCGAGGCGATGGAAGCGCGCGGCCTGATCCCCGCGGGCGTGACCGCCGCCGTGCGCGAACGCGCCGCTTTCGATCCCGACCGCATCGACGAAATCGAACGCGAAGTGAAGCACGACGTCATCGCGTTTCTCACCAATGTCGCCGAGAATGTCGGCGACGAGGCCCGCTTCCTGCACCTCGGAATGACTTCTTCGGACGTGCTCGACACCTGCCTCAACGTCCAGCTCGTCCGGGCGGCAGACCTGCTCCTGGCAGACCTCGACAAGGTGCTCGCCGCGCTGGAACGCCGGGCCTTCGAACACAAGCTGACGCCGACCATCGGCCGCAGCCACGGCATCCACGCCGAACCGACGACGTTCGGCGTCAAGCTCGCAACCTTCCACGCGGAGTTCCAGCGCGCCAAATCCCGCCTGATCGCCGCGCGCGAAGACGTCGGCACCTGCGCGATTTCCGGTGCCATCGGAACCTTCGCCAATATCGACCCGGCCATCGAGGAGCATGTCGCAGCCCGCCTCGGCTTGCAGGTCGAACCCGTCTCGACACAGGTCATTCCCCGCGACCGGCATGCCATGTTCTTCGCCGTGCTCGGCGTGATCGCCTCGTCTGTCGAGCGCCTTGCCACCGAAGTGCGCCACCTGCAGCGGACCGAAGTTCTGGAAGCCGAGGAATTCTTCTCGGCCGGCCAGAAGGGCTCCTCCGCCATGCCGCACAAGCGCAATCCCGTGCTGACGGAAAACCTCACCGGCCTTGCCCGCCTCGTCCGTTCGGCGGTCATTCCCGCCCTCGAGAACGTGGCGCTCTGGCACGAACGCGACATCTCGCATTCTTCTGTCGAACGCGGCATCGGACCGGACGCGACCGTTCATCTCGATTTTGCCCTCAATCGCCTCGCCGGCGTCGTCGATAACCTGGTCGTTTATCCCGAGCGCATGCTCCGCACCCTGAACAGCATGGGCGGCCTGCACAATTCCCAGCGGGTCCTGCTGGCCCTCGTGGAGAGCGGCGTGTCCCGCGAGACCGCCTACCGGCTCGTGCAACGCAATGCGATGCGGACATGGTCCGGCGAAGGCTCGCTCCTCGACTTGCTGGAGGCCGACCCGGACGTTACGGCCAAGGTGCCCCCGGCCGAGCTCCGGCAATTGTTCGATCTCGACTACCATTTCAAGCACGTCGACACGATTTTCACCCGCGTCTTCGGCCGCGCCTGACCGCTACATCGCCTCGACCGGCACCATCGCGCAATTGGCCCTGATGAAGTCGGCATGACCGGGCAATTGGTCGACGGCCCGGTTCACGATGGTGCGGACATTGCGCAGGAAATCATCGAGTTGCTGATCGGTGATCAGGTCGGCCATCGCATTGTGGCTGCGCGGCCGGATGCCCTGTCCCAGCATGACCTGCAGCCAGCTGAATTCCTTGAACAGGTCTTCCTGGTCGCGGAATATCCGGCCATGCGCCTCGAACACGTCCATCCGGACCCGGAGCGTATCGGGAATCTCCATGGTCCGGACATAGCGCCAGAATTCGGTGTCGTCGCGGGTGGTCAGCTTGTAGTGCAGGATCAGGAAATCCCGGATCCGCTCGAACTCATAGCCAACCTGCCGGTTATACTCGTCGACATCCGCTGCCTCTACGCCATCGCGCGGAAACAGGCTGATCAACCGGTCCATGTTCGACTGGACGAGGTGGATCGACGTCGATTCCAGCGGCTCCATGAAGCCGCTGGCGAGCCCCATCGACACGCAATTGCGCTTCCAGAATTCCCTGCGCCGGCCGGTCACGAATTTCAGCAGGCGCGGCGATGCCAGCGGGGCGCCATCCAGGCTGCCGACCAGTTCGTCCGCCGCCACCTGCTCGTCGATGAAGCTGTTGCAGAAGACGTGGCCATTGCCGGTCCGGTGCTGCAGCGGGATGCGCCATTGCCAGCCGGCGCCCCGTGCGGTCGATTTCGTGTACGGAAGAAGCGGTTCCGTCCGCTCGCATCCGGCCGCCCAGGCACGGTTCACCGGCAGCCAGTGCGACCAGTCCTCATATTCCGAGCCGACTGCCTCCATCAGCAATCCGCGAAATCCGGAGCAGTCGATGAACAAGTCCCCGGCGATTGTCCGGCCGTCGGATAGCACAACGCTCTCGATGAACCCGGAATCGCCGTTCAGCGCGACGTCCTCGATCCTGCCTTCAGTCCGCTTCACGCCGCGCGCTTGGGAATAGTCCCTCAGCAGCCGTGCATACAGTCCCGCATCGAAGTGGAAAGCATAGGCGAGCCCGGTCATGCCGGTAGTCCCGACCCGGTCCATGCGTCCGAACTGGTGGGCATAGGCGGCGCGATTGTGCAGCGAATAGTCCCAGAGGCTGGTGCCGCCGCCGGCCTGCACATGCCGCAGCCAGTAATGATGGAACGGCACGCTTCCGAGCGGCACACCGAGATGCCCGAACGTGTGCATGTAGGACTCGCCGGGCGCACCCCAATTGTTGAACTCGATTCCGAGCTTGAACGTGCCTGCCGTCTTCGTCAGCATCTCGTTCTCGTCGATGCCGAGCACGCGATTGAGAATCTTGATCTGCGGAATCGTCGCCTCGCCGACGCCCACTGTGCCGATGTCGTCGGATTCGACGAGTTCGATGTCGAGCAGCGGACCGATCAGTTTGGCAAGCGTCGCGGCCGCGATCCAGCCAGCCGTGCCGCCGCCCACGATGACCACTTTCCTGACGCCGCGTACATGCATCGGACTCTCCCTGCCCGGAAACTAGATCGCCCCCGCTGGAAAGGCCAGCGGGGGCGACAATTTGGTCTGCCGTGTCCGGCGTCTAGAAGGAATAGTTCACGCCGAGCAGATAGGTCGTGCCGTAGCGCTGGTAGTCCTTCACCTGACGATCATCACCATTGAGGAAGGTGATGAACTCCTGGTCGGTCAGGTTGTTTGCCTGCAACTGGATCGAGAGACCTTCGAACTGACCGGACTGGAAGCGGTAGCCGATTTGTGCGTCCACGACTTCCTCGCCTTTGACGTACCGGAAGTCGCGGTTCGCGCCGAAGCCCGTGACTTCACCCAGGAAGTCAGACCGGAACCGGTTGGAAATCCGCGCTTCGAAGCCAGCGTTCTCGTAGTAGAGCGTCGCGTTGCCGACCGTCTTCGAGAGGCCCGGCACGTCGATGCCCTGGGTTTCGCCGTTGGGAGTGATCTCGCTGTCCGTGAAGGAGGCACTGAGATACACACCGAAGCCGTCGAACGGGGCTGGCAGGAACAGGTCGCCCGGCATGTGGGTGGCAAGCTCGATGCCGCGAATGTAACCGCCCTCGCCATTTTCCGGACGGCTCAACAGCGCCACATCAATGCCCGGGTTGAGCGCACGAAGCTGGGCGGCCGTGACCGGGTTGCCGGATGGGTCCGTGAGAACCGATGCATCGAGAATGTTGGAGAAATCCACTTCCTCGGTATAGCCGCCAAACACGTAGTCTTTCAGGTCCTTGTAGAAGGCGGCGATCGATACATAGCCGGATCCGCCGAAATACTTCTCGAACGATACGTCGTAACCATCAGCCACATAAGGCCGCAGCTGCGGGTTTCCGCCACTGGGATTGTAGGCATACTGGCCGGTTGCCGGATTGATCTGGCTCGTATTGTTGGTTGCATCGGCGTCCGTCAGTTCGCTTGGATACAGGATGCGGTCGGTCGCCAGGGAAAACTGCTGGCTAGCCCGGATTTCATCCATGCGAGCCCGGGCAAGCGTGCGCGCAACACTCAAGCGAAGGTAAGTATCCTCCGGCAGTTCGAACCGCAGGTTCAGGCTCGGAAGGACGTGATTGTAGGAATCGCCTTCGTCAACCGGAGTAATGCCTACGTTGCTGGCCCGGGCACCTTGTGATTGCTGGTCCGTCTGCACGAACTGCACACCGAAGTTTCCGGTAACCGGAAGCCCGTAGAATTGCGACTCGATGTCTGCCTTGACGTAAGCGGTCAGCGCATCTTCCTGGACGACCCACGACTTGGTGAGGACGTCTGACGCACCGCCGGAATTCGCTGGTTGCGTGTCGAAGCGATAAATTCCCGAATTCAGCAAGGACAGCGGATCGAAGCTGACCATGCCCGGAATGCCGAGGAAGCTGAGCGCCGTCGAGCCCTGGAAGTATTCGTCGGGGATCACCGCCGTCGAGGCACCGCCTGCGAGCCGGATGAAGTATTCCTCGCTAGTCCGCGATTTCTCCCGCTGCGTATAGTTCGCGCCGAACACGACATCGCTGATGATGCCATTATCCACATGACGGGTTGCTTCCAGGCGAAGCGCTGTCAATTCGTCGTCCGTGGATGGACGCTTGAGGTATCCCGCCTGACCCCAGCCTTGCGGGTCGGTCAGCAGGATCAGGGACGGGTCGGAATAATCGATCTGCGAACCGAAGACGAAATTGCCGTTGTCTTCGCGGGCAAATGTCATCGTATCGGTCAGAGTTCCTGCCGGGTTCAAGCCGGCATAGAGTTCAAGATCGACGTCGTCGCGCTTGACGCTCGAATAGCTCAGATCGCCTTCCAGCATCCAGGCTTCGTTCAGGTCATACTCGACATTGCCGCCGACCGACACGATGTCGGCTTCGCGAGAGCGGGCATCGTTGCGGACGACGCCGCGCACGCCGGTAAATACGCCGGAGTCCACAAAGCCGTCCGAAACACTGTAGCCTGGCTGCAGTTGCGCGCCGCTCCAGAACAGTGGAATCTCGATGCCGCGCAGCACGCCGTCATCTTCGAATTTGGAGTAGAATGCATCAATCGACGTCCGCAACGCAGCGCTGGGCTCATATTGCAATGTGCCGAGTACTGCAGTGCGATCGAGCGTCCGGGATTCGACATAGGGTTTTGCGCCGCCAATGATGAACTCGCCGTTTCCGGTCGTCGGATAGCCCCACGAATCCCAGCGTTCGGCCTGGGTCGGGGACGACTGGGTCGACACGCCGAGGGCAATGCCGATCGTGTCATTCGCGAACTGGTTCACATATGAACCGGTGATCCGGTAGCCGGTGTCGTCCGAGCCGGCGTTCAGGGCGCCGATGTCGTTCATTTCATAGCGCGCCGACACAGCGACCCTCCGGCCATCCAGCGACAGCGGGCGAACGGTCCGGAGGTCGACCGAACCGGCGAGCCCCTGGCCGAGCAGCGCCGCGTCCGGCGTCTTGTAGACGATCGCCTGGCTGAGGAGTTCCGAAGGGTACTGGTCGAATTCGACGCCGCGGTTGTCGCCTGCGGAGACCTGTTCGCGGCCATTGAGGAGCGCCGTCGTGAAGTCAGGGCTGAGACCCCGGACGGAGATCACCTGGGCACGGCCCGACAGGCGCTGTGCGGTCAGGCCCGGCAGGCGGGCAAGCGATTCGGCGATCGAATTGTCTGGCAGCTTGCCGATGTCCTCGGCCGAAACGGCTTCGGCAATGGAACTCGACTGGCGTTTCGCAGCAATCGAGTTGGCAATCGACTGGCGGAAACCACTGACCACGACGGTCTCGAGCCGGCCTTCTTCCTCTGTTTCGGCCGCTGCGGCGGCATCTGAAACAGTTTCTACAGAATCGGCGTCATCGGCTTCCTGAGCGTAGGCGAAACTTGCGCCGGTCAGGATGATCATGACGCTGGTCGCCGCACTGGCCATAAGACGCGCGCGGTTGGTTTTGAAGTTGATGTCCATTGTAAGCCTCCCAATACCACGGGCGCATTGGCGCTCTCGCGGCTTGCAAATTCATCGCAATAAAATGCAAACTAAGCAAGCCGAGATGGATGAGATTCTTAACTCCTGTGACTTTCACGCCACGAATTGGCCGTTGGATGTACCTTTTTCATTGGTTTTTATAGATTTTCCGGTCCTTCAATTGCTCTCTATGGTTCGAGGCACCGTCGAAAACCTTTGCAAATTTTACATGCTATTTTTCAGCTTATGCGTGAGAGCCAAGGCCTCCGCGCACTTGCGTGAGATTTCTGCCCAGTTTTCGTGCGCGACGTCGCTGCCGGTCGCCATCCATGACCCCCCGATTGCCACGACATTGGGCAGCGCCAGGTAGTCGGCGGCGTCCTTTGCGGAAATGCCTCCGGTCGGCATGAATCGCAGGTGCGGCAACGGCCCGGCCAGCGCCTTGAGGGCCGGAATCCCGCCGGCCACCGAGGCCGGGAACAGCTTCAGCAGGTCGAACCCCTCCTCGTGCCGTGTCATCGCCTCGCTCGCCGTGCCGACCCCGGGGATCATCAGCCGCCGGTGCTGGCCGAGATCCGCGAGCAGGGCCGGCGACATGCCGGGCGAGACCAGGAAGTCCGCCCCGGCATCGAGAGAACTCTGCGCGTCCTCACCTGTCAGCACGGTGCCCGCACCCACCAGCAATCTCGGCTCTGCCGCCTTCATGGCGTTGATCACGGCAAGCCCTGATGCCGTGCGCAGGGTCACTTCGGCAATCGTCAGGCCGCCATCGGCCAGCGCGTGCGCCAGCGCCGCAGCATGGCGCACTTCGTCAACGACAAGCACAGGCACAATCGGCGCGCGCGACGCTGCCTCGACGAGTTTCGACAGCGGAAAGGTCATGCCCGGTTCTCCTGTTCGTAAAAGGCCGCCGCACCGATCAGCGGGGCCTCTGGATCATGCATCAGCCGGACGGGTACGTCGGCAAGGTAATGGCTCATCGGGCCGCGCGAGCGGAAGCGCTCGACCGCCTGCGGCGAGCGCAGGAAATCGATCAGCCGTTCGGTCACCCCGCCGACCAGCACAACACCGCCCAGCGCGCCATTGGCCAGCGCGAGGTCCCCCACCGTGCCCATCGTGGCGCAGGCCCGCATCATGATCAGTTCCCGGAACATCTCGTCCCCGGCATCGGCGCGAAGGCGCATCTCCTGCGGGCTCAACGGCTCAACCTCCCGCCCGAACACTTCGCAGAAAGCCGCATGCACGGCATCGAGCCCGCTGCCCGAAGAAACGAGTTCATTCGAAACATACCCGTGGCTGGCCATCAGGCGCGCGCCGACATCGAATTCCAGCGCCGTGCGCGGCGGGAATGCCATATGCCCCCCCTCCCCTGCGATGACATGCCAGCCGCCGCGTTTCGCCTTCAGCAGCGTGGCAACGCCGAAGCCCGTCCCGGGGCCGGCCACCAGGATCGGTGAACCTTCCACCGGCGTTCCGGGCAGGATCGATTCGAATGCCGACGCGTCATGCTCGGGCACGGAGCGCGCCCAGGCGGTGAAATCATTGATCAGGCGCACATCCTCGAACCCGAACCGCTCTTTCAGGCCGCTCGCCGAGACTTTCCATTGCCGGTTGGTCAGCCAGACCTCGCCATCCCGCACCGGACCGGCGAGGGCAATGCAGGCGCGCGTGATCTTCGTCCCGCTCCGCTCGAGGTAGGTCGCCACGGCCTTGTCGAACGCGACATAGTCATCGCCTGCGAGCCGGTCGAACCCTTCGACGGTGATCTTTCCGGCCTCACGGCGCGCGATGGCAAATCTGACATTGGTCCCGCCAACGTCGCCGACAAGAATTCCGTCCGGCACCTGCTATTCCCCCACGCCCGCAAACGCGAACTGGCTCGCGCCGGTATCCGCCGTACCGCTCAGTTGACGGAAGAAGGTGAACATCTCCCGTCCGAGGCCGGACGAAGACTCATTCGGCCGGAACTCCGCCGGCACGCGCGCATCGAACTCGGCCGGGTCGACCTTGATGTCGAGCACGCCGGTCTCGGCGTTCAGGACAATCATGTCGCCGTCCATCACCCGCGCCAAGGGCCCGCCGCGCGCCGCCTCGGGGCTGACATGGATGGCGGACGGCACCTTGCCACTCGCGCCGGACATCCGGCCGTCCGTCACCAACGCCACCTTGAATCCCTTGTCCTGCAGGACGCCCAGCGGCGGGGTCAGGCTGTGCAGTTCCGGCATGCCATTCGCAGCCGGGCCCTGGAAACGGACCACGGCGATGAAATCGCGATTGAGCCGGCCTGCCTCGAACGCCTCTTTCAGCGCCTCCTGAGACTCGAACACGATGGCCGGTGCCTCGACGATCCGCTTCTCCTTCGCGACCGCCGAAACCTTGCTCACGCCCCGTCCGAGCTTGCCGCTCATCAGGCGCAGGCCGCCATCTTTCGAGAACGGGTCGCTGGCCGGACGGATAATGTCGAGGTCGCCGCTTTCCGCCGGCGCCTCGCGCCAGGCGACCTTGTCACCATCGAGGAAGGGTTCCATCGAATAGGACGAGATCGGCCCGGCGACGCCCAGCGCATCGCCATGCATCAGGCCTGCATTGACCAGTTCGCGCACGACGAAGCCCATGCCGCCGGCGGCATGGAAATGGTTCACGTCGGACGGACCATTCGGGTAGATCCGGGTCAGCAGCGGCGTCACCGCGCTGATGTCGGCAAAGTCTTCCAGCGTCACGAGGATGCCCGCTGCCGCTGCCATTGCCGGCAGGTGCAGCGCGTGATTGGTCGATCCGCCCGTCGCCATCAGCCCGGCAATGCCGTTGACCACGGAACGTTCGTCGATCAGTTCACCGGCCGGCAGGTATTCCTTGCCCTGCGCAGTGATCGCCGCCGCACGATGCGTCGCCGCCCGCGTCAGCGCCGTCCGCAGCGGCGTGCCTGGATTGGTGAAGGCGGCACCCGGCAGGTGCAGGCCCATCACTTCCATCAGCATCTGGTTGGAGTTCGCCGTGCCATAGAAAGTGCACGTGCCCTGTGCATGGTAGCTTTCGGCTTCCGCCTTCAGCAGCGCGGCACGGTCGAGTTTCCCCTCGGCAAACAATTGCCGGATACGGACCTTTTCCGGATTGGGCAAGCCGGAGGGCATCGGCCCGGCCGGCACGAAGATCGACGGAATCCAGCCGAAGCGCAACGCCGCGATCACCAGTCCCGGAACGATCTTGTCGCACACGCCGAGGTGCAGCGCCGCATCGAACACGTCATGACTGAGACCGATTGCCGAGGCCATCGCAATCACGTCGCGCGAGAACAGCGACAGTTCCATGCCTTCCTGGCCTTGCGTGACGCCATCGCACATCGCCGGCACGCCGCCCGCGATCTGCGCAACGGCATGAACCTCCCGCGCCGCCGCCCGGATGATCTCCGGATAATGCTCGAACGGCGCATGCGCCGACAGCATGTCATTATAAGAAGTAATCACGCCGATGTTCGGCCAGCCCGCGCCGAGGATCTGCGCCTTCTCGATGACGGCACACCCTGCGGACGCATGAGCGAGGTTGCCATCGGTCATCTTCAGCCGGGCGAACCCTTTTGGCCGCCGGGCGCGGATCATTTCGAGATACGCGGCGCGGGCGTCCCGGGACCGGTCGCGGATGCGTTCGGTGACTTCAGCGATTTTCGGATGGAGGTTCGTCATCAGGGGGCCCATATGACCGACAGTCTCGGTCCTAGTTTGTCTATAGCATGACGCACCGGCATCGCCCTGGGGTCTGCCGTGAGCGCCCGTTCGAATACGGCCAGCTTTTCGTCGCCGAACAGCAGCATCAAGGCCGTGCGGGCCTGCGTTACCGCCGGCCCCGTCAATGTCAGGCGGTGTGCATGATTTCCGGCCACCGGGCAACCAGTCGCGTCGATGGCGGCTATGACTTGTCCTGCAGGTGCCAACATCGCTTCGTCAAGCCCGGCGGAGTCCGGAAACCAGCTTGCCGTATGTCCGTCATTGCCCATCCCGAGCAGGATCACATCCGCCGGTGCGCAATGTGGCGCGTAGGCAAGCTGCCGGTCGGCAACCGCAAGGTCTGGCGACGCATCCAGCGTCCGCATGGGGACAAATCCCGCCGCGCCGGCGAACCGGCGCAGCAGGCGCTCGCGCACCTGGCGCTCGTTCGATGCCGCATGTTCCGGATCAACCCAGCGCTCGTCGACGAGGCCAACCGTCACCTGGTTCCAGGCAAGGTCGGTCGAGGCCAGCAAGTCGAACATCGGACCGGGGGTCGATCCGCCAGAAACGAGAAAGCTCGCCCGCCCCTTGTCCTCGATGGCCGCCTGCAGCGCGCCGGCGACCAGACGTGCCGCCTGCCCGGAGGCTACTTCTCTCGTCTCGCACCGGAAGAGTTCATGGCGCATCGGCCTATTGGCCTTCCCACCAGGCGCGTCCGTCGCGGTCCATCATCATTGCTGCCGCCAGCGGGCCGTCGGTTCCGGCCGCATACGGCTCCGGCGCGTCGCCCGATTGTTCCCAGGCTTCGATCAGGCCGTCGACCCATTTCCAGGCTGCCTCGACTTCGTCCTTGCGCATGAACAGGGACAGGTTGCCCCGCACCACATCCATCAGCAGGCGCTCATAGGCATCCGGATAGCGTACCGTGAAACTCTCGGCATAGGACAGGTTCAGCGGCAGCGACTTGACGCGCAGGCCGCCAGGGCCCGGCTCCTTGATCTGCACGAACAGGCGCACGCCTTCATCCGGCTGCAGGCGGATGACCAGCCGGTTCGACACGTCATTGCCCTCGCCGAACAGCGGGTGCGGCGTCTGCTTGAACTGGATCACGATGTCCGAATGGCGATGCGACATGCGCTTGCCGGTCCGCAGGTAGAACGGCACGCCGGCCCAGCGCCAGTTGTCGACGCTCGCCTTGATGGCCACGAACGTTTCGGTCCTGGACTTGTCGCCGCCTGTCAGTTCCTCGGCATAGCCCTTGACCGGTTCGGAGCCTTTCACGCCAGCCTTGTACTGGCCGCGCACCGTCACCTTCTTCGCCGTCTCGGCCGTGATCGGCGACAGCGCCTGCAGCACCTTGATCTTCTCGGTGCGGACGTCGTCGTCTCCCAGATGGTTCGGCGGCTCCATCGCGGTCAGGCACAGGAGCTGCAGCATATGGTTCTGGACCATGTCGCGCAGCGCGCCGGACTTGTCATAATAATCCGCGCGGCCCTCCAGCCCGAGGTCTTCCGCCACGCAGATCTGCACGTGGTCAATATAATTGCGCGACCAGAGCGGCTCGAACAGCATGTTGCCGAAGCGCAGCACCATCAGGTTCTGCACCGTCTCCTTGCCGAGATAGTGATCGATCCGGAACACCTGCCGCTCCGAATAGACCGCGCCGACGCCGTCATTGATCGCCCGGGCCGATTCCAGGTCGGTGCCAATCGGCTTCTCGAGCACGACCCGCGTATTGCCGCCGGCAAGTCCCGCCCGGCCGAGCGCCTCGCAGATGTCGACATACAGGCGCGGCGCCGTCGCCAGATAGAAGACACACGGCCGCGCCGCGTCCTCGGTCAGCTTCGACTTGAGCAGCGGCCAGTCGGCCTTGGTATCGGTCGCGTCGATCGACACATAATGGAGGAGCTTTTCGAACTTGGTCCATTCCTTGGCGTTCCAGTTCTCCCCGGACGCCTTCTCGCAGGCCTCGCGCGCCATCGCGCGGTAGGCCTTGTCGTCCATCTCGGACCGGGCCGTGCCGACGATGGCGCTGGTGGCGGGGATCTGCCCGTCGACGAAGCGATGGTAAAGGGCTGGCAGGAGCTTCCGTCTGGACAGGTCCCCCGTGCCTCCGAAAATCACGATGTCGAAGGGGTCGACCGGAATGAATTTAGCCATTTAGCGCGCTCCAGGATCGCGGTGTTTATGCAGGAAAGGCAGATTCGTCATATATATATTTTTGGGGACCGTGCAAAATTTGAACGGTGCCAGGCACGGGCACTCCCTCGAATCGCGCAGCACGCATTCCGGGTTGCCGCACAGTCCCTAAAGGCAATCGGCACTGCAGTTTCCTGAATTGCAAATTTTTGCACCCTCGATACACTTCTCTCTAGACTTTGGCACGATTTTTGTGACAACGTTGTTATCACAGCATCTACCCGGAGCCGCCCTGCAATGTCCAGCACCAGAACCCGATTGGAAGATCTCGCGGTGATTGCCGGAGTATCGATCGCCACCGTGTCGCGGGCCCTCAACAACAGTCCGGCCGTCAATGACGAGACCAAGCGGCGTGTCTGGAAGATCGCACGGGAGCAGAACTACAATTTCCGCCCCTCCATGCCGGCCCTCCTGTCCGGCGCCGCCGCGACCATCGCCGTCGTTATCCCGACCCCGCTCGGCCGCCAGACCCAGGTCTCCGACCCCTTCTTCCAGGAACTGATCGGCGGCATCGGCGAAGCCGCCCGCGATTCCGGCTGCGACGTGCTGATCTCGCACCTCGCCCCGAAAAGCCATGACGACCTCGCCTCCCTGATGACCGCCAACCGCGCCGACGGCGTCATCTTCCTCGGCCAGAGCTTCCTGCACGAGCGCTTCAACCGCCTCGCTGAAACCGAAAACCGCTTCATCGTCTGGGGTGCCGAACTGGCAGGCCAGAAATACTGCTCGATCGGCTCGGACAATGTCCGTGGCGGCGCCCGCGCGACCTCCCACATGCTCAACCTCGGCCGCCGCCGTATCGCCTTCTTCGGCGACACCGACGCCCCGGAAGTGCTGCAGCGCTACGAGGGCTATGTCGAAGCCCACCGCCGCGCCGGCCTGCCGCTCGACCCGCAGCTGACCGTTCCGGCCAATTTCGAGATCGAATCGGCCGAAGCCGCCCTCGGCACCCTGATCGAACGCGGCGTGTCCTTCGACGGCGTCTTCGCCGCCAGCGACCTGATTGCCCTCGGCGCGGTGCGCTGCCTCATCCGCTCCGGCATGAGCGTTCCCGGCGACGTCTCCGTGGTCGGTTATGACAACCTCCAGCTTGCCGCCTATTCGCACCCGTCCCTGACCACCATTTCGCAGGACATGGCCAAGGCCGGCCGCATCATGGTGTCGAAACTGCTCGCCTCCGGCGAAAGCGGCATCATGCGCTCCGAGCGCCTGCCGACCGAACTGATCGTGCGGGAATCCTGCGGCCTCGCCTGATCAGTCCTTCAGGACCAGCACCGAATAGGGCGGCACGGTCGCGCGATCGTCCGCATCCGGCCATCCGGACGAGATCAGGGCCTTGCCCGTCCAGCCTGCCTCCTTCGGCGCGGCGACGGCATCCGGGCCGAGATTGAAGGCACAGGTCAGCCGCTCGGCGCCATGCTGTCTCACGATGACCAGCAAGGGCTCCGGCGCGTCCGCGAAGGATACATCGCCCCAGCGCAACGCCGGCGACCCTTCCCGCATGGCGAGGTAGCGCCGGGTGAAGTTCAGCACCGAGTCGGGATCCTGCTCCTGCACCGCCGCCGCCAATCCGGCATGGTCCTCGCCGACCGGCAACCAGGGCTTGGCTTCGGAAAAGCCTGCATATGTGTTTGCCTTCTGCCATGCCATAGGCGTGCGCGCACCGTCGCGGCCCAAGGTTCTTGGCCAGTTGGAAATCGCTTCCGGGTCCTGCAGGTCCTCGAACGCCACACGAACCTGCGTCAGGCCAAGCTCCTCACCCTGGTACAGGATCGGATTGCCGCGCAGCGACAGCAGCAAGGCATTGGTAAGCTTGGCAAAGCGCGGACGGTCGCCGCCATGGTACCAGCGGCTCAGGCACCGCGGCGCATCATGGTTCGAAAAGGCCCAGGACGGCCAGCCCTCGGACACGCTGCCCAGCCAGTTCGACTGCGACGCCTTCACCCGTGCTGCCGTCAGATCCGGCGCATAGAGAAAATCGAAACTGTAGGCGGAATTCAGCCGGGTATCGGATTTTGTATAGGCCCGCATCTCGCCGAGCGGGTCCGGGCCGCCAATCTCCGCGACCGTGAACACCGCGCCGAATTCGTCGGTCAACCCGCGCACCCGTTCGAGGAAATCCACGATGCCCGGCTGGGATTGGTTGTTGACATGGTGCTGCAGGTCGAACGGCCGCGTGATCGTCCGGCCTTCGGCGCTCCATGGCGGATTATCCTTGAAGTCCGGATCGTGCATCGAGAAATTGATCGCATCGAGGCGGAACCCGTCGACGCCGCGCTCCAGCCAGAAGCGAGCGCTCGCCAGCAGCGCATCCTGGACCTCCGGATTGTGCACGTTCAGCTGCGGCTGGCTCGGCAGGAAATTATGCATGTAATATTGCTGGCGCCGGGCATCCCATGTCCACGCCGCGCCGCCGAAAACGGCCTGCCAGTTGTTCGGTGGTGTGCCGTCGGCTTTCGCTTCCTTCCACACGTACCAGTCGGCCTTGGCATTGTCGCGGCTCTGGCGCGACTCGCCGAACCATGCGTGCAGGTCCGACGTATGCGAATAAACCTGGTCGATGATCACTTTCAGGCCGCACGCATGCGCCGCCGCCAGCAAGTCGTCGAAATCCTTCAGGGTACCGAAGATCGGGTCGACATCGAGATAGTCCGCCACGTCATACCCGAAATCCTTCATCGGCGACGTAAAGAAGGGCGAAATCCAGATGCCGCAAACGCCGAGATTCGCGATATAGTCCATCTTCGCGGTAATCCCCGGCAGGTCGCCGATACCGTCGCCATTCGTATCCATTAACGAACGCGGATAGATCTGGTAGATCACCGCGCTGCGCCACCACGGATGCTCCGCAAGTGCGGCGTCCGCGACGCCCGGTTTCATTGCCCCGTCCATCGCCCCTAATTCTCCCAGCCGTTCGAACGGCACACCATCCAGCCAAGCGGTTCGATCGCAACGCTCACGACGCCCGTCGTGGCGACCTGCGCCGGACATGCCCCCGCCAGTGCTTCGAATGTCTGCGACCTTGGATCGACCAGCACGTTCACCTCGCGCGCTTCATTCCGCATGTTCAGCACGACCAGATATTCCCCCCCCGGCTCGTCCAGTCTCGAAAACGCAAATACGCCCCCATGTTCCTCGGCAAGCCGCACCACCTGTTTGCCACGGCGCAGCGCCTCATGTTCGTGGAACAGCGCCGACATTCCGGCAATCGCCTTGTACAGTGGGTGCGCGGTGTCGAAATTCGACTGCGCCGTCGTCGCATCGGTTCCGAGCAGGTCATTGTCATTATATAGCGCAACCTCACTCGGCATCATGTCTTCCCGTGCCAGTTGGTCATTGCCATCCGACACGAAGCCCTGCTCGTCACCGTAATAGATGACCGGCACTCCGCGCGCAAAGACCAGCAGGGCGTGCGCCAGTTCGACCCGCTTCAGCATCTCCTCGTCGCCCATGTCCGGATGGGCCGTTCGCAGGAAGCCCGCAAACCGTCCCATGTCGTGATTTCCGGCAAAGGTCGGTGCGATTTCCGCGCTGCCATCGCCGTAAAGGTCATCTGCCTGGAACAGCGGCAGGAAGCCCAGGGTTGGCCGACCGTCGATCAGGACGTCCGCCACGGTCTTCTGGAGCGCGAAGTCGAGCACCGCCGGAAACCCGCCCGTGCGGGTGAACCGTGCCAGCTGGTCCGGCGGGGTGATGGCGGCCTCGCCGAACACATAGAAATGCTCGATGCCCAGCGACTTCGCATGCGCGATGACCGCCGCATTGAACGCCTGCCAGAATTCCGGATTCACGTGCCGCGCAGTGTCGATACGGAACCCGTCGATCCGGTAGCGCGTGATCCAGTCTTCATAGATTTGTATGAACCCATCGACGACTTCCGGACTTTCCGTCGCAAGATCGTCGAGCCCGAAAAAATCGCCGTACAGCGAACTCTCTCCTTCGAACGTCGAATTCCCGCGATTGTGATAGAAGCGCGGGTCGTTCAGCCAGTCCGGTACTTTGACGTGCTCCTCCCCGACGGGCACGAATGGCGTCCAGGCAAAATCCGTGTCCGTCAGCCGGTCGAAATTCTCTTTCGTCTGGAACGGTGCCTGGTCGCCCATGAACCCGTCATTGATCGCCGCGCCGTCCGGCCCGCCCCGCGTCGTGTAGGGGTAATCGGCAACCGACCGGTAGCCGCACGCCGTCTCCGGGCATTCGCGATACTGGATCACGTCGGCCGAATGGTTGGTGATGATGTCCAGATAGACCTTCATCCCGCGCGCATGCGCCGCCTCGACGAAGGCATGCATGTCCTCTTCGGTGCCGAGGTGGCGGTCGGGCCGGGTGAAGTCGGTAATCCAGTAGCCATGATAGGCCGACGACTCGTCGCCCGCCGGGCCCTGCACGGCCTTGTTCTGGTAGACCGGTCCGATCCAGATCGCCGAGGCGCCGAGACCCTGGATATAGTCCAGCCGCTCCGTCAGGCCCTTCAGGTCGCCGCCATGGTAGAAGCCCTTCGCCGCCGGATCGAACCCGTGGTCCAGCCGGCCCCCTTCAAGGCCGCCAAGGTCGTTTGACTTGTCGGCATTCTCGAACCGGTCGGGCAGGACGAAATAGACGATCTCATCCTGAGGCAGGCGGTCGAGGTAGCTGGCCGGCGGCGCGGCCGATCCGGCCGCCAGCGGGCCAGTTGCCAGCTGGCACCCGGCCAAAATCCAGCCAAATACCGCACCCAATACTGCCGTCTTCCAGCCGTTTTGCCGCATAACTGCCCTCCATGCCGCCGGTTCTGATGGATCGCGCCGCAGGCGGCCCGCACGTCCCTGTTTCCCTCTTTTTGCTTGAGAGCGAACCCCGGCGCAATAGAAATTGCGTTGTTTTGCATTTTTTTGCAGCGCACAGTCTTCCGTATCCCCCACAAACCACACGGAAGGAGCGGTCCCCTTTGATCCGGAGTTGCAAAATCATGCAATATGCGGAAAGGTAGGTAAACTTGGCGGCAGACGCACCAAACGCGCACCGCTCAAGGATTGGGAGGTCCTCATGCGCATCACCGCCTTAACCCTGTCTGCCTTCTTCCTTCTGGTCTCCGCCTGCGCCGGAATCGCAGAGACAGAAACCTCTGAACCTGCAGCAGTCATTGGCGCTCAGACCGTTTCCTCGCCCGATGGAACACTCGTCATCACCCTCGACGACGCGTCTGGCGCACCTGGCTGGAGCGCGACCTTCGCCGGCGAGGAAATCCTCAAACCCGCCCGCCTCGGCCTGCGATTCCAGGAAATAGGTAATTTAGACAAGGGCTTACAGCTTGTCGCTGCCGAGCGCCGCAGCGTCGACACGGCCTGGGAACAGCCCTGGGGCGAACAACGCCTGATGCACGAGCACTATAACGAACTCCTCGTCCGCTTTGCCGACCCCGCAGATCCAGCCCGGCATTTCGACATCCGCGTCCGCGCCTTCAATGACGGTGTCGGACTGCGCTATGAAGTGCCGCAACTGACGTCGGACGGCGCGGTCAGCCTGATCGACGAACTCACCGAATTCCATGTCGATGAATCCTCCGATGCCTGGTGGATCGAGGCCGGCAACTACAATCGCTACGAATATCTCTACCATTCCACCAAGGCCGCCGCGATTGACCGGGCCCATACGCCGATGACGATCCGCACGCCGAAAGGCACGCACGTCACCTTCCACGAGGCTGCCCTGGTCGATTACGCCGCCATGTGGCTCGACCAGCAGCGCCCCGGCGTGTTCAAGGCCTCGCTCGTTCCCTGGTCTGATGGCGTGCGCGTGCACGAGACCGGCGCCTTCGTCACGCCCTGGCGCACCGTTCAGGTTTCGTCCGACTCGCTCGGCCTGCTGAATTCCCGCCTCATTCTCAATCTGAATGAACCCAACAAGCTGGGCGACGTATCCTGGGTGAAACCCGGCCGCTATGTCGGCATCTGGTGGTGCATGCACATCAGGAAATGCACCTGGGGTTCCGGCGACATCCACGGCGCAACCACCGAACGCACCGAAGCCTATATGGACTTTGCCGCCGACAACGGCTTCGACGGCGTCCTCGTCGAAGGCTGGAACGAGGGCTGGGACGGCGACTGGTTCAATAATGGCGAAGTGTTCAGCTTCACCCAATCCTACCCGGACTTCGACATCGAGGCGATCACCGCCTATGGCGCGGCGAAAGGTGTCAAGCTGATCGGCCATAACGAAACCTCAGGCAATGTCACCAACTATGAGAACCAGCTCGAAGACGCCTTCGCCCTGTATGAGAAAGTCGGCATCAGCCAGGTGAAGACCGGCTACGTTGCCGATGGCGGCGGCATCCAGCGCAAGGACGAGAACGGCATCACGCGCTATGAATGGCACGACGGCCAATTCATGGCGCGTCATCATATCCATGTCGTTGAAGAGGCCGCCAAACACCATATCTCCATCAATGCCCACGAACCGATCAAGGATACCGGCCTGCGCCGCACCTATCCGAATTGGATCAGCCGCGAGGGTGCACGCGGGCAGGAATACAATGCCTGGGGCTACCCCTTCCTGAACTCGCCCGAGCACGAGACGATCCTTCCGTGGACCCGCATGATGGCCGGCCCCATGGATTTCACCCCCGGTATCTTCGACCTCACTTTCGACGGACCGGATGCCGACAACCGCGTCCAGACGACGCTCGCCAAGCAGCTCGCGCTCTATGTCGTGCTCTACAGCCCGATCCAGATGGCCGCCGACCTGCCGGAGAACTACCTTGCCCGGCCCGACGCTTTTGAATTCATCAAGCGCGTCCCCACCGATTGGGAACAATCCATCGCGATTGCCGGTGCCGTCGGCGACTACGTCGCCTATGCACGGCAGGAACGTCAGGGAACGGACTGGTTCATAGGTGCGGTGACCGACGAGGACGGCCGCACGCTCGCCCTGCCGACGGACTATCTCGACGAAGGCAAGACCTATGCCGCCAAGTTTTGGGTCGACGGCCCTGCGGCCAACTGGAAGACCGCCCCCTACGACCTGTCGATCTATGCACAGACCGTGCGCAAGGGCGACACGATCGACCTGACCCTCGCCCCCGGCGGCGGCGCGGCCATCTGGCTGACGCCGGAAGCCAGCACAGGCGCGCCATGATCAAGCTCGCCGTTGCCTTCTTCCTCGCCGCCCTCACGGCCTGCGCACCACGTCCGGAGTTCGCCGTTCCGGAGGGAATGGAGAAGGTGGAAATCACCGCAACCGTTCCCGCGAACACGGGCGAGGTCTACGTCTCCGGCAGCGTCGACGCGCTTGGACCGTGGAAGGCTGATGCCCTGCTGATGCAGGGTTCGGGCACCGAACGGCGGGCAGAGTTTCTCCGCCCGGAAGGCGTTCCCGTCGAATACAAGTTCACCCTGGGTGCGTGGGAACGGGAAGGGCTTGGCCCGTCCGGCACGGTGATGGCCAATTTCGTTCTGCCTGCTGATCAGACGTCCGGCCACCAGACCGTCGTGGACTTCAAGAAGGACGTCCGCGAATACATCGCGGATGTCGCGGGCGCAGGCATTGCCGGGCACCTCGACTATTGGCTGGACGTGAAATCGCAATACCTGACCGAATCCCGCCACGTTTCCATCTGGACCCCTCCCGGTTATGACGACGATCCGGCACGCACCTACCGCGTGATCTACATGACGGATGGCCAGAACCTGTTCGATCCGCGCATTGCCAATACGGGAACGGACTGGGGCACGGACGAGGCAATGACGGCGCTGATGGCCAATGGCATCGACCCCGCCATCATCGTTTCCAGCTGGAGCACGCCGAAGCGGTTCGAGGAATACTCCCCCTGGCACAAGGGGGAAAGCTATGCCCGCTTCCTGATTGACGAACTGATGCCACGTGTCGAAGCGGCCTACAGGGTTCGCAAGGGCCCCGGGAACACTTTCCATGCCGGCTCGTCTATGGGCGGCCTGATTTCCTTCTATGTCGTCACCTACCATCCCGACGTGTTCGGCGCCTGCGGCTGCGTCTCCACGCATTTTCCGCTCAGCGAGAAGGTGGTCGCGGAAGTCTTCCCGAACATGGAGGTCAGCGCGACCCCCGACGCCACTCCCTACATTCTGAACGATATTGCACGCGGCCTGAAACCGCCGCCGAATACGCGTTACTGGTTCGACCACGGAACCAAAGGGCTCGACGCGGAATACGGACCGACCCATGAGGCCATTCGCAACTGGCTGCTTGTCAATGGCCTTGCCGAAGGTCGGGACTTTTCCATTCGCGCCTATGAAGGCGCCGATCATAACGAAGCGTCCTGGCGCGCCCGCTTGCCGGAGGTCTTCACGTTTCTTCTATCGCCTGATCCAGGGAGTTCACCCGAATGATCCGCCATCTAACGGGCACCATGGCCGCGCTTTTGCTGGCTGCGTGCACAACCGCGCCGCAAATCTCCGGTGTGCCACCTTCGCCCACCACTGCGTCCCGCTTCGAGCCCCAACCTTACGTCCAGCTGAGGCACCCTGATTGGGCGAAGGACGCCGTTCTCTACCAGATCAACACACGCCAGTTCACCCCGGAAGGAACTTTTGCTGCTGCCGAGCAACAATTGCCGCGCCTCAAGCAGCTTGGCGTCGACATCCTCTGGCTGATGCCCATCCACCCGATCGGCGAGGCCAACCGCAAGGGCAGCCTCGGCAGTCCCTATTCGGTCAAGGACTATCTGGCCGTGAATCCGGAATTCGGAACACTCGAAGACCTGAAATCCTTCGTCGACGCCGCTCATGCCCAAGACATGCACGTCATCCTCGACTGGGTCGCCAATCACACCGCCTGGGACAATCCCCTCGTCGCTCAGCACCCCGACTGGTACGAGCATGACTGGAAGGGCGACTTCCACCCGACGCCCTGGACCGACTGGGCCGACATTATCGACCTCGATTACAGCCAGCCCGGCCTTCGGGAATACATGACCGGTGCGATGAAATACTGGGTCGAGGAAGCCGGCATCGACGGATATCGCTGCGACGTTGCCGGCTTCGTGCCGCTCGACTTCTGGAATAAAGTCCGCCGCGAACTCGACGCGATCAAGCCGGTCTTCATGCTCGCCGAATGGGACACGGCGGACCTGCACCAGAATGCCTTCGACGCAAGCTATTTCTGGGACTGGAAAGACGCCGCCCGCGACATTGCACAGGGAAAATCCGACGCCAGCCGGATGACCGGCCTGATGCAGCACCATCTCGGCGCCTGGCCGCGCGACGGCTACCGCATGCTGTACACGGAGAATCACGACCAGAACGCCTGGGAGGGCACACCGCGGGAATTCTACGGTGATGCGCTGCCGACGTTCATGGCGCTGCAATTCGTCATGGACGGCATGCCGGTCATCCACAATGGACAGGAAGCCGGCAACGAACACCGCCTCGCCTTCTTCGAGAAAGACCCGATTGTCTGGAAGGACAGCCCCAATACGGACCTGATCCGCAACCTGATCCGCCTCAAGAAGGACAATCCCGCCCTCTGGAACGGCGCGGCGGGCGGATCGTACATCCCGGTCGTCACCGACAAGCCCTCACAGGTCGTCAGCTTCGCACGCGAGAAAGACGGCAACGCAATCGTCGCCCTGTTCAACCTGTCGCCCGAGCCAGCCAACCTGAAACTGCTGGATGGCCCGGTCAACGGCAACTATAGAGACGCGATGAGCGGCCGCGCCTGGACCATGGACCTGGACGAGTATTCCAATATCGGGCTGGATGCCTGGTCCTATCTTGTCCTCACCCGGACTGTGACCGCCGAGGAAAGCTCCGAGCCATGACTGACGTTCCCACCCGCAAGCCCGCGCTTGGGATTGCGCAGATTATCAACATGTCGTTCGGCTTCTTCGGAATCCAGATCGGGTTCGCGCTGCAGAACGGCAATGTCAGCCGCATCTTCCAGACGCTTGGCGCCGACATCAACAATCTGCCCCTGCTCTGGATAGCAGGCCCCGTCACCGGCCTGCTGATGCAGCCGATCATCGGCTATTTCAGTGACAAGACATGGGGCCCGCTCGGCCGCCGCCGCCCCTATTTCCTCGCCGGCGCGATCCTCACCACACTCGCCTTGTTCATCATGCCGAACTCGCCCGCGCTCTGGGTGGCCGCAGGCACGCTCTGGATTCTCGACGCCTCGCTGAACATCACGATGGAGCCCTTCCGCGCCTTTGTCGGCGACATGCTGCCATCGCGCCAGCGTCCGCTCGGCTTCTCGATGCAGACGATCTTCATCGGCGCCGGTGCCGTCATGGCGAGCCTTGCGCCCTACATCTTCAATGCCCTCGGCGTGCCGAACACGGCCGAGCCGGGCCACATCCCGCCGAACGTCCGCCTGTCCTTCTATGTCGGCGGCGCCGCGCTCCTCGCCGCCGTCCTCTGGACCATTTTCACCACCAAGGAATATTCGCCGGAACAGCTCGAAGCCTTCGGCACGGATGAAGATAACATTTTCGAAGTCGAAGGGGGCATCGAACGCGCCGCGCGCCCGCACGGCGCCTTCTTCCGTCTCTGGGGCGCGATCATCCTTGTGGCCGGCTCAACATGGTCCTGGGCCGTCTGGAATTTCGGAGGCGACAAGCAATTCTTCATTCTCGGCGGTGGCCTGATCTTCCTCGGCCTTCTCTTCCTGATCAACAGCCTGCTGACGAAAAGAGACCCCGAGGCCCGCAACTTCCTCTCGGACGTGCTCGGCGACCTCGCCACCATGCCGAAGGTGATGAAGCGGCTCGCTGCCGTTCAGTTCTTCTCCTGGGTCGCGCTCTTCATCATGTGGATCTACACGACCCCGGCCGTCGCCCTGCAGGCCTGGGGCACGACCGACACGGCCTCCGCCGCCTATCAGACGGCGGGCGACTGGGTCGGCGTCATGTTCGCCGTCCAGAATGGCGTCGCAGCCGTCTACGCTTTCGTCATCGCCGCCGTGGCCCGCAAGGTTGGCACGCGACGCCTGCATGCCTTCAACCTGATCTTGGGGGCGATCGGCTTTGCCGGATATCTGGTGTTCAGCTCGAAGTATGGCCTTCTGGTCCCGATGGTCGGCCTCGGCATGGCCTGGGGCTCGATCCTCACGCTGCCCTATGCCATTCTTTCCGACGCACTGCCGCCCCGGAAAATGGGCATCTACATGGGCATCTTCAATTTCTTCATCGTCCTGCCCCAGCTTCTGGTCGCTGGCACGATGAGCCCCATACTGCGCTCGCTCGACGGGTCGCTCGTGCCGTTCGCCGGCGGCGCGCCGCTCCTCGCCATGCTGTTCGGCGCGGCAAGCCTTGCGCTTGCCGCCTTCGCGATGTCATTCGTGAAGACATCGCGCGCGGGCTAGGTTTGAAATTCCGGGAGGAAAAGGCCTGGCAGGGGCAGAGGGACTCGAACCCACGACCTACGGTTTTGGAGACCGCCACTCTACCAACTGAGCTATACCCCTTCAGGCCAGCGGAGGGTTTGCCTCAAACTGTTCCGGCCTGCAAGCGGTTAGGTTCAGCCCGGCGCCGGTTTTGCTTTGCCTCCCGCCAAGCAAAAAGCCGCCCGCTTCGGGGCGGCCTTCTCCATCCGGCCGGCGCCGTCAGTATGCCTTCTCGGCGAGCGGCTTGCCGTCCACGCTCGTTACTTTGATCGTCTTGAGCAGCCCGTGGACGGTGCTCGGGCTGTTGCGCCAACGTTTGTCAGACGCAGTGAACGTGATGGACATCTTCACCAGGCGGTCCGGCTGGGTCTCCGCGAATTGCCGGGCCTCGTCGCGTGTCATCTTAACGAGCGGCAGTTCAGGATAATTCACGAAGCCTGGATTGGGGCCGGATACCGCAACCGGATGCAACTCACCAAATTTCAGGTCCCACTGGACGCCCGGATTATACTCGACCGCCGACTTGCCATCTTCCGAGGGGCACCAGACATTCTGAAAGGGCACATTGATCGACGCCAGCTGGCTCGGCGCGTTCTGCGGCGTATAAGTATACACACCGATACCGTAATTCTGGGTGAAGGCAGCCTGATCCGGATCGGTCATCCACATCGTGAAGCCCGAATCGTACTGGAAGGACTCGTCTGCTTCCATCCATGCACCCAGCTTGGCATAGCCGGAAATTGTGAGTTCTTTGGGCTGGCCCGCCGCCCACGCGGTGAAGTCGTCATGCGCTGCCTGCAGCGCGGTCGCCGCCCGCGCCGTGTCGCCGAATTCGGTTGTCAGGTCGTCGATGATCTTCTGCGCGCCGGTGCATGACTTGATGGCAGAGTACCAGACCCAGACGGGCTGGAATTCCGGACCATATTCGGGCGTGTGCGCCAGCAGGAACAGGCGCAGTCCCTGCGATGACACCATGCGCTGCCGCATCGCCTGGACCTTCTTCGCGTCTGTTTCATGAATGAACGAGTTGCCTTCGGTAACGAGGGTCTTGTCCCAATCCTTCGGCCACCAGCTTGCCGGCACGACCAGCGGAGGCGGCGGCTTGGCCGCTTCGATCCTCGCCGCTTCGGCAGCCGCTTCTGCGGCTTTCTGTTGTTCCTTCTGCTCGGCTTCCCGCACCTTCATTTCTTCGAGCTGGGTCGCATAGGCCTCCTTGAACTCCGGCGTCTTGCAGGTGTCCTTGTCGAACTTCATGTCCACGGCAATGGTGTTGCTCGTCAGGACGTCGTTTTCCTTGTCGAAATCGAAATGCCACCGGTCATCGCCATTCTCGGTCGTGGTGATCGTGGTTCCCGAAACAGTGTATTTCCAGTCTGTCCTGTCGTTCAGGTGGAAGTCGCCCTTCTTCGTGAACTCTGCCTTGTACGTCCCTGAGCGGAATGAATTCGAGCAATAGGTGCCCTGGATCTTGGTCCCGCTCCCACTCCCACTCCCGCCAGATCCCCCGCCGCATGCTGCAACAAGTGCCAGAACGCTGGCCGCCACTACCAAACGAACGCCGTTCATTGTTCCCCGTCTCCTGGTTTCGAAACCCTGATGCAATATTTTCAGGCCGATAGGTCCGGACTTTATCTGCAAATTTTCGGCTTTCAATCGAAATGACTTGGCTGGACCCCTGATCGCCGTTCCTTCCCCCAAGCAAAAAGGCCGCCTCCTTGCGGGGCGGCCTTTTGGATTGGATCAGCCCTGCGCTTGCGCTTGGGCAATATCAGGCTGTTTTTGATCCTCGATCAAAAACTCCGGCTGCGCCGGATCGCCTGCTATTTCTTGAT
>JBGSKI010000054.1:0-1709 GCA_041741315.1 Hyphomonas sp. | reverse complement strand
ATTGCGGGCCTGTGGGGCGGGTTCAAGGAGCGCTATGCCGCGCACCTCGCCGCCGAGGATGTCGTGGTTGGCGATGCCTATGCCGCCGCGCTGCCCACCTGGAGCAGCGAACAGACCGGGCCGTTCGCGCTGACCCACAATGACTTCCGGCTCGACAACATGCTGTTCGGTGAACCGGGTTCGCCAAAGCCGCTGGCCGTGGTCGACTGGCAGACACCGGGGAAGGGCGCCCCGGCCAATGATGTCGCCTATTTCATCGGCGCGGGCCTGACCCGCGAAGCGCGGCCCCGGCACGAACAGGCCCTGCTACGCCATTACCATGCCTGCCTCGTGGCAGAGGGAGTGACCGGCTATTCCTTCGAGGACCTGTATCTCCACTATCGCTGGCACAGCTTCTACGGAATCTCGGTCGCTTTCGCCGCCGCGATGCTGGTCAAGCAGACCGAGCGGGGCGACCAGATGTTCCTGACCATGTTGCGCCGCCATGCCGCCCAGGTGCGCGACAATGATGCGATGGCATTACTTCCCTGACACAATCGGAACGGGCGCTTCTGCAGTAATTGTTGCAGAATCTCACACAGTGTCCCGTGCCGGAACAGGTTTCCAAACATCCGCCTAACGCGCGCGGGCAAACTCACGTGCCGGGTTACGCGTGGGCTTAAGCCCGCCCGTTTATGTTGCGTGATACGGGACCACCAGAAGGCGGTCCTGCACCCAACTGAAACAGGTGTGGACATGGAACAGCAGAATGCACGACCGACGAGCGTCAAGGGCCCGGATGGCCAATCGCTCACCCTGGCGGATCTTCCGTCGCCGAACATCTCCCGCTGGGTGACGCGCCGCAAGGCGGAAGTCGTCGCCGCCGTCGCCGGAGGCCTGCTCACCCGCAAGGCCGCGTGCGACCGGTACAACCTGACGGACGAGGAATACGAAGGCTGGGAAAAACTCTATTCCCGCCACGGCGCAAAAGGCCTGCGCACGACCCGCCTGCAGCAGTACCGCCGCTAGGCCGGTTTTTCCGTTTGGCGCGTCTTAGGGGCGCGTTAAACACAAATTTACGGCCAACCCGCTAGCGTTGGGACAAAGCGACCGGAGTGATCCGGATCGCGGGAGTTCCGCATGGCTCAGGGCCAATCCTTCAGAAAACAGGGTGCGACGCCTTCCACACAGGCGCTCGCACTTCTGGCGTGTGCGGTGGCACTGGCACTGCTCGCCTGGCGCGGGGCAAGCCTGTTTACCGCTCCGGTGGCGGCCCCTGTGCCTGCATCCATGGCCGAAGCGTCCCTTCTCAGCGTCCTGGAACCCGTAGCCGGAGCAGGGCAGGTGCGTGTCAGCATTGCCCGCAAACCCACCGGCGGCCGCAGCATTCTTGTCCTTCTGGACGCGACATCGGCCGTGGACCCGCAGCAGGTCGCCCGTCTGGTGTCGCTCGCCGCCGTGCCGGACACGGCAGCAGGGGACAGTGTACAGGTCGAACAGGCCGTATTTGCCGCAAATCCTCTCGCGTCGCCAGGCCGCAATGGCTGGATCGAACTCGCGATGATTGGACTGGTCGCGGCACTGTGCGGCTGGATCGGGATTGCCGTTCCACGAACCGTTTCCGCCGCTCCCGAAGATGCATACGCACCGGCCCGTCCGCTGCCGGCGCCTGAACCCGCTCCGCGCCGGACCCCGGCACCGGTGCAGATTGCCGCCGATCCGGCAGATAT
>JBGSKI010000053.1:0-2648 GCA_041741315.1 Hyphomonas sp. | reverse complement strand
CAACTGTTTGGACTTTGTAGCGACTGGAGGTCCGCTTGTCTCCAGCCGCGGTCGCGCCTAAATCGCCCCCATGACAGACCTCAACGTCACCCAACTCGGCCAGATGGTCGATGCGCCCGCCAGCCCTGACGCCGCGGTTCTCGAGCGCGTGCCGAACCCGCACGCCGGCACGCTCTACCTCACGCGCTTCGTCGTCCCGGAATTCACCTCGCTCTGTCCGGTCACCGGCCAGCCGGACTTCGCCCATCTGGTGATCGACTATGCGCCGGGGCCCTGGCTCGTCGAATCCAAGAGCCTGAAGCTCTACCTGACCAGTTTCCGCAACCACGGCGCCTTCCACGAGGATTGTACCGTCGCCATCGGCAAGCGCGTCCACGCCTTCACCGAGGCAACGTGGCTGCGCATGTCCGGCTACTGGTACCCGCGCGGCGGCATCCCGATCGACGTGTTCTGGCAGTCCGGCGACGTGCCTGCCGGCCTCTACGTCCCGGACACCGGCGTTGCGCCGTATCGCGGGAGGGGGTAGCGTCGGGGTGCACGGTCGTTTGCGCCGATGCTGAAAGGCACCTCATGCGGATGCTCAGATTTCTGGTGCCGGGGCTTGTCATGCTGGTCGCGGCATTGGGACAGGCGTCGGCCGAGAAGCGCCTCGCCTTTGTGGTCGGCAATCACTATGCCGATGCCGAAATCGGGATTGTCCCATCCGCTGCAGAGGATGCCGGGATCGTTTCGAATGCACTCGAAACGATCGGCTTCGAGGTCTCTGCCCACACGGACCTGACGTCAGACGCATTCCGTTCGGCTTACGCTTCTTACCTGGCAAAGATTGATGCCAGTGACGATGTCGTTGTCAGCATCTTCTATTTCACCGGGCACGGTTTCGGCGACGGCCTTTATGGCGAGAACTATCTCGTTATGGACGATACCGGTCTGAACGCGACATCCAGGGTCGCTGACGTGGCTTTCGATGGCGTGCCTCTCAAGGAAGCCGCTCAGGGCATCGCGCAACGGACGAATGTGATCTCGTCGGTGATCGTGGTCGATGCCGCGCGCCGGACCTCGTTCGGCGCAACTTCCCGGTCGGTTCAGGCAACTGGCCTGGAGGGACAACAACTTGCGCTCACCACGACCATATTCTCGGTCACGCCCGGTGCCACTGCGCCGCCCGAGCCCGAGCCCGAAGGCACGACCGTGTTTGCACGCGAATTTGCCCGGCAGATCGTCAAGCCGGGCCAGACCGCGACCCGTTTTCCGCACGAACTCTCGGTTTCGGTCGCCGAGAAGACAGACTTTGCGCGCCGTCCATTTGTGCTGCCGGGCCAGGTCGGTGATTTCTACTATGTTCGCCCGGCCGAGATCCAGGAATTGTCCGCCGCAGACCCGGTGGCACCTCAGCGGAAGCTTGCCCTCCTGATTGGCAACAAGACCTACGGTGCGCGCATCGGTGCACTTCAGAACACACTCAAGGACGTGGACCTGCTGGCTCGCGATCTGGGCACGCTCGGGTTTGAAGTGGTCACGGTCAAGGATGCCGGGCGCGGCGAGATGCTTGCCGCAGTGGAGGCCCATGCCGCCGACAGCGCCCGCACGCCGGATACGGTGAGCATGATCTACTATTCCGGGCACGGGGTCGCACAGGCCAGCACAAAGCAGAACTTTCTCGTGCCGGTCGACGTGGAAACGATCACCGACGATTCCTTCTGGGCTCAATCTGTCGGGCTTGCAGAGATTGAACACATTCTGGAATCGAAGGCTCCGGCGACACAGCATGTCATTGTTCTGGATGCCTGCCGGACGGAACTTCTCCTTGAACCGATCGCGCCTGAACCGGCGGTGTCATCGTCTCTCTCGCAAACGGCTTCGCAATCTGCTGGCCCCGGTGACACGGCTAGCCGGGGTCTGTCCCGCGTCAAGGGCGTGGTACCGGTTGCCGGTGCGCTCTCAGGCGTTCTGGTCGCCTTCTCCACCTTGCCCGGCGAAGTCGCCAGCGATGGCGATCCACTTGCCGGGGCAGGTCCCTTCTCAACAGCCCTTTCGACCTCCCTGGTGGAGCCGGGACAGGATTTCGAGGACGTCCTGAAAATGGCGCGGTTCCTGATGCAGGCCGAGACCGGGCAGCTGGCATGGCAGGTCGGCACGCTGCCGCGTTCCTATCTCGTCACGTCGCCGGTCGCCGAATAGACTCGCTCAGGTCACAGCCGGCCAGCGCATCACTTTCTCCGCCATGTCCGTACGCGGACGCTCCGGCGGCGCCGCCCTGGCCGTGCCGAGATAGACCCACCCGGCCAGCCGCTCATGCGTATCGAGGTCCAGCGCGGCGCTGACCTCATCGTGATATGAAATCCAGTCGGTCAGCCACGTCCCGGCCCAGCCGCTGGCATTCGCCGCCAGCAGCAGGTTGTAGCACACCGCCCCGGCCGACAATTCCTGCTCCCAGACCGGGGTCAGGCCATCGTTCACCGGCGATGACACCACCGCCACGACCACCGGCGCGCGCAGCAGCAGGCCTGCCGCCTCCAGCACGTCGCGTTCCTCCGCCTGCGGATGTGTCCTCGCCCCGGCAATCTTCGCCAGCGTCTGCCCGAACGCTGCCCGCGCCTCGCCCTCGAACACGATGAACCGCCAGGGCGACAGCTTGCGATGGTCCG
>JBGSKI010000052.1:0-1551 GCA_041741315.1 Hyphomonas sp. | reverse complement strand
AGGCATCGGCGTCTTCCTCCGGCGTCGGCGCGCGGCCGAAGCGCTCGAAACCGACCTGGGTGAACTCCATCGGGTCGCCCGCCGCCGCCGGCAGGCGGAAGGCTTCAGCGGCATAGCAATAGGCTTTCGGGCCATTGGTGCCGGATGCCAGCCGAGCCGCTTCAAGCCCTGCCACTGGCAGGGTCAGGTCCGGCCGCATCACCATCTCGTTGCCGCGATGATCCGTGAACACACAGAGCCGCGCGCGGACCGACTCGCCGGACAGTTCCAGCGGAATGTCCGATGGCATCACATAGGCGGGGTCGACCGGCTCGGCACCGGACGCCTCGAACACGCCCCGCGCCGCCGCGACGATGGAGGCGTGCGTCATGCCTGCGCCTCGACAATGCTCCGGATCGCCGCCACCATTCCGGCACGCGGCACCTCGATCTGGCCGGGGCGGGCTTCGCGGTATTCCTCGTTCGACTGGATGGCCTTCGCCTTCTGTGCGCCGACTTCGAGATCCTTGATGGTCACCGTGCCCCTGGCGATTTCGTCGCTGCCGACGATCACCACGGCCGGGGAATTGCGCCGGTCGGCATATTTCATCTGCGGCCGCATGCCGGACGCGCCCATATAGGCCTCGGCCCGGATACCCGCGCGCCGGAGGTCTGCCGCGAGCGACAGCGCCGTAGACGGATCATCCTTGTCGAGGTTCAACACCACGACCGGCCCGTCGAGCTTCTGCGTCTCACCCATGATCTGCAGGGCCGAAGCAAGCCGCGAAATGCCGATGGAAAAGCCAGTCGCCGGCACCGTTTCGCCGGTGAAGCGGGCGACGAGATCGTCATAGCGTCCGCCGCCGCCGATCGAGCCGATGCGATAGGTCTTGCCGTCCTCGCCGATCACTTCGCGCAGCAGCTCGGCCTCGTAGACCGGGCCGGTATAATATTCGAGGCCGCGCACGACAGAGGGGTCGATCACGACATCGCCTTCCGGCGCGCCGAGCGCATCGAGGGCGAGGGCAATGGCTTCCAGTTCGGCCAAGCCGGCCTTGCCCTCATCGGTTGAGCCTGCGGCTTTCGACAGGTTGGCCAGCGTTCCGGCGCGGGTCGCGGCACCCGCCTGTGCGAAGGCGAGCACGGTGTCGACGTCCGCCTTGCCGAGCCCGGCTCCCCTGGTGAAGTCGCCGCTTTCATCCTTGCGACCGGCGCCCAGCAGGTCCGCTACGCCGGTGACGCCGAGACGGTCGAGCTTGTCCAGTGCACGGAGGATGGCAAGCCGCCCCTCTCCCGTCGTCGCCCCGACCGCGTCCAGGACGCCGTTCAGAAGGCGGCGCGTGTTGACCCGGATCACGAACTCGCCAGTCTGCATGCCGACCGCGCGCAGGGCTTCGGCGCCCATCGCGATCATCTCGGCATCGGCATGAAAGCCGGGCGCACCGACCGTATCGGCGTCGCATTGCCAGAATTCGCGGAAACGGCCGGGGCCGGGTTTCTCGTTGCGCCATACCGGGCCGGCGGCGTAGCGGCGGAAGGGGCGTCCGAGCGACTGGCCGGACTCCGCCACGAA
>JBGSKI010000051.1:0-13706 GCA_041741315.1 Hyphomonas sp. | reverse complement strand
CCTGCGCGGCGGCGACGGCGCGCGCGGCAGAGTCCCAATCGGCAACCGGGGCAGCGGAACCGGCGGTCTTGGCGATGCGCTGGAGACCGCCGAATTCAACCTTCGGACCGACATCGTTGAGCACGATGCCGCAAATCCGGTCCGGCAGGGTCGCCATCAGGATCATCGCCACCAGGCCTCCCATGGACGTACCGATCAGGCAAATCCGGTCGAGCTTGAGGAAGGCGATCAGGTCGGTGACGTCCCTTGCGTACCGGACCGGGGTATATCCGGCCGGATAGGGGTCGCGCGCCGAGCGGCCGCGTCCGCGGACGTCCACCGAAACGAACCGGTACGGAGCATCGAGCGCGGCGATCATCGGCTCGAAATCCTTGTGGTTGCGCGTGAAGCCGTGCAGGCAGAGCACCGTCAGGGGCGCGTCTTCCGGTCCGTAGCTGCGCGCGTACAAGTCCAGCCCGTCCGACGACCTGAAGAAGACATCCGTACCGTTCATGAGACCTTCGCTGCGCGCGCAATGTCGTGCTCATAGGTCCGGGCCGACATCAGCAGGCACACGACACTCAATCCGTTGAGGACCAGCATGATTTCAAGAGCCCGCTTCAGCGAGTCGGTATGGCCGTGGTCGAGGAACCATGAGCTGAGCCATCCGGCAAAGGTCGGGCCGCCGCCGATGCCGATCAGTGTAAGGCAGAACAGCATGAAGGCGGAGGCGAAGGCCCGCATGCGAAGGCCAACCAATTCCTGGCAGGCCGTGTAGGCGATGCTGGCATAGATGAGACCGACGAAGCTCGGCACAACGTTCCAGGCATAGGCCATCAGCAGGCTGTCGGCCTGGAGGAACATCCAGGCGAAGGGCAGCGCCGCCGCCGAGCAGGCCGCGATGATCCAGGGCCGCCATTTCGACGTGCGCGCCGACAGGCGGTCGCACAGCCGGCCGATGACCACGGCACCAAGCCCGCCGACCCCGCCGATCAACAGACCGAGCGGCGCGGACACGTCTGCGGGACCGACATGGAAGGTCCGCTGCAGATGGCTCGACGTGAAGACGAGGAAGGCATTGGCGGAAATGCAGATCAGGCAGCAGCCGGCGAGCAGCCAGAGGAAGGCATGCTGGCCGAGGATGAATTTCAGGGTTGTTCCGACCGGCGGCGCGACAGAAGAATCCGCCCGCGACTCGACGGCGCCGCGAACCGGTTCGGACAGGGTGAAGCGCACAAGCAGGGCGAGCAGCACGCCGGGTATGCCGGCGACAAAGAAGGCCGTGCGCCAGCCGAACGCGGCATAGACGTATCCGCCGATCACGAACCCCGCCAGAATCCCGAAGCCGATTCCGGTCGTGTAGATGCCGAGCGCCATGGCCCGCTCCTTCGGACCGTAGAGGTCGGCAATCATCGAGGTCGCCGGCGGCGTGCCGCCCGCCTCGCCGACGCCAACCCCCATGCGGGCGATCAGGAGGTGCCAATAGTTTTGTGCGAAGCCTGACAGGGCGGTCATTCCGGACCAGACCGTGAGCGCGAGGGCGATGATCTTGCGGCGGTCGCCGCGATCCGCCCACATCGCAATCGGAATTCCGAGCGTTGCATAGAATGCCGCGAAAGCGAGGCCGGAGAGCAAGCCGAGCTGCGAGTCGGCCAGGCCGAGTTCGTTCTTGATCGGCTCAAGCAGGATGACGAGGATCTGCCGGTCGATATGGTTGAACGTGTAGACCAGCGTCAGAAGCGCAAGGACATAGGTCCGCGATTGCACTGCCGGTTGCGCGGTTCCGTGCGCCGAAATCTGTCGCGCCATGGGCGTTACCCTTCTAGCTGAACGGAACATGCCGGGTTTCCGGGAGGAGCGGAAACCCGGCAGTTCCAGACCTGTCCGGTCAGAAGTCGACGGACAGGGATGCAGTGATGGTTTTCGGCGGACCGTAGAATGCCGAATACGCACTGTCGACGCCCAGCTTGCTCGGGGTCACGAAGTTGTAGGCCGCGACGCGGTATTCCTCGTCGGTCAGGTTACGCCCGTGCAGGCCGAGGCGGTACTTGCCCGATGGCGAGGTCCACACGGCGCTGAAATCGAGCAGCGTGTAGGCATCGGGGTCGAGGGCCGGCCCGCCAGCCGGGAACACGGCGCTCTGGCCGGCCGGGAAGCCGGGATTGGCGATGTTGAACAGGTAGTATTCGTCGCGGTAGGAGAGCGCACCGGTGAGCGAAATCTCGCCGCGATCGCCTGCCAGCTGGTTGGTATAGTTCAGGGCCACCTGCCCCTGCAGTTCCGGTGTGTTCTGGGTCACGAACTGGTTGGCCACGTTGACGCCGCCGGAGATGATCTCCTGAATTTCCGCGTCGATATAGCCCATGTTTCCGGACAGGGTGAACTGGTCGTTGATCAGCCAGGCGCCTTCAAGTTCGAGACCGGTATATTGCGAGGAACCGGCGTTGAACACGGACGAAACGAACGTGTCATTGGTGCCGTCGCCATCGGAATCCGCGCCGCTCTGCACGGTGATCTGCTGGTCGGAATAGTCGGCCAGGAAGACGGCGGTGTTGAGGGTCAGGCGATTGTCGAAGAAGGAGCCTTTCAGGCCGGCTTCGTAACTGTCGACGATTTCCGGTGCGAAGCCCTGCTGCGACAGGCCCGTCGGGTCGAGGTCTTCCCGGGCGCGCGGGTCGAAGCCGCCGGCCTTGAAGCCCTGCGCATAGGTTGCGTAGAGGTTCAGGTTGGCATTCGGCTTGTAGGAGACCGAGACGCGCGGCGTGAACTGGTTGTCGTCGCGCTCGACATTGTCATAGCTCGTCTGGGTGGTGAAGAAGACCGAGGTGTTCGACGGATCGAACGAGCCCGACCCGGCACCGAGCCAGAGTTCGCGGGTGACATCCGCCACGGTCTTGTCTTCCGTGTACCGACCGCCGAGCGAGACGCTCCACTTGTCGTTCAGGTCGTAGGTGAAGTCGCCATAGATCGACAGGTTTTCCTTGCTCTGGTCGCCGGCCTGGTAAACCGTCAGGCCGAGCCCGCCGAGGATGACGTCGAACGCGCCATTGGCATTGCCGTCGAGATAGTAGATGCCCATCACGCCGGAGAGCGGGCCATGGTCCAGAAGCAGCTGGAATTCCTGGCTGAACTGGTCGTCTTTATAATAGGCCGGCACGTCGAAATCGTTCTGCGGCAGGGCGTCGAAGTCGATCGGCGTGACCGTGTTGCCTTCGCGATAGGCGGTGATCGATTTCAGGATGACCGCGTCGTTGACATCCCACTGTGCCGTCAGCGAGTAGCCTTCCGTCTCGACGGAATTGTCGTCTCCAATTCCAGCCCGTGTATCGTAGACATTGCCCGTCACCGGGATCGTGCCATTGGCGCTCGGCAGCAGGCGGTGGCCGTGCTTGGCGTTGGAATCGTCTTCCGAACGGTCATAGGCAAAGCGCATCTGGAAATCGTCCGAGGGCGTCCATTCGGCGCTCAGGCGGTAGGCGAGCACGTCCTTGTTGTAGTGCTCCGCGCCGGTGGTGAGGTTCTTGCCGTAGCCGTCGCGGGTGTATTTGGCGATGGCGCCGCCGACGGCGAAGGTGCTGCCCAGCGGGGTCGAGCCGGACAGGACGCCGTCAAGCTGGCCATGGTTGCCGACATTGATCTTGGCTTTCAGGTCCGGTTCGTCGCCGAGCGGCCTGGTGACGTACTTGATCGCGCCGCCGATCGTGTTGCGGCCGTAGAGGGTGCCTTGCGGGCCGCGCAGGACTTCGATCCGGTCGATGTCGAAAATGTCGAGGATCGCGCCTTGCGGACGGGCGAGGTAGACGTCGTCGACATACAGGCCGACGCCGGGCTCGAAGCCCCAGAGCGGGTCCTGCTGGCCGACGCCGCGGATGAAGGCGACGAGGGTGGAGTTGGAGCCGCGGGCGACTTCGATGGTGGTGTTGGGCGAGGAACGCTGGACGGAGGTGATGTCGACCGCGCCGGTCAGTTCGAGCTGTTCGGAATTGAACGCGGAAACCGACAGCGGCACGTCGATCAGGTTCTGCTCGCGGCGCTGGGCGGTAACAGTGACCGCGCCGAGGCGGCGGGCGCCGTCTTCGCCGGAGTCCGATTCCTGGGCCGAGGCGATGCCCATTCCGGCGCTCAGCGCGAGGGCCGAGACCAGACCGAGTTGCAGGGGTCGCGTGTGGTGAGTCTTCATGGATTCCTCCCGGGGATTTTATTTTGATGGCGGGAGGGTAGCGGGTTCGGGGCGCGCGGATACGACCGGCGGCGTCACCGGGAGTGAACACTTTCGCTCACGCGTCAGCTGTCCGTGAGTTTCCTCGCCCGGGACGCGAAGTCTGCGGGCGTGACGCCTTTCCAGGTCTTGAAGGCGCGGTTGAAGGCGCGGATGTCGGAATAGCCGAGTTCCTCGCAGACCTGCGACACCGTGCGGCCCTTGGCGAGCTGGTATTCCGCCTTTTCGAGGCGGGAGCGGAGCACGAGGTCGCGGAAACAAACCTCTTCGTCGGCGAGCCGGCGGCGCAGCGTGGCAACACTGATGCCGAGCCTCTGCGCGACGGCACCCTGCATGACACAGCCGTCGGCCACCAGTTCGAGGGTTCTTGCGGTGAAGCTGCGCTTGTCGCCCTGGGGCGCGTTGCGCTCCAGGTGGTTGATGACGCGGGCAAAGACACCATCCGTACTCAGATCGATGCCGTCGATGCGGGGGATCGGCTGGCAGGCGACGTCGAAATCGTAGACAAGCTCGTAGGCCGGGCGGCCGAAGTCGATGGGAACGTCCCAGAACTGGGTCTGCTTGTGTTCCGCCCCTGCCCGGCCGCGCACCAGCCGCACGCGGCGGATCGCCTGTGCCGCGAGGCCGTTGCTGAGGCTGTCGAGCAGGCAATGCGTCTTGATCAGCAGGCAGTCGCCGACGAAGTGCATCAGTTCGGTATCGTTCCGGAAACGATACGGGAATGTGGAATCGTCGACGATCAGGGTCAGGGTTCCGGCGCCGACCCGGACCGAATTATAGTCCTCGCCGTGCATCATGTTGAAATGCTCGGCGAGGCTGACCACGGCATCCTGAAGGGTCCGGGTCTTCTGGATCTGGGCAATCACGAAATTGCCGGTCTTGTAGGTGAGCTTGCGCTCGGAGAGTTGCACGGTCAGGTCGTCGAGCGACTGGGCGATGTCGCGCTGGATGCGGAAATAGTCGGCGAGGCTGAGCGGAAAATCGGCGGCCGTCGAGGCCAGACCGCCCGGCACGCCGAGCAGGCCGAGGAGCCGGTCCACGTCCACGCCGCTGTCGGCCGCGGACAGGATGATCGGCCTGACCTGGTCAAAACGGATAGTGGTAGCGCGAACACTCATTACTCTAGGGGCGATCCAGCGGTTTGGGTGCCCCGTCTGCCGACAGACTGCAAGCACGGTCCTTCACCCTAGCAGACATTCGCCTCCTGAGTCATGTGGAGCGTGCCGCCGCCTATTTGAAAGCGCAGCCTGATTTGACGCCAACGGCCTTGAACACGAGCGCCGCCGGGCAGAAGCCGGTGAAGGCAGCCTGGAACATGTTCAGACCGGCGAAGGCCGAGAGCAGCAACCATGCCGGATGGACCCAATGCCCGAGGGCAAGTCCGGCGAGGACGACGATGCCGGCGAAGGCAAAAACCGCGCGGTCGATATTCATGATGAGGTTCCTTTTAGGGTTAGAGAAGATTGTATCCAGTTGGACAGGACTGAGCCGGTCATGGCGCCCGCCTGCTGGGCCATCTTGCGGCCACCCGCATAGGCAATGAGGGTCGGGACGCCCCGGATGTTCAGGGCCGCAGCGGCGGCCTGATTCTGGTCGGAGTCGAGCTTGAAGTGGCGGATGCGCGCGGCAAGACTCGCGGCGGAGGCCTCATAGGCCGGGGCCATCATCCGGCACGGGCCGCACCACGGGGCCCAGATGTCGACGACATAGGCACCGGTGTCCCGCGCCTGAAGACGCGCCAGCATGGCACCGTCTATGGCGACCGGCGCTGGCGTGGCGAGCGCGGCCTTGCACTTGCCGCAGGTGGCCGTAGTGAGGTCCTTGCCGGCGGCGGCCCGGTTCAGGGCACCGCAGGCATGGCAGACGAGGATCTGGTCCGAGGGGGTGGACGGGTCGCTCATGGTTGTTCGTTCAGCCTTTCAGCTTGTGGGTCTTCAGCATGTTGAGCGCGGCATTCTCGTAGAAAGACTCCGAATGCCCGGTGCGCACCTTGCGCAGAAAGTATTTCTCGAAGGCGACCTTCGCCAGATGCACCCACCCGCCGGACACGGACCAGTTGACATTGCGCGGCGGAATTTGCGGCTGGGCAATGAAGGCGACGCCGCCATCGCCGAAGTCGGCGATGCAGATGGCGTTCCACGTGGCTTTTTCTTCCGGTTCCTTGCCCTGGATCAGGGCAGCGATATTCCCGCAGGTCGCCGTCACCATGGATTCGATCATGAACCCGGTCTTCGGCACACCCACCGGCACGGGCGTCTTGCCCATCGGCGGGATTGCGATGCACACGCCGATTCCGAAAACATCCGGATAGGCCGGATTGCGCTGGTGCTCGTCGACGATGACGAAACCCTTGTCATTCACGAGACCGGGAATCCCCCGGATCGCCTCGACGCCCCGGAAGGCGGGCAGCAACATGGAATAGGACATCGGCAGGTCGTGCGTGGCCTTGACGGAACCGTCTTCGGCCATTTCCTCGGCGACGATCCGGCCAGTCTCGATCCTGGCGATGCGGGCATTGGTGATCCACTTGATGTGGCGCTCGCGCATTTCGCTTTCGAGCAGGCCCTTGGTGTCGCCGACGCCATCGAGGCCGAGGTGCCCGATATAGGGTTCGGGCGTCACGAAGGTCATCGGCACCTTGTCCCGAATCTTGCGCTTGCGCAGTTCGGTGTCGATGATCATCGCCGTTTCATAGGCGGGCCCGAAACAGGATGCGCCCTGCACGGCACCGACAATCACCGGGCCCGGCGATTCGCAGAACTTCTCGAATGCGGCGCTGGCCGTCATCGCGTGGTCGATATGGCAGACGGATTGGGTGTGGCCGTTGGCGGGACCGAATCCCTCGATTGCGTCGAAGGCCAGTTCCGGGCCGGTGGCAATGACGAGATAATCGTAGGCGACGCTGGTGCCATCGCTCATCCGGACCTGTTTCGCCTCGGGATCGATTTTCGCCGCCTTGCCGACAACCAGTTCGACCCGGCGTTTCTTCATGGGCTTCGCGAGATCGACGAGAATGTCCTTGCGGTCGCGCCAGCCGACGAGCACCCAGGGGTTTGACGGGACAAACTGGTAGAAGTCCGTCTCGTTGATCACGATGACATCGTCCTGCTTGCGGACCTTCTTGCGCATCTCGTACGCGGCGATGACGCCGCCCAGACCGGCTCCCAGAATTACGATGCGTGCCATGTTTGCTCCTCCATGCCGGTAATCTAACTACTATTCTTATTTTATAAAATGCGCATTTTGTCACATTTAGAAGATGCGCATTGCCCGCTATCTGGATGGCTGCTTCGCTTCCTCAACCGGAATGCAGGAAAGGAAAACACATGCCAGACCCTCGGGACCTGTCGCCGGCGGACGTATTCGCCCGCCTGAAAACCAATGAAATCATCCTGATAGATGTGCGCGAACCGGCCGAGTTCGCGAATGAGCGCATTCACGGCGCCCTGCTCCACCCGCTGTCGACCTTCGAGCCGAAGGCCATTCCGGACGGTGGGACCCGGCGGGTCGTCTTCCAGTGCGGTTCCGGCAAGCGCTCCCGTACGGCGCTTGATGCCCTCATGACCGCGACCGGAGCAGAGGCCAGCCACATGGCGGGCGGGATCGGCGCGTGGAAGGCTGCCGGGCTTCCGGTGGTCCGCATCAATCCGGCAACTGGCAAGGTTGAAGATCATGGCCGTTACTAGGTTTAGAAATGCAGTCGCGGCGATTGCCGCGCTGGTCCTCCTGCCCGCCGCCGCTGCTGCGCAGACCCTGACGGTCGAGGAAAGCGTGGTGGTCGATTACCGGCCCGTTGTCGCACGCATCGAGTCGAGCGACACCGCGCTGGCGCGGACGCGGCTGCAGGGCGTCGTCACGAACCTGTCGATTGACGAGGGCGACGAGGTGAAGGCCGGGCAAGTGGTGGCCGTCGTGCTGGACGCAACGCTTGAGCCGTCGCTCGCCGCCCTCGCCTCCCGCAATGCCGGACTGAAGGCGCAGGTCCGTCAGGGTGAGGAAGACCTCACCCGCAATGAGGGCCTGTTCGCGAACGGATATTTCCCGAAGGCCAAGCTTGACGAGCAAAAGACTGCGCTCGACGTGCTGCAGCGGTCGCTGTCCTCCGGCGAGGCGGAAAGGCGCGCCCTGCTTGCGCGGCAGGCGGAAGGCCAGATCCGTGCGCCGGCGGCTGCACGCGTGACCAGTGTGGATGTTGTCGACGGGTCGATTGTCTCGCCCGGCGACGTGATCGCACAATTTGCGACACTGGACGGGATTGTCAGGCTGGCCCTGCCGGAGCGCCACGCTTCGCAGATGGTAGAGGGCGAAACGGTTTCCCTGCGCTCGCCGTCCCGCGGGGGCGGCATCCGCACGGCGACGATCGTGAAGGTCTATCCGGAACTGCGCGATGGCGCGGTGATCGCCGATGCGACGGTTCAGGGTGGGCTGGACGCGCTGGTCGGCGAACGGGTTGATGTGCTGGCATCGGTCGGTGAGCGGCGCGCCATACGGGTGCCGGAGGCGTATGTTTCGACCCGCTACGGGATCGATTTTGTCCGTGTACGTGTCGGCGACCGGTTCGTGACGGCGCCTGTGGCGCTGGCGGCGCCGCTGGCCGGCGCGGACGGACAGCTGGAAGTCCTGTCCGGATTGCGGGTAGGTGATGTCATCACTCTTCCGGAGGCCGCGGAATGAAGGCCGACATTTCCGGTTCGATTGCGCGGGCGACGATCCGCTCTCCGCTGACGCCGCTGTTCCTGCTGACGGCGCTGGCGGTGGGCCTGATCGCGTTGCTGAGCATTCCCCGTGAGGAAGAACCGCAGATTTCCGTGCCGATGGTGGATCTCGTCGTGTCCGCGCCGGGCCTCAAGGCGCAGGACGTGGTCGAGCAGGTGACCAAGCCGCTGGAAGAGATCGTCACGGCGATCCCGGATGTCGAGCATGTCTATTCCCAGAGCCAGGACGACCGGGCGCTGGTTACGGCGCGCTTCCTCGTCGGCACCGATGCAGATGCCGCGATCCTGCGTATCCACGAAAAGATCCAGGCCAATCTCGACCGCATTCCCCCGAATGTCCCGATGCCGATGATCGTGGCACGGAGCATCAACGATGTCCCGATCCTGACGCTGACCCTGTCGCCGGAGGACTGGACGGGGGATGTGTGGAACGACACCTCGCTGCGCATGCTGGCGAACGAATTGCAGGACGAATTGACCAAGGTCGACAATGTCGGCCTGACGACCGTCATCGGCGGGCGGGCGCTGGAACTGCGCGTGGAGCCGGACATCCAGGCGCTTGCCGCGTTCGGCATTCCGCTGCAGACGCTTGCCGAGTCGGTCCAGTATGCGGCCGCCGCGATGCCGGTGGGCACCGCACGGCGCGACGGGGACGTGCTGCAGGTTCAGGCCGGGGAGCAGGTCGACTCGGTGGGCACGCTGGAGCGCCTTGAACTGCGCGGCAGCAAGGGTGAGTCGGTCTACCTTTCGGATGTCGCGACCGTGCGGGTCGTTGGCGCGGACACGGAATCGCGGGTCTGGAACCTTGAGCGCAAGGGTGAGGCCGGCGGATTTGTGCCGGCACCGGCAGTGACGATTGCGCTGGCCAAACGGCCGGGCGCGAATGCCGTGAAGGTCGCGGAATCGATCCTGAAGCGGGTCGACCTCCTGAAGGGCGACCTTGTGCCGGAGGGCGTGCGCGTCGAAGTGACCCGCAATTATGGCGAGTCGGCCGATCACAAGGCGAATGAGCTTCTGTACCATCTCGGCCTGGCAACGGTGTCCATCGTGGTGCTGATTGCGTTGGCCATCGGCTGGCGCGAGGCGCTGGTGACGCTGATCGTCATTCCGACGACGATCCTGCTGACGCTGTTTGCCTCGCTCATGATGGGCTACACGATCAACCGGGTCAGCCTGTTCGCGCTGATCTTCTCGATCGGCATCCTGGTCGACGATGCCATCGTCATCATCGAGAACATATCGCGCCACTGGGCGATGAACGATGGCCGGTCCCGCGTGAAGGCGGCGACCGATGCGGTGTCGGAGGTCGGCAACCCCACGATCATCGCGACGCTTACCGTCATTGCCGCGCTGTTGCCGATGATGTTCGTGTCGGGACTGATGGGGCCCTACATGGCACCCATTCCCGCCAATGCGTCGGCCGCGATGGCCTTCTCGTTCTTCGTTGCGGTCGGGATTGCGCCCTGGTTGCTGATGCGGATCGCCGGGCATGCCAGATCATCCGGACACGCACATGACGAGGCGGAAACGCGGATCAGCCGGTTCTACAGGAAGGTTGCGGGGCCTATCGTTGTCTCCCGGAAACGGTCCTGGATATTCCTGCTGGCCGTCGGGTTCGCGACGCTCGCCTCGCTGGTCCTGTTCGCGGTCAAGGCCGTGCCGGTGAAACTGCTGCCCTTCGACAACAAGTCCGAAATCCAGGTCGTGGTCGACCTGCCGGAAGGCGCGTCCGTCGAGGACACCGAACGCACACTGTTCGCGCTGGCGGACGCCTCCCGCGAGATCAGGGAAGTCGAGTCGCTGCAGGTCTATGCAGGGACGGCAGCACCGTTCAATTTCAACGGGCTTGTGCGGCACTATTATTTCCGTTCCTCGTCGGAACTCGGCGACCTGCAGGTCAACCTGTCTGAAAAGTCCAAACGCAAGCGCAACAGTCACCAGATCGCGCTCGACCTGCGCGAGCGGCTGGCGAAGGTTCCGGTGCCGGAAGGTGCGAACGTCAAGGTCGTCGAAGTTCCGCCCGGACCGCCGGTGATCGCGACGCTGATGGCGGAGATCTATGGTCCGACGCCGGAGGCACGGCGGCAGACCGCCGGCATCGTGCGCGGCTTGTTCGAAGACACCGATTTCATCGTCGATGTCGATGACTCAATCGGGACCCCTGCCCCGCGGCTCGTGCTCGCGGTGGACGAACCCCGCACGGCTGATTACGGCGTATCCGAAGGCGACGTGCTGGACACGATAGACCTTGCCTTTTCCGGCAGGACGGTCGGCGCGGCCCCGCGCAGCGACGGACGGGACCCGCTCGACATCCGGATCAAGCTGCCGAAGTCCGGCCGGAACTGGTCGCAGGATGTGGCCGCGATCCCGGTGCCGCGCCGAGCAACCGGGTCCAGCACAAGCCCGGTCGAGCTGGGGGCGCTCGTCAATGTCTCCGAAGATGCCGGCTCACCGCTGATCTTCAGGCGGGACGGCCACTTTGCCGACATGGTGACCGGCGAACTGGCGGGCCGGTTCGAGGCACCGATCTATGGCATGTTCGAAATCCAGGACCGGATCAAGGCGTTCGACTGGGCCGGTGCCGGCCTCGAGGAACCCGCCGTCCGGATGTACGGACAGCCGGAGGACGAATCCCGCACGAGCCTGTTGTGGGACGGCGAATGGGAAGTCACCTACGTGACCTTCCGCGACATGGGGCTCGCCTTCGGGGTCGCTCTGTTCGGCATCTACATTCTGGTGGTCGGCCAGTTCAAGACGTTCCGGATACCGCTGATCATCCTGACGCCCGTGCCTCTGACCCTGATCGGGATCATGATCGGCCACTGGCTGTTCGGTGCGCCGTTCACGGCAACCTCGATGATCGGGTTCATTGCCCTCGCGGGGATTATCGTTCGCAACTCGATCCTGCTGGTCGACTTCATCCGGCATCGCCAGGACGATCACACGCCGCTTTCGGAAATCCTGCTCGATGCAGGGGCGGTGCGCTTCAAGCCCATTGTTCTGACGGCATTAGCGGCCATGATCGGTGCATCGGTGATCCTGTCCGACCCAATCTTCCAGGGCCTGGCGATTTCCCTGCTGTTTGGTCTTGCTTCTTCGACGGCGCTGACTGTCCTTGTCATCCCTGCAATCTACATCGCCATCAGGGGGCCCGACTGGTTGCCTCCGGCAACCGAATTGCAAGAGATTGGCGATACGATCATTCTTTCTGAGGAAACGACCTGATGGCCCGACGCAAGCTCGCCGCCCCCGACGCCTTCGATGTGCTCTCGGAGCGCATCCACGAGGCAGCCGGCCTGCTCAAGGCCATGGCGAGCGATACGCGGTTGATGATCCTGTGCGCGCTCAATGACGGCGAACTGCCCGTCAACAAGCTGGCCGAGATGACCGGTCAGTCGTCGTCCGCCGTGTCGCAACACCTTGCCAAGTTGCGCGCCGCAGGGCTCGTCCAGTCGCGCCGGGAGGCACAGACGATCTATTATGCCTGCACCAAGGGTGTCGGGAAGAATGTCGTGGATGTGCTGTGCGAGTTCTATAGCGAATAGCAACTTGGCCGCGCGGCCTCGTTCAGGGGGTCCGCAGGGCAGCCGCAGGCGAACGCGACAGGGTCGCTATCCCGACGCACGCGCCGCCAATTGCCGACACCAGCATCGCGGCCGCCATCACCGTGAGGGCGTTCTGCCACGGAAACCGCCAGGTCGCCTCGAACACTTTCGTGACGATCGGATAGGCGGCCGCCACGCCCAGCAGCGCCCCGATCAGCGCGGCAATGCCCCCGGCGAGGGCAAATTCGGCTGCATAGAGACGAAGGATCTCGCCCCGCGCCGCGCCGAACACTTTCAGCAGGGCCGCTTCGGATCGCCTTGTGCGGGCGAGGGCTGCGAACGTCCCGAACAGGACGAGCAATCCGGCAACAATGACGATGCCCGCCGCCGCGTTCACCGCGACCGCGATCTGGCTGAACATCCGGGCCGCCGTTTCGAGGGCGGCGCGGGTCTGGAAGATCACCACTTCGGGCAGGACAGCGCCGACCGCCGCGACGATGCCCGGTTCGGTGCCTGCCGGGGTCTTTGCAATCGCGACATAGGCCGGGTTGGCGGATTCGAGCGTGCCCGGTGACAGGACGAAGGCGGTGTTCGAGCCGATGCCGAAACTGCCCCAGTCGACCTTGCGCAGGGACGTGACCGTCGCCGTCACCTCCCGCCCGAACACCATGAATGAAATCGTGTCGCCGATGCCGAGACCGAGACCCTTTGCGGCGCCCGTTTCCACAGACACGAGCAAGGGGCCGGAATAGTCCGCCGGCCACCACTCGCCCTCGGTCAGAACCGCTTCCGGCGGCTGCGCGCCGAGATAGGTCAGGGTCGTTTCGCCGCTGACGACCCAGCGTTCGGATTCGGCGACGTCCTCCTCGACCAGCGGCTTGCCCTTCAGCGCCGAGACGCGCGCCAGAATGAAGGGGGCCTGCCGGAACACGTCCGGGTCGTCGATGTCGACTCCCTGCGACTTCAGGGCCGCATCGAAATCGCCCAGGCGTTCGTTGGGGATCTGCGAGAAGACCAGGGAGGGAGCATTGGCGGGAGCGGTTTCGCTGATCTGCCTGAGCAGGTTCGACTGGACCGAGGTCACGAGGGTCAACAGGGCGAGGCCGAGGCCGAGAGCCGGCACGATGGTCGGCGCGAGGGAGCCGGGACCGCCAAGATTGGCCAGGGTCAGGCGCCACATGCCGCTCGCCTGCGATGCAGCCGTGCGCGCGCTCCTCCGCACGAGATAGGCAGCCACGGCGAACAATA
>JBGSKI010000050.1:0-4815 GCA_041741315.1 Hyphomonas sp. | reverse complement strand
GCGCCATGCGCGAGGCCCGCCACATGCGCCGTTTCCTTGCGGACGAGTTCCATGTCGGCGACGTCGATGCCGACATCTTCAGCGGTCACATACTTGCCCTGCAGGCTCTCGACAGCGCGGCCGAAGGCCTGGAACAGGGCTGGCGACTTGTCCTTGCGCGGGTCGCCCCAGATCACCGCCTTGCCGCCGCCGAGGGGGATATCGGCCATGGCGTTCTTGTAGCTCATGCCCTGGCTGAGGCGCAGGGCATCCTTCAGGGCGGCTTCCCCGGTTTCGTAGGGCCACATCCGGCATCCGCCGGCCGCCGGGCCGCGCGCGGTGGAATGAACGGCAATGATCGCCTTCAGGCCGCTGGCGGCGTCATGGAACATGTGCACGCCTTCGTGGGCATCGAAGGAAGGGTGGTCGAACATGGGAGGATCCGGCAATTTGATTTCAAATGAAACGATCTTTCCGGCTTTAGGCCGCGCCTGCCGCCCGGTCAATTGGATCGGCAGGCCGGGGCAGGCAGGCCCCTGTAATTGCCCCAAAGGCTGGCGCAGCGCTTGCGAGGGGGATAGACCAGCCGCCGAAGGAGCCGAACGGCACATGTTCACCCGATTTCCCTTCCCGGCCTCCGGCGCCTGCCAGCGGCGTTGACGTCTCTGCAGCATTTGCCGATTAGCATCCCCGCCTGACATGCAGCTTCGCCCGCTTTTCCTTGCGATCGGCATCATGACCGTCCTCCTGGGCGTCGCCATGATTCCATGCGCCTTGATCGACTGGGCCGACCAGCGGCCGGAATCGCACGTGTTCGCTGTGTCATCGTTCGGTTCGGTGTTCGTCGGGGCCTGCATCTGGGTCCTCTCGCGCGGCGAGTCCGACCGGACCGGTCAGCGCGAAGGCTTCCTGCTGACCGTCTTGGTCTGGACCGTCCTGCCGTGCATCGCAGCGATCCCCTTCATGGCCTCGGGCATGAGTTTCACCGACGCCGTCTTCGAAAGCGTGTCCGGCTTGACGACCACCGGCGCGACCGTGCTGACCGGGCTCGATGCCTTGCCGCGCGGCCTGTTGCTCTGGCGAAGCATCATCCACTGGTTCGGCGGCATCGGCATCATCGTGACCGCCATCGCCATCCTGCCGCAGCTGCGCGTCGGCGGCATGCAGCTGTTCCAGCTCGAAAACTCCGACCGGTCCGGCAAGTTCCTGCCGCGCATCACCGATATAACCACCTATCTCGGTCTGACCTACCTCATCGTCTCGGCCGCCTGCGCGCTCAGCTACTTTCTCTGCGGCATGACCTGGTTCGATGCGATCTGCCACGCGATGGCAACCATGTCAGCCGGCGGCTTCTCGACCCATGATGCGTCCTTCTCGTATTTCAACGACACGCCGGCGCCCTGGGTGGCGATGATCTTCATGCTGATCGCCGGCCTGCCGTTCAGCCTGATGGCCATGCTCGTCCTGCAGGGCAAGATGATGCAGTTCGTGCACGACCCCCAGCCACGCGTCTATTTCAGTCTTGCCACGGTCTTCACGATCATTGTCTCGACCTATTACTTCATGAACTCCGACACCTTGCTCGAGAACGGATTCCTCGCGAGCCTCCGTCAGACCATGTTCAACACGATTTCCGTGATGACCGGAACGGGATTTGCGACCGCGCCCTATGACACTTGGGGCACGCCGGTCATGACGATGATGCTCGGCATCACCTTTGTCGGCGGCTGCGCGGGATCGGCCGCCTGCGGCATCAAGATGTTCCGCCTCGAGATCACAGCCAAGGCGCTGATCGCCTATTCGAAGCGCATGGTGCAGCCGCACCGCAGGGCGCCGATCCGGTATGGCGGCAAGACGGTGGACGAGGACACGCTGCAGTCCGTGATGGTTTTCGTGTTCCTGTACCTGACGACCTTCCTCGTCTCGGCCGCGCTGCTGGCACTCGACGGGCTGGATGCGGTGACCGCGATTTCCGGCGCGGCGACCACGCTGTCGAATGTCGGCCCCGGCCTCGGACCGGTCAACGGACCGTCCGGCACGTTCCAGGGATTCTCCGACTTCTCGACCTGGGTGTGCACCATCGACATGCTGCTCGGCCGGCTCGAATTCGTGGTCGTCTTCGTGGTCCTGACGCGCCGCTTCTGGCGGGGTTAGGTCGCAGCAAAAAGGCCGGACCCCGACGGGCCCGGCCTCTTCACATACTTCAGGCGGTCAAGCGATCAGAACTCCCAGCGCAGTTGCACGCCATAGGTGCGCGGCTCGTTCACGAAGCCCGTCAGGTTATTGAAGTCGATCGCGCCTTCGAGGGCCTCCTCGTCGGTGATGTTGCGCGCGAAGACCGACAGGTCATACCCGCGATCCGACTTGAAGCCCGCCTTCAGGCCGCCTTCCCAATAGCCTTCCTGGCCGAACTCCACGCTTTCATAGAGGAAGAAATTGGTCTCGCCCTTGAAGGCCCAGTCCGTGTACGCATAGATCTCGCCACCCTTGACCGGCACCGCATAACGGGCCGTGGCATTGAAGATCCATTCCGGCGCGTTCGGGAACGGATTGCCCGAGATATTGTACCCGAGCAGCGTCGTGCCGTCCGCCGCATAGACCGCCGGGTCGGTGACGGTACAGCCGCCGCCGCAGCCCGGTGCCAGCAGCAGCGCGTCCTTGATTTCGGTATGGTTGTACGAAATGCCCGCCGTCAGCAGCAGGTTGTCGATCGGGGCTGCTTCCGCGTCCGCCTCAAAGCCATAGCCTTCGCCCTTGTCGGCATTGAACAGCGACACGGTATTGTTGATCCCGCCGACAATGGTCAGCTGCTGGTCCTTCAACTCGTAATAGTAGACATCGGCATTCAGGCGGACGCGGTTGTCGAACAGTTCCGACTTCACGCCGGTCTCGTAGGAGATGACAGTTTCGGACTTTGCGGTCGACACGTCATTGCCGAACACCAGGCGGCCCTGCGTCGACGGCCCCCGGAAGCCCTTGGCGACGCGGGCATAATAATTGAGGTCATCGGTGGCCTGATAGGCCAGCGACACATCCCAGCTCACCTGGCTGTCCGACGGCGAACCGGTGACCGGTCCGAACGTGCCGCTGCCGAACGGGCCGAGGGTCCGTTCGACCACGAACGTTTTCGATTCGTCCGTATACCGCGCACCGCCGGAGACCGTCAGCTTGTCGGACAGGTCATAGGTCAGCGACGCGAACACGCCGGTGCTTTCGGTCTCGTTGCTGCGGGTTGCGATGCCGTTGACCGGCCGGCCGGGCGACAGCGTGTCGAAGCTCTTCGAGGTGATGAAGACGTCCTCTTCGAACAGGAACACGCCGGCCTGCGCCCTCAGCGGCCCGCCATTGTCGAAAGCGGCGCGGAGTTCGTGCGTGTTCTGGTGCAGGGAATCGACCGCGCCGGAGCTTTCAGAGGCGAACGGGATGAAGCCCGGCCCGTAATTGCCGGCTCCGAGGAAAGCCGCGCCGAAGCCGCCATCGATGTCGCCCCGGCTCTCGATGTCCGCCTGCTCGTTGCCATAGACATAGGTCAGGTCGATCGAGTCGGTCAGTTCCTGTTCCAGCCGCAGGGTCACGCCATGCGCGTCCTGCCGCAGGAAATTGTCGCCGTCGAAATACACCGTGTCGCGATCGAACCCGCTGCCGAGGCCCTTGTGCCCTGCATCGATGATATTGGCCCGGAACAGGCGGGCGTCGCCTTCATTGCGGCGGGCATGGAAATTCAGCAGCGCGGTAAAGCCCGTATCCACCGGCGTGAACAGGATCTGCCCGCGCCCGGCGACTTCCTTGAAGCCTTCGTAGCGGTCCTTCTCGCCGGTCAGCGCATTGTCGACATACGGATCGCGCTCCTGGTAGAGGCCGGACAGGCGCACCGCCAGCTGGTCCTCGAACACCGGCGCATTGTACGCGCCTTCGATATCCTTCGTATTGTAGTTGCCATACGACGCCCGGACATATCCCGTGCGCTCATACACCGGCTTGGCGGAGTCGAACTTGATGATGCCGCCCGGCGTGTTGCGCCCGAACAGCGTGCCCTGCGGCCCGCGCAGCACTTCGATCTTGTCGAGGTCGAACACCGGGAAGCCCTTCAGGATCGGGCTCTCATAGGGCACGTCATCATACACCAGGCTGACCGGCTGCGACGCGTTCAGGTCGAAATCGGTATTGCCGATGCCGCGAATGTAGAAGCGCGGAAAGGCGCGCCCGAACGAGCTTTCGGCAATCACGCTCGGCACCTTGGCCGAGAGGAAGCGCACGTCCGCACCGGACGATTTCAGCACGTCGAGCTTTTCGTCCGAGACGGTCGTGATCGAGATCGGAACATTCTGGAGGTTCTCTTCGACCTTCTGCGCGGTGACCGTCACGGTCGTGAGGCGCGCTTCGGAATCCGGCGCTTGCTGGGCCAGTGCCGGCTGGGCGGCGAGCACAAGCAGGCTGGCACCGAGCAAGGCACGGAGGTGGGAACGGATTGTCATGGGAGGCACCTGTTTTCGGTGGGAGATACCCGCCCGTCGCGGGACCTTGTGCCGCGCATTTGTCATGAAATTGATGCGCGCCAAACAGACGATGCAGTTGTTTCGTGCCGAATACAGTAATTCCCCCCCGAATGTTGCTGCGGCGCAACAAACCGGAAAGAAACTAAGCAGATCGTGTAGGTTTTCTGTAGTTTGGTCCGCGTCAGTTCCACGGATTGAAGCGGCGGGCAGACGGTGATGGCGGGGAATCGTCATCGTCGCCGGACGGCCGGTCCGGGCGGGCATCGGCAGCGTTCACTTCATGACCGGTTCGCGGCGCGAGCGCCGGGTGGCCCTCGTGGAGCGGGCTTTCCGGGGCTGG
>JBGSKI010000049.1:0-16776 GCA_041741315.1 Hyphomonas sp. | reverse complement strand
GCGCGAACGTGGACCTGGTCGGCGCGGTCGGTGCCGACGACATGGCCGCCGAGGCCCTGAAACTGTTGCAGGATGGCGGCGTCGGCCTCAGCCATGTCGCGCACATCAATGGCGAGACGACCGGCGTCGCGCTGATCGCCGTCTCGGCCACGGGCGAGAACCAGATCGTGGTCTGCCCCGGTGCCAACAATGCGGTGCGCGCCGAAGACGTCGACGGCCTCGACATCCACCACATGATGGGCGTTCTCGAAGTACCGGTGCCGGCCCTTCTGGCGGCGGCGAAGCGGGCCACCGGCTTCGTCAGCCTGAACCTTGCCCCTGCCCTGCCGGTGCCGGACGAATTGCTGCACGAGGCCGACCTGATCAGCGTCAACGAGACCGAAGCGGCCTATTATGGCGAGCGTCTGCACCATTTCGAGGCCCTGATTGCGGTGTCGATCGGTGCCGAGGGCGCGATCCTCTATGGTAACGGACGGGAACTGGCGCGGGCCGCACCGCCAAGGGTCAAAGTCGTCGATACGGTCGGCGCCGGCGACACGTTCACCGCCGCGCTCACCGTTGCCCTGATCGAGGGCAAGACGCCTGAGGCCGCCCTCAGGTTTGCCGTCACCGCCGGGGCGCTCGCCTGCACAAAGCCCGGCGCACAGCCGAGCCTGCCCTACTGGAAAGACGTCGACGCGCTGATTTGAGGCGGTCCGGAGTTGCGGCTGTCACACATTGCCCGCATGAAGGCGAAAGACAGTTTCCCACGGAGGACCCGCCATGTTCCGTCTTCTCGCCAGCCTCTTCCTCGCCGCCGCCTGCGCCTCGCCGGCCTTCGCCTGGGGCAAGATCGGACACCGCGTGACGGCCGAGATTGCCGACCACTATCTCAGCCAGCCCGCACACGACGCGGTCACCGGCATCCTCGGCACCGAGAGCATGGCCGAGGCCGCCGACTGGCCGGATCACATGCGCTCGAACCCGGACAATTTCTGGCGCAGCGAGGCCAATCCCTGGCATTATGTCACCATCCCGACCGGCCAAACCTATGCAGAGGCCGGCGCGCCGCCGGAAGGCGATGCCGTCTCGGCGCTTGCGAAATTCCGCGCCCAGGTGCTCGACCCCGCCACCAGCCCGGAAGACAAGGCGCTCGCCCTGCGCTTCATCATCCACATCATCGGCGACCTGCAACAACCCCTGCATGCCGGAAACGGCACCGACCGGGGCGGCAATGATTTCCTCTGCACCTGGTTCGACGAAGTCACCAACCTGCACATGGTCTGGGACGAGAAACTGATCCAGTACGAGGAATTGTCGTACACGGAATGGACGGCTTGGCTGCTGCCGAAGATCACCCCCGACCTCGCCGCCGACTGGGCTTCCTCCGGCCCGGCCGACTGGGCCGACGAGAGCACGGCGCTGATGGCAACGGTGTATCCGGCCAACCGGAACCTGAAATGGGAATACGCCTATGCCCACCGCGACGAAGTGCGCCTGCGCCTGTCACAGGGCGGGGTGCGGCTCGCGGCCTACCTCAACGCCATGTTCGACCCGGCGCCGGAACCGGCACCGGTCAATTAGGCGCTCGCGCGATTGATCCGGCGGCGCTGGACGCTCGACGGGATGTTCAGGCTTTCTCGGTATTTCGCCACCGTGCGGCGGGCGACTTCGATGCCGTAGCCGGTGAGTATCTCGACGATCTGGTCGTCAGACAGAACGTCTTCGGCCGTCTCGTTGTCGATCAGGATCTTGATCCGGTGACGGACGGCTTCGGCCGAGTGCGCTTCACCGCCGCCGGTCGCCGGGATCGAGGCCGAGAAGAAGTATTTCAGTTCGAACAGGCCGCGCGGGGTCGCCATGTACTTGTTCGAGGTGACGCGGCTGACCGTCGATTCATGCATCTGGATCGCGTCGGCAACCTGCTTCAGGTTGAGCGGGCGCAGGTGCGCGACACCGTGGGCGAAGAAGGCGTCCTGCTGGCGGACGATTTCGCTGGCGACCTTCAGGATCGTGCGGGCGCGCTGGTCGAGCGACTTGATCAGCCAGGTGGCCGAGGCCGCGCATTCGGAGATGAACTCCTTCTCGCGCTCGCGCATCGGCAGGGCCGTGACCTCGGCATAATAGGCCTTGTCCATCAGGACGCGCGGCAGGGTCTCTGAATTCAGTTCGACGGCGAACATGCCGTTCGGCAGCTCACGGACGAACACATCGGGGGCAACCGCAACCGTCGTGTCGCTCGAGAACCCGGCACCCGGCTTCGGCGAGAGCTGGCGGAGTTCCGTCATCATCTCGAGCAGGTCTTCCTTGCCGACGCCGCACAGGTCGGCGAGCGTCTTCAGGTCGTGCTTGGCAACCAGCGACAGGTTCTGCAGCATCGCTTCCATGGCCGGGTCGTACCGGCCCCGGTCCTTGAGCTGCAACGCGAGGCATTCCGGGATCGAGCGGGCCATCACGCCGGTTGGCTCGAAACCCTGGCAGACCTTCAGCACCGCCTCGACATTCGCATCGTCGGCGCCCAGCGCCAACGCAACATCGGCAATGTCGGTGCGCAGGTAACCGGCCTCGTCGGTCTCGTCGATCAGGCGGGCGGCGATCAGCCGGTCGGCGTCGGACAGGCCGGCAAAATTCAATTGCGTGTGCAGGTGTTCGTGCAGCGTGACGTCCGAAGAGACGTTCGCGGCATAGTCGAAATCCTCGCCCGAACCGCCCTGGCTGGCGCTCGACCAGTCGGTCTTGGCCGACGGGCCGCTGAGGCTGGCGCCGGTGCCGTCATCGGACCCGGTGCCCGGTTCGAACACGTCTTCGCGCGGCGCATCGAGCTGGTCGCGGGCTTAGCCCAAGCCCGAAGTGTCATCCAGCGACAGCTGTTCGCGGCCCTTGGTTTCGATCGTCTCGGCGGCCGGGGCGTCGGACTCTTCTGCCTTGTTGAGCAGCGGATTGCGCTCGATCTCGGCCTCCACGAACTCGGCGAGTTCCTGGTTGGAGAGCTGCAACAGCTTGATCGCCTGCTGCAATTGCGGCGTCATTACCAGGGACGTGCCCTGGCGCATGTCGAGTGACTGTTTCATCCCTAGCCCGCGCCCTTCAGATCAAGCGGCGAACTGTTCACCCAGATAGACCCGGCGCACATCCTCGTTCTTCAGCACGTCAGCCGGCGTGCCGTTGAACAGAACTTCGCCATCGTACATCACATAGGCCCGGTCGACGATCTGCAGCGTTTCGCGCACCTGGTGGTCCGTAATCAGGACGCCCAGGCCACGCTGCTTCAGGTAGCGGACAAGTTCGGAAATGTCGGAGATGGCAAGCGGGTCGATACCGGTGAACGGTTCGTCCAGTAGCATGAAGCTCGGACGCGATGCGAGCGCACGTGCGATCTCCACCCGGCGGCGTTCACCTCCCGAAAGGGACGTGGCCGCCTGGCCGCGCAGATGTTCGACATGCAGTTCGCTGAGCAGGCTATCGACCTGTGCCATACGGGCAGAGCGGTCTTTCTCGACCAGTTCCGCCACGGCCATCACATTTTCTTCCACCGTCATGCCCCGGAAAATCGAGGCCTCCTGCGGAAGATAGCCCACGCCGAGGCGTGCGCGCTGGTACATGGGCAGGCGGGTCACGTCTTCCCCATCGATCGAGATCGATCCGGAATCGGCGCCAATCAGGCCCATGATCATGTAGAAGCAGGTCGTTTTGCCGGCCCCGTTGGGTCCAAGCAGGCCAACAACTTCACCGCGTTGAAGGGAGAGGGAGACGTCGCGCACGACCTGCCGCTTGCCAAACGACTTGGCAATATTCTCAACGACAAGGCCTTCAGCCGGCGTACTCATCTCTTGTAGGATTCCCTTGTTTCGCGGGCATTGCTGCCCCCTGCGTCTCTACCTGCACATGCTTAAGATCGGTTTCACGATGCTTGAGAAATTTAACCGTTCGAGCCGGATTGCGCGTCCGGATCGATCATCATGCGCATCCGTCCCTCGCCGCCATCGAGTGTCGTGCGCCGGTTCTTGATCTCGAGTTTGAGCGTCTGGCCCTCGGCCACGTCGGCGCCGCGCATCAGGGCGACATTGCCGGTCATGGTGATCGTGTCGACCGCGGCCTCATAGACGCCGGTATCGCCCTTGGCCTTCAGTTCGGGGGTCACGTAATAGACCTCGCCATCGGCCTGCATGGTCTGGATCTGGCCGAAACTGCCGCCGAGCGAGCCGGATCCGGCCCCTTCCTTGCCCGCGAAGATCAGCGTCACCTTGTTGGCGCGCAGGCGGGCTTCGCCCTGCTGGATGTCGACATTGCCGATCAGGATGACCTTGCGCTCGCGCTCAAGGCTCTCGGTCCGGTCGGAATTGATATAGATCGGTCCGCCTTCGGACGAGATCTGCGCCATCGCAGGGGCGGCGAATGCCGAAACTGCCAGCAGCAGGAGCGCTGTAATCTTAATTCGGGCCATCTACATCACCTTCGCTTGTGACCGGTTCTCCCGCCGGAGCGGGGTAGATCACTGTCTTGACGTTGCCCGTGCAGACAACGCGATTGCCATTCTCCAGCACTTCATACGAGTCGCAGCGTATGTCGCCAAGGGGGCCTTTGCCCACAAGGGGGGACAGGCCCTCGACACGGCCCTCATCCACATGGACCCGGGCACCGGAGGTTACGAACGTATAACCCGAACTGTCGGTGATACGTACGTCTTCGTACAGTTCCAGAATGCCGGCCTCGCGGTCGTACATGCCGGACGGTGCCCGCACCTCGCCGCCGGCCTGGTCGCGCAGGACCGGGGCGACAAGGTCGACCGTTTCGGTGGTCGACCGGCGGCGGCGGGCCGCTTCGGCGGTGATCTGGAAGCTTTGGCCGGAGGCGTCGCGGCCGGTGAAACGGGGGTTCATCATCGTGACGCGCTCGTCTTCCGACACCTGAACCGGGCGGGAATCGGTAGTGATGGCGCTCTTGATGACGTGGCCGGCGAAGAAACCGATGGAAATCGCGGCTGCCGCGACCAGCGCCACGCGCAGCATCTTCACCCGTTCGGACCGCTTGCGCGCCTGCGCCAGCGTCATCTGCCGGCGCGGGGCCCACAGGGAGGCCGGATCGTGATGCTTGGCGACGTCCATGGGAGGCGGCGGATTTCCTGAAACGCTACAGATATGGGTGTTTAGCGGCGATCAGGGCATCACGAAAGCGGCGAAGGCATGACGCTTCTGTCAGGAGTGGGAAAAAATGTCCTCGGCGGCCCAGCCGGCGAGGTCGAGGCGGGCCCGGACCGGCAGGAAGTCGAAACAGGCCTGTGCTAGGCCCATCCGGCCTTCGCGCACCAGCATGGCCTCGAGTCCGGCCTTGATCTGGTGCAGGTACAGCACGTCGGAGGCGGCATACTGGATTTGCGCGTCGCTCAGCGTCGCGGCACCCCAGTCGGAGCTTTGCTGCGCCTTTGAGAGGTCGATCCCGGCAACTTCCCTTGCCACATCCTTCAGGCCGTGCCGGTCCGTATAGGTCCGGGCGAGGCGCGAGGCGATCTTGGTGCACCAGACCGGCGCGCACTGGATGCCCAGCCAGCGCTGCATCATGGCAATGTCGAACCGGGCGAAATGGAACAGTTTCACGACCTTCGGATCGACCAGAAGCGCCTTGAGGTTCGGACAGTCGAAATCGCGGCCAAGCTGGACCAGGTGCGCCGTGCCGTCACCGGAGGAGAGCTGCACGAGGGTCAGCAGGTCGCGCTGCGGATTGAGGCCCATGGCCTCGGTGTCGATGGCGACGACCGGCCCGAAATCGAGCCCTGCAGGCAGGTCGCCCTTGTGGAGTGTGATGTCGTTCATGCCCGCGCTCTAGCACGCAGGCCGTTAAGGGCAAGTGTTTGGGGCCACGGCCTTGCCCGACGAGAGGGCTTGGCGCGGCCCCCCGAACAGGCGATGAAATGGGCAATTTGGCGCGAAAGGCTCATCCGGATGGACGCGAAACAGATGCAGGCAATGGCCACGGCGATGCCGTTTGCTCGGCTCATCGGGCTGGACGTGGTGTCGGCGGCAAAGGACGGCGTGACCCTTCGGGCGACGGTCGGCGAGGACCATTGCACGGCCGGGCGGATCGCGCATGGCGGCTTCCTGATGACCCTGGCCGATTGCGCCGGGGCGCTCGGCGCATTCCTGAACCTGCCGGAAGGCTCGAATGGCACGACCACGACCGAGAGCAAGACCAACCTGATCGCCGCCGCCCCGGCCGGAACCGTACTGGTCGCCACCGCGACCCCGATCAGCACCGGCAAGCGCCTTCAGGTCTGGCAGACACGGGTCGAGACCTCCGAAGGGAAGCTCATTTCCCTGACCACGCAATCGCAGATGAATCTCTAGGCTTTGGCGGCCGCCTTCTTCAAAGCGACCAAGGCCGCATCCATGGCATTCAGGAAATTCGAGCGGTCAGCCTTGGTGAAAGGCGCCGGGCCCCGCGCCACGCCATCGCCGACGCCGGACCGCAGGTCGGCATGGATCGCCCGGACGGCGACCGCCGTGCCGATCGAGGCATCCGTGAACGGCTTGCCATTTGGCGAAACCACCCGGGAACCGGCCAAAAGGCCGCGCTGAGCCAGCAAGATATCGGCCGTAATCACCAGGCTATGGGGCCCTGCCTGGGCCGCAATCCAGTCATCGGCCGCATCGAAGCCATCCGTCACGACCTGCCGGGAGACCAGCGGATGGTCCGGAATGCGGAGCCAGGAATTCGCAACAATCACAACAGGTACGCCATGGCGCAGCGCCACCCGGTAGACCTCTTCCTTGACCGGGCACGCATCCGCATCGACCAGAACCGTCACCCCCGTCACGCCCTGCCCCCAAGTCCAGGCAGGGCGAACGGGTATCGACAGGAACCGGCGCAGATCACCTAGAAAACGGCCTTCGGCGCGTCTTCTTCCATCATCTGCTGACGCACCAGCGGGATCGGCGGGCCGCCATAGGACAGGAACTCGTCATGGAACGCCTTCCAGCCGGAACGCGGATCGTCCGGGAAGTGTTTCGCCGTCCAGTCATTGCGCAGCTTGCGGATCATCAGCTTGCCCATCGTGTAGTTCAGGTAGGCCGGATCGTAGGTGCCGCGGGCCGACTGCTGAGTCGCATTGCCGGAATCCTGGTAGCATTCGGTGCGGAACAGGTCGTAGCTCTGCTGCACGGTCATGCCTTCGGCATGCAAGCCGATGGCCGAGAGATAGCGGCAATCGCGCAGGAGCGCGTTCGACAGCTGGCCGATATGGGTTTCCGGGTCACCGTCATGCAGGCCCGCATCATACATCATCTCTTCGGTATAATGTGCCCAGCCCTCGGCGAAGGCATATCCGACCCAGAGTTTCCCGAACACGGATTCGGCGCGGTTCGAATGCAGGAAGTTCAGGAAGTGGCCGGGCCAGACTTCGTGCACGCTGGTGAACAGGAGGTCCATCTTGCCAGGCACGTAGGCGTTGCGGGTTGCCTCGTCCCATGCCGGGTCAGGCGGCGAGATATAATAGACGGACGGCAGGCCGAGGTCGTACGGCCCCGGCAAGTCGATATAGGCGGAGTTCTGCCGGTTGTAGGGCGGGGACTCCTCCACCTGGGCCTGTTCGGTGCCCGGAATGGAGACAATGTCATGCGCCTCGATGAACGCGCGCAGTTCCGGAAGCTGCGTCCGCGCCTCCTCGACCGGGCCAATATCCGGCTTGTTGGCCCCCATCTTGTCCATGCAGGCACCGATCTCCAGACCGGGTGCATAGACGGCGCAAGCCTCCTTCAGGGCGTCCTGGTTGCGCTTCAGGTCTGCCTGGCCAATCGCCTTCAGCTGATCAAGTGGCAAGTCGACCGCCTCGGTGAGGCGCACCATGTCCGAAAATTTCTCCGCGCCCATCGCGAAGCCGTCCGGCGTCGCAGGGACCGAGCCGATATGGTCTGACAGGTTTTTCATGGCTGCAGATGCTGCAGCAGCCGCAGCGTCGAACTCGGCCTGCAGCTCCGGATTGTCGACGTCTGCAAAGGCGGCCTTGGCGTCGCCGGTATAATAGTCGGCAAAGCCGCCGAATCCGGCCTGGCCAAGTTTCAGGAAAGTCGCCGGCAATGGCAGTTGAAGATTCGCCTCGATCTGGGCGGCCGCCGCTGGAACATTCTTCGCGTATTTAATGAAGGCCTTCATCCGTGTCTCGGCATCGGCATAGGGTCGCGCGATGTAGACGTTCGGATCCAGCATGCCGACATAATAGGCAGGATTATGGTGCGGCAGGTCGGCTCCTTCGATCCAGAACATCTCGCCCTGCATGACGCGGATCAGATAGTCGCGCTCGAATTTCTGTTCATCGCTGAGCCCGGCAGGATTAAGCGCCTGCGCACTGGCTATCGCAGCCTTGCGCATATCGATCTGCGCCTTCAGGCCCGCTTCGCTCCAGTCCGGCAAGTTGCCGTCGAATTCGTGGCGGCCCTGATAGACGGCGAAATTCGGATTGAGCGGAAAATAACCCTCGAGGAAGGAAGACAGGAACGCACCCCATTCCGTGCTTGTGTCGATGGCCATGGGATCGACCGGTGTCGGTGCCGGCGGCTCTTCCGGTAGCTCGACATAAAGGTCGGGCTCCTGCCCGAGCTTGTTGGTACAACCGGTCGCCGCCAGCGCGACCAGCGAAGCCGCCATCATCCATCCGCGAATTTTCATGGGGAGTTTCCTTGTGCCGCCCGCGCCTGCGCAGGCTTTGTTACAAATTTACACGAGCCGCCCGGCGCCGCCAGTCACGATTTCGGATTTATCAGGCCGTGTGCGACATGTCGTCCGTCAGACCATGCCGCCATCGGTCGGCAGACCGAACAGAATACGTCCAGTGAGTTCGAGAGTGCTCGGCGCGGTGACGATATGCTGCGTGATCGCGTGGGCATCGCGGAAGTGGCGCTGCAGCGGTGACGTTTCGAAGAGCGTCGCGCCGCCACCAAGGTCGTACAGGGTGCGGCAAATGTCGGCGCCTGTGCGCGTCATGTGGGTACATGCGAGGCGCAGGTCGGCGCGGGCCTCCATCGGGATGCCTCCCTCGCCCTGCGCGATGGCCCATACCCGATCGATCTCGGCGAAGAGATAGGCGCGGGCGGCCCGCCAGGCAGCTTCGCACCGGGCAAATTCCGCCTGCACGGTCTGGCGCTCGGCGAGGGTTTTTGCCGAGCCCTGCGATTTTTTAGAGGTGGCCAGCGACGCGAAGGCGTCCAGCGCGCCGCGGCCATTGCCGAGGGCAACGGCGCAAACGCCAAGCGCGAGCAGGCCGAAGGCCGGGAATTTGAACAAGGGGCCGGTTTCGAGCGGCGCATCGGACACCAGCGAAACGGACCGGCCCTTCGGCACGAGCAGGTCTTTCACTTCGATGTCGCCCGAGCCCGTGCCCTTGAGGCCCATGACGTGCCAAGTGTCGTGCAGTACGGCGTCGGATGCCGGGAAGACCATCATGCGCGTGTCCGGTGCGCCGGACGGCAGGCGCAGCATCTCGCCGTTTTCCCAGATCGTGGAGCCGCCGCACAGCCAGGTGCAATTGATCGACCCGGAGCCCCACTGCCAACGGCCGGACACGCGGTAATGGTCTCCCTCGACCGTTGCCTTGCCCATCGGAGCAAACACGCCGCCAGTGACAGCCATCGGATCGGCATAGATTTCCGCTGCATATGCCGGTGCCATGTAGGCCGCGTTGAGTGCGGTCGTTCCTGCGATCATCGCGCACCAGCCTGCACTGGCATTCGGCGCAGACAGTATCTCGATCGTTTCAACAATTTCGCGCGGAGACAATTCGAGGCCGCCGAAGCGCCGTGGCGTAATCATCCGGAACAGGCCGGATTCGGCCATCTTCCGGGCGACATCTGCCGGGAGGCGGCGGGCCTCCTCCATTTCAGCCGCACGGACCGCGAGTTCGGGCACCAGAGCGCGCGCGGCAGCGATGAGGTCGAGCGAAGGAACAGTATCAGCCATGGCACAGACTAGCGCCGATCCCGAACGGTTCAAAGCCCGAGTTGGCCATGCAGCCTTGCCGGAGCTGCATGATGCCATGCCAGGGTAAGGGCGGAACGGAGCGTCGCCTCATCGCATTTGGTGAGGTCGATCGATGTTGCGCCTTTGTCACCCCACTTGTTGGCCAGCTTGGCAAAGATTCCGGGCTCTGCGCCAACCAGCATGCCCTGTTCGTCCGGCGTCAGGAAGACATTGCACTCCTTGCCCGACGGCCCGAGCGTGGAGAAGGTCTTGCCCCTCGGCACGTCGACCCGGAAGCTGGCGCGGTCGAAATGGGGACGTTCCAGCGCGTGCGGGAACGCGAGTGCAATCTTCCGGAATTTCACGGCTGTGATCATTTGCCCGCCATCACAGAGACAACGCACCGAGAATAACCGCCATGAGCAGGCCCGACATGAGGATGCCGAAATAGACGCTGTCGAGCGCCAATGTCCGTAACACGGAACTGAGGCGCCCACGGCCATAGGTGACCCGCTGCAGGCGGTAGAGATAGACATTGGAGTAGACGAGCAGCGCCAAAGTCACCCACCCGTAGCCGACCAGCATTGCCGCCAGCACCCCGGCCGCCATCGCGAAGAACATCGCCGAATGAAAGTGCAGCGAGACGATCAGGTGGTCGAAATACAGGAACTGCCGCCGCCACAAATAGACTAGCCCCAGCAATGCTGCATAAGCCGGCACCAGAACGAACATCATGCGCGGAATCCAGCGCATCGTCTGCTGGGCCAGCCGGCCGGGTTCGTCCATCACTTCGGCAAAACGCGCCGATTCCCTGTCGCCATTCTCTCCAGCTTCGCGAATAGAATCGAGCGCTTCGCGCGGGATGAATCCTGCCCATTCTTTATCGGGCTCTGCCGGTTCCGCTCCTTCCTCGCCCGGCGGCTGGGGCGTAACCAGGCCCGGAATGCCTGCCTTCCAGACTGCTTCGGCCTCGTCCAGCCCCTTGACGGCAGCGGCATATTCCTCGTCATCCATGTCGCCATCCATGTGCGACTGTTCGATTTCTGCCCTTGCGGATTCAAAGTCCTGCGCCCCCTTGGGCAGGATCGAGACGGCCTGTCCCGTAAACAGCGGAACGAGCACGAAGAAGACGAGCGATGCCAGCACATACAACCGGAAGGGTGGAATGAACCGCGTCCGCTGGCCGTCAAGATAGGCGCGGGTCATCCGGCCGGGCTGCAACATCAGTGGTGGCAGGGTACGGGCAATACGGCCGTCGATAGAGAGCAGGGTTTCCAGGCTTTCGCCCAGCAGCGACCAGAAAGGCCGGCGCAGGCTTTCTCCGCTCTGGCCGCAAACATGGCAGAAATCACCCTGCAGGACCGTCCCGCAATTCAGGCAAACGGTATCGTGCGGTGCGCCCGGATGGCCATGTGCCAGTCCGCCAGCGGCATCGGCGGCAGCATGCTCCAATGCAGAGTCTGCCAGTCCGCCCAGTGGATCCGTCATCCCATTCTCCCCTTACCGGAACACTTTAGGCTTTTTCTCCATGAACCGGCGTGTTGCCTCACTGTATCGCAGGACACGGCCGTCCGGCGCAAGCTGGTAGGTCCGCTCACGGAGGAATTCCATCAGGCCCTTCCGCTTGCCCGACTCGGCGATCGTCTCCGGCGATAGCGTTTCGCCGATATGCACCGGCATGACAGTTCCCATGCGGCGCTTCACTTCGCGGAAGACCAGCGCAAGACGCAATTCAAGCGAGACATGGCTGGCGATCTGGAACAGGCGGGAATTCTGGCCTTCGAAAAAAATCGGTGTGACCGAGGCGTTGCCGTGGGTGATCAGCTTTGCGGTGAACGGCTTCCATTCGTCGTCGACCGCCGTCCTGTCAAAGGGGCGCGGCGTGGTGGCGACTCCGCCGCTCGGGAAAACGATGATGCAGCCACCGGCCTTGATGTGCGTGAGGGCCTCCCGCCGCATCGCCACATTGGCTTCGATGGCTTCCCGCGTGCCGCCGAAATTCACCGTCAGCAGGTAGGGCCGAGCCTCAGGCACGCCGTCCAGAACGGAATTGGTGAGAACCTTGAAATCCATCCGGCGCAGGCTGGTGAGCCAGCAGATGATCAGGCCGTCGAGAACCCCGAAGGGATGGTTCGCAACGATAACCAGCGGCCCGGTGCGGGGAATTTCCGCCAGGCGCGAGGCCGAGAACTGCACATCGAGGTCGAGAAGGCGCATTGCCGCCTCGAAGAAGGGCACGTCATGGGCAAGGTGGTCCCGGTAGTGCTGGTATAACTTGCGGATCTGCGGCTGGCCCGAGATCTGCTCGACCGCGCGCACGAGGCGGCGCTTGACCGGGTCGTCGAAATACGCCGCATAGGACAATTCGGTTTCAGGCGCCTGCATCTGGCAGATCCTTGCTCCACCGCTTGCCAATCCATTCGCCGACGACGAGCGCCAGATTGGCCGGCACGAGGGTCATCACGAATGCCCAAATGGGCACGAACGCCGCCGGCCAGAGATAATGCGCGGCGACCATGGCGACCACCGAACTCGGCGTCAGCCAGCGCAACACCTGGTAGATCATGTGCATTCTGCGCTCCGGGCGTCTGACCAGAGGCCTGTTCTGCATTCCACAGGCGCATCCGGCAATCCGCATTTGCCGTCATGTTTCGGATTTCCACAGGCGGTGAGGGCGGCCGATTCGGCCTGCTAGCTGGCAAACCGGCCTGAAAAGCGTGGCTACACTTACAGTCTGAGCATCCTCGCCAGATTGTTCTTCTGCATATCGGACGAACCGCCAACGATGGGCATTCCAAGCAGGTCCCGGACATTGCGCTCGATGTCGTAAGCGTCCGACAGGCCATAGGCTCCGATGACCTGCTGGCAGGCAAGGCCGATCTCGACGGCGGTATCCGCCACGAACAGCTTGGCCATTGCCGTTTCCGTTGAGCATGGCAGGCCCTCTCCGGCGAGCCAGGCGGCGTGGTAAAGCATGTGGCGGCAGGCCTGTAGCTTCGTGCGGGCCGTGACGAGTTTGTGGGCGACCGCCTGGTGTTTTCCTATCGGCTTGCCGAACTGCACGCGGGTCTGGGCATAATCCCATGCCTCGGTCAGAGCGGCACGGGCGATGCCATAGGCAACAGCCGTGATCTCTATCTTTTCGACATCGAGTGCCCGGCCGGCCAGCGCCTCCCAACCCTTGTTCCAGCGGTCCGGCCCACCGACAATCGCACTTTCCGGCAGGCGGACATCATCGAGGAACACATCCATCGATGCCGTATAGCGCAGGTTCACATGCTCGATCGGCTGCATCGAGACACCCGGCGCATTCGTCGGGACAAGGATGAAAGTGAGATTGCCGTGCCGGTCTTCCGGCCCGCCGGAACGGCAGAGGCAATAAATATAGTCCGACCAGTCAGCCCCGGTGCACCAGCGCTTGGCCCCGTTGATGACGAGTTCGCCACTCTTGCGCTCGACGCGCGTCTCGACATTCGGCAGGTCGCCGCCGACATTCGGTTCGGACAGGCCGTAGCAGAGGAACATCTCGCCGCGCGCGATCTTCGGCAGCAGGGCCGCCTTCTGTTCCCGTGATCCGTTCTCGGAAATGTTGAGGCCGCCATAGAAGGCGGCGTGGATGAACGGCCCGGCCATGCTCGGCCCGCCCCGGCACAGTTCATCAATCACTGCGGCGGCGGCGTAGATATCCTCGCCCTGCCCGCCATATTCCTCCGGAATGGTGAGGCCGATCAGGCCCATCGCGGCAAGCTCCGCAAACAACGACCGGTCCCATGTATGCGCCTTGTCCCAGTCGCGACGCTTCTCGCGCGGCATCTTTTCCGTCACCCAGCGTGACAACTGACGGCGGAGCTCGGTGACATGATCGGGTTCGGGCGCAAAGCTGTTCATGCGGCGGAGCCTAGTGCGATTAGCGGCGGCGAGAAAGCTTGCCGCGCGGTCATTCCACTTCCCCGATCCGCGCCGCGTCGAAGGGCGTCGTCTGGTAGACCTGGTTAATCCAGTTGCCAAACAGGAGATGCGCATGGCTGCGCCAGCGGTTGAGCGGCTTGGCGCTGGTGTCGTCGTTCGGAAAATAGCCATGCGGCGGCCGGATCGGCTTTCCGGCGGCGAGATCGCGTTCGTATTCTTCTTTCAGCGACGTCGAATCGTACTCGATATGATTGAAGCAATAGAGATTGCGCGCTGCAGGCTCCGACAGGAGGCACGGACCGGTGAAATCGGAATCCATCAGGAGTTCCAGCCCCGGTGCGCAGGTAATGTCAGTAGCGCGAACTTCGGTCCAGCGGCTGACCGGTATCTGGAAATCGTCCGAAAAGCCGGAGAGGTACGGCGAAGCCGGTGCAAGGTTGCGATGGCGATAGACCCCGAACGCCTTCTCGCTGAGCGCATGCTTGGGCACGCCGTGCAGGTGCCAGGCGGCCGCCATCGCGCCCCAGCAGATGAAGAAGCTGGAATGCACATTCGTGCGCGTCCAGTCCAGAATCCGGGCGAGTTCCGGCCAATAGCCGACGTCTTCATAGTCGAGCAATTCAACCGGCGCGCCGGTGACGATGAAGCCATCGAACTTGCGATCCTTCACGGCGTCCCAGTCCTGGTAGAAGCTGATCAGGTGTTCCTCGGGCGTGTTCTTCGGGGTGTGGCCGCCAACCATGACCAGCGTCAGCTCGACCTGCAGCGGCGATGCGCCGATCAGACGCGCGATCTGGGCCTCGGTCCGGACCTTGTTCGGCATCAGGTTGAGCAGGCCGATCTGCAGCGGGCGGATGTCCTGCCGGATGGCATCGGTCTCGCGCATCACCGATACGCCCTCGCGCACGAGAATGTCGCGGGCTGGCAAAGTATCCGGAATCTTGATCGGCATCGCCGCTCTTCCCTGTCGTTTCGTCGCGGGAAAAGGGCGGCGGGGTTCAGCGCAACGCTGGCAAGTCCGCACGGCCTTTTAGCGACTTGTTTAACGTGGCTGCAAGCCGACCGGCCAAATCACCACAAACCGGGAGATAGCTCCGGATTGTGCCGGCGTCAATTTCCCTCCCGCAAGCGTCACCCCAGCGAATGAATGAGCCGAGGGAGCATTCGGCCCGGAATGGAGCCGGATTCGGCTTCGCCAGCCGGCACCGCGCCCATATGGATGTAGAAGGAAACGGCAGCGGGATCGGAATTGATAACCAGGCGTTTGGCCCCATTATCACGGGCAATGCGGCAGGCCCAGACATAGAGGTTGTAGCCCGTGCCCTCGCTCAGTCGCGCCGGGTCTACGAACAGTTTCTCGAGAGCCGCATCTGTGCCCGCCATCGACACCTGCACCAATCCGGCAATGCCGCGCTTGTCCTCGGCGAGCATGACGGCGTCCATGTCGAGGTCGGTCTTGCGGAGCGTCAGTTCATCCTTGAAAGCCTTCAACATGTCTTCGGAATAGTCCCAGTGCGCCTTCGAGCGCAGGCACAGGTCAGACAGTTCCCGCAATTCGGAAGGCTTCGGTTCACGGAAGATCATGTCATTCGCCCGTCAGGTTCGGCGGACGCTTTTCCTTGAAGGCCGCAACGGCCTCGCGCCGGTCGGAGAGATAGTTCGACACACTCTCCCAACCGATGCTGGCATCCATGATCTGCGCGGCAAGCGCGCGCAGGGGAATGTTGGCGGCGGTCTTGGTCCAGCGGACGGCCCATTTCGGATTGGCAAGCAGCTTGCGCACCATCTCGTCGACCTTTGCGTCGAGCTGATCTCCGGGTACGGCGTAATTGATCAGGCCGAGCGCCTGCGCCTCTTTCGCCGAGAGAAGATCGCCGGTCAGTAGCAGTTCCTTGGCCTTGGCAAAACCGACGAGTTGCGGCCAGATCAGCGCGCCACCATCCCCGGCCACGAGGCCGACCTTGACGTGCGGATCGCCGATCTTCGCGGTCTCGTCGGCGATGATGATGTCGCACAGGAGCGCAATCGTCGCGCCGAGGCCGGCCGCCGCGCCATTCATGCGGCAGATAATCGGCTTTTCCATTTGCAGCAGGGTGACGACGATCTGCTTGGCATCCCATCCGATGGCGCGGAACCGCTCCGGATGTTCGATCTGTTCCTCGAACCAGTCGAAATCACCCCCGGCACAGAAGGCACGGCCCTTCCCCGACAGGATGATGATGTCACTTTCGGAATCCCGCTGCAGGCAATTGAAGACAAGCGCGAGTTCGGTGTGCATCTGTTCGTCGACCCCATTCACGGGATGATCCGACGTGATGAACGCCATCAGCACACGGTCTTTCCGCTCGAAGGTGAAGCGTTGCCACTTGTCTTTTGTGATGTCGTAAATGGCGCTCATGATTCCCTCCCGACCTTCACGACCCGACGGCCGAAATTCTCGCCCCGGAACAATCCGCAGAAGGCTTCGGGCATGGCGGCGATGCCGTCGAAGCGCTCCTCGTTGGTCTTCAGTGCGCCGGTCGCCAGCATGCCGGCCATCTCGGCAAGGGCGCCGGGAAATTCGCGCGCGAAATCGAACACGACGAGGCCCTGCATGTTGAGGCGGTGAGTGATGAATTGCGACGTGTTGACGATGCCGGGCCGTTGCGACGGCTCGACATTGTAATCGGCGACCTGGCCGGAAATGCAGATGCGGCCATTCAGGTTCATCAGCGGGATGACGCGGTTGACCATGGCGTTGCCGACATTGTCGAACAGGACATCGATCCCGCACTGGCAGGCTTCGCGGATGGCGGCGGTGAGGTCCGGAACGGCCTTGTAGTTGATCGCCGCGTCGAACCTGGCTTCGCGAGTCAGCCAGTCGCACTTGTCGTCCGAACCGGCAATGCCGACGACCCGCGCCGCGCCGCCCGCCTTGGCGAGCTGCCCCACCGTTGCGCCGAC